>NZ_BAAGTT010000045.1:0-141434 GCF_054781775.1 Spirosoma areae | reverse complement strand
CTTCGGCCGAGTGCCCGTTTTTGCGTAAATTGACACTACCACAGCGGGAGCAGGTGTATTGTTTAACTTCGCTTATCATCGGGCTAAGATAAGTCATCAGCGGCTATCTTACCACTACCTTAAATTATTTAATTAGTTCTCTGAGGTACTCTTCGTCAGCATGACAAAAAACTCGTTGCTTCGTTGAGCAAATTTTGAATTAAAAATTAAACTCTATACAGGTTCAATTTTACGATAATCGACAGTAAAACCTAACCGTCTGTCTATAGAGTTGTTCTATTTTTTGATAGAATAAGCCTGCCCAAACTTTACGAATGCGATTACCGTTAGTCTGGCATATTCTCCCCACTCTTTAATTCATGAACCGTACTGCCTTATTTTTCACCCTTCCCGTCATTCTGCTGCTGATTGACTGGTATGTCTTTCAGGCCGTTAAAACCCTCAGCCGGTCGGCCAGCGAAAGCACCCAACGAACAATTGCCCTGGTTTACTGGGGATTCACGGCCCTGTCCCTGCTCCTGTATGTGATTATGCAATTGCTGCCGCCAGATTCCATAAGCCGTCAGGTTCGCACGTTTTTATGGGCCAGTATCGCCATTCCCTATTTCTCAAAATTTCTTGCCGTTCTGGTTATTTTTATTGACGATTTAGGCCGGTTTTTTCGGTGGATTGTGTCACTATTCTATAAGCCCGAAGTGCGTGAAGCCGTCGAAGATTCTACCCGGACAACCATTCCTACTGCGGAAACTGGCGTAATACCGAAAGATGCCATCTCCCGCTCCGATTTTCTGATGAAAACTGCCTTAGTCGTTGGCACCGTGCCGTTGGTTGGTTTTACGTGGGGCATCCTCTCGGGCGCGCACGACTACCGCATCCGACGCATCAAACTTCCGCTTAAGAATCTGCCTTCCGGGTTTAATGGAATGACCATAGCCCAGATTTCAGACATTCATTCGGGTAGTTTTTTCAACAAAACCGCCGTGAAGGGGGGCGTTGAAATGCTCATGGGCCAAAAGCCGGACCTCGTTTTTTTTACGGGTGATCTGGTTAATAGCCACGCCGACGAAGTGAACAGCTACATCGACGTGTTCGACAAGGTAAAGGCTCCTCTCGGCGTATATTCGACGCTCGGAAATCACGATTACGGTAAATATGTGCAGTGGCCAAGCGCCCAGGCTGAGCGGCAAAACGTGCTGGACGTTATTGCCGCCCACAAGCAATTAGGTTGGAACATCATGCTGGACGAGCATAAAATTCTGGAACAGAACGGCGATAAAATTGCGCTCATCGGCGTGCAGAATCTTGGCTTCGGTCCGGCGGCTTTGCGGGCGGGCAATCTGGCGAAGGCGTACCGGGGAACAGAAGAGTATCCCGTTAAACTCCTGCTCTCCCACGACCCAACGCACTGGGATGCGGAAGTACGCCCAAAGTACGGCGATATTGATGTGCAGTTCAGTGGTCATACGCACGGTGCACAGTTTGGTGTCGAAATCGGCAGCATAAGGTGGAGTCCCACGCAGTATTTCTACAAACAGTGGGCGGGCCTGTACCAGGAAGGCGACCAGCGATTGTATGTCAACCGGGGGTACGGCTATATTGGCTATCCGGGTCGGGTGGGCATTTTGCCGGAGATTACAATTTTCGAGTTGGCGAAGGCGTAAAAATCCCCGACTCTGACACAGGCAAAGCCGGGGATCAAAGGCTTACGAAAAACCTATCGGTTTGTGTAGCTTGCCAAAGCTACTGCGTATTTAGTCGGTACTTTTGCATCGGTGGTCATTACTCCCCGCACGTAAAAGGTTACGGCTCCCCCGGGCTGGATGCCCGCATACATCAGCGTTCCGGTCGTTACGGGTATTATGCCATTTACTTTTGCTCCGAAGTTTACCGTGCGAATCAGGCCCGTTTTATAATCGGCGGGTGGAGCGACAGCGATAAAGGCACTGGCTTTTCCTGGTGCAATGCTCGTGGCAATGTCCTTCCCGTCGTAAGTCAGCGTAACATCCGTGGAGTTTGGCACCAGGTTCACGATTCGCACAAAGAAGTTGTTGCCTGCCAGAGCGGGGAGTTCATCGGGAATCGCCAAAAGGCTGTAGTTGGGCGCGGTTCCCGTCGCGAAAAAGGAATAGCGTTTGCCCGCTTCGGCCATCAAATCAGCGGAGAGCAACGGACTGGCAACTGTGCCGCCCGATGCCGTCACAACCTTCACCTTCGCTGGGCCGGTCGCAATGGCCGAATACTCACTGGCCGGAAAGACCGACGAGGACGTATACAGCAAACTGCCTGTCGGGTTGGTCGTTGTCACAGCCGCCCCTGAGATGCGCTGGTCGTTTACGTACACATCAATGGCGGGTGCATCAGGAGCCGCATGGATAAACCGCACCTGTGCGCCCGCTGGAGTTTGAACATCCTGTAAAAAATCGAATTTGTCGTTGCATCCAATGGCTAATAAGCCTGTTAGGAATACAAAACTAAGTTGCAGGGCTTGCTTCATGATGTTGAATGGCTTATTTGGTTGAGAACCAAAGTTCTTTCGTATGGTATTCGGGCAGCGTGGCGCCAATGTTGGCCAGCGGAACACGATTCCAGATAAACTCAGAGTTGTAGCGGGGCCGCATCCGTTGAACTAATTTGCCCTGATTGTCGGGAAACAAGGTAGTGCCGGTTGGAATGAAATAGCCGGTATAAACATCGGTGTTGTACTGAAACCGGCGTAAATCGACCCAGGTTTCCAGCGAACCGTGCATGTATAAAGCTATGTATTTCTGGAGCATAATGTCGCGCAGTGTCAGCGCATCAGCCGCCTGAGCAACCGCCTTGCTGGCCAGGTATTTCGTTATTTCTGCGGCCGGAATGGGCGTGGCGGTGCGGTCAACGGCGCTGACCCACTCGATGTTAGCCTGTACGCCTTTCCGGTAGGCATCGAGGGCGGTAGCGCGGTCTCCCTTGCGGAAAGCCGCTTCCGCTTTCATAAACTGCACCTCAGCATAGGTAATAATGGGGTGGTCGGCGTCGTCTCTGAACAGAAACTTGCCCGTACCCGCCGTGGGCGTAATGGCGGGTGAATAACCGAACAAAAGGGGAATGCGCTTTGTATTGCCCGTCACGTTGTTGGGGTCACCGGCTGTTGGTACGACGCCCCGATAAACACCGTCGGGTGCCGCAGAGAACATGAGCGGTAATCGTGGGTCGACTACGCCGTTAAGAACCGTACCGTCGAGGAGACCGATTATCAGGGTCGTTGGCCGAAACGAGTTGACATTACCCCGGCGGGGGCCGAAGAAATTGGCATCGTTGGATGAACTGGCCCGGTGCGGTACGTTGAAATTATCGGCATTGCTGGCCAGCGACTTGTCGCAGTACTCAATCACTTTATCCGCATTGAAGGCCGCTTTATTGCTCTGGTGCAGCATGTTCCGGGCTAAAACGGCATTGACGAATTTTACCCATTTGGTCTTGTCGCCTTTGTAGGTCACGTCGCCGGGTCGGGTGGCGGCCGATGGCTCTTTGCCGTCGGTGCGGGCTAAATCTGTCAGCGCTTCCTGGCTAAGCCGGACCACTTCTTTGTAAATGTCTTCCTGCGAATCAAAATCGAACTGGTAGCGTTCGCTGTCCCAGGCTTGTTTGAGAATCATCTCCCCATACAAATCCGTCGATGACTGCCAGCTCCAGGCCCGAATGGCTTTGGCAATACCCACGAAATCATACCGCTGAGTTTTCTGGCCATCTTCAATCATCAAATCGACGTTCCGGCCAATGCGCCAGTAGTGGGTGCTCCATTTTTCGCCCCCCAAATCGCCCGAACCGAAGATGTAGCCATGACGGTCCCAGGTATCGAGGGAGGTCGATGTGGCAAAGTACTGGGCATATTTACCCACATACCGGGTATCGAACACTTCGCCCCGCGCCATGTTGGCAATAATGGGCGGCAAGAGTGCATTGCCATCCGACACCTGCGGAAAGCTGGGGTCAGCGTTAATGTCTAAATAATCGTTGCAACTGCTTAGCCCAAATCCGAGTGCCGTCAGTAACAGAAATAACCGTTTTTTCATGATTAATATGAATTGTCGACAATGAGAAGTTAATTCTCTGAATGTCTTTGAGTAATTAGAATCCAGCCCGAATGCCAAACGAAAGCCCACGCGGCACGGCCAGCTTACCATAGTCGAATCCGGCGGCACCGGCTCCCTGCGAAGTGGCGGTCGTGCCGTTGACGTTCGGGTCCGCGCCCGTATAATTGGTCAGCAGAAACAGATCGGTGCCCGTCACGAACACACTCGCCCGCCGAATCACCTTTGTGCGATTGAGCAATTCGGCGGGGAACGAGTACGCTAACGTCAGGTCACGCAGGCGCATCCAGTTAATATCCCGTTCGATAAACGCCGATTCGGGCATGGCCCCAAAGTAATCGTTGCGATAGAGTGGCGTAATCTGAACGGTGTTGATGGTTGGGTTGTCCGTGTTTTCTTTCCCATCGCGCAGTACGCCCGCGAACGTCACCGGCTGTTCGCGGTTGAGCGTATTCTTGCTCAGGCCTGTTCGGAACATGTACATTTCGTTGCCATTGAACACGTCGCCCCCTTTCCGAATATCGAGCAGAAACGACAGGCTCAGGTTTTTGTAGCGAAACGAATTCGTCAGGCCGATGGTAAAGTCAGGTGTGCGGTCGCCGATGGGCAGAAAGTTCGTGTTGATAACCGGCAAGCCCGTTGCAGGATTAATTAGAATTTGCCCCTGCTTATTTCGGACATAATCGTAGCCGCCAAACGCCAGCGCTGACCCCGCCCCGCGCAGGTCTTCGGTCCGCAATGATTGTTCCGGGAAATAATCGCCCACGTTGGGCACGAACGCCGATGCCCGGATATTGCCAAAAAGCCACGTGTCGGAGTTGTAATATTCGGGTACATTGGCTGCCGGGAGCGTGAGTACGGCTGTTTTATACCGGGAAAAATTCGCAATGACATCCCAGGTAAAGTCAGCCGTTTTAACGGGTTTACCCGTCAGGGCAAACTCAACGCCTTTAGTCGAAAACGACCCGCCGTTGAGCAGCCCAAACACGAAACCGGTGCCGTAGCTAAGCCGTTGCTCAACAATCTGGTCGATCCGGCGGGTGTCATAGTAGGCCAGGTCCAGCCCAAGCCGTCCATTGAACAACTGAATTTCTCCGCCAATCTCCATGCTTTTGCCAAACTCAGGTTTCAGCTTAGGATTTCCTGCGTAGAAGTTGTAGCCGAACCCACCACCCGTTGTCAACTGCGTAGTCAGGCTCGACAGGACCCGGTAGGGCCGGGCGTCTTTACCAACTTCGGCATAGGAAGCCCGTAACTTGGCAAACGACAGCACGTTGCTGCCTTGAAAAACAGGCAGTTCGGTTAAGACTAAGCTGCCGCTAACCGAGGGGTAAAAGAACGACCGCGACTCAATGGGCATGGTCGAGGTCCAGTCGTTTCGGCCCGTAACGGTCAGGTACAGCAGGTCGCCATAGCCGAAGGTAAACTGGCCCAGCGCACTCACCACGCGCCGTTCCAGCACGGTAAACTTGTGGTTCCGCGAGATGGGGTCGGTGTTATTCGATGAATTGTAATCAGCAATGTACAGATTCTCCCCGTAGGTCGCGGTGGTTTGCTCCTTCGAGTCGTAGAGATCGCCCCCAAATAGCAACGACGTTTTGATTTTACTGCCAAACGTCTTTCTAATCGTTCCCAAAAGGTTGCTGGTCAGAATGCGGCTGTTTTGGGTGTAGTTCTCGATGGCACCTTTTCGGGCTAAGGCTTCGTTCGTTTCGGGATGAATGAAGTTGTTGCCATTCGTGGCGGCTAAGTCGGTTCCGATTCGCCCCGTTATGTTGAGCCAGGAGGTTGGGTCAAATCGTACTCCCAAACGCCCGATGGTCCGGTTCGTCTGGTCGCTGGCCTGGTTGCGGTTAACATTGAACAGCGGGTTATCTAATTCACCACCCGCTTCGGTCACAATGCGTCGGCGGGAACCATCGGCATTGAGGTAGTTGCTGACGTCATCATTGGCAGGCCAGGTCAGCAGGTTGGTTAAATAACCGAAGGCACCTGCTGGCTGCTTCTGAATTTTGTTGTTGGTGTACTGGAGGGAGGGCGTAATTTCCAGCTTTGAACTGATGGTTGAAGTCAGGTTTAGCGACAGGTTCAGAATCTGCGCCCCTGTGTTCGGAATAGTGCCCTGTGCGTTGGTGTAGCTGCTCGATGCGCGATAGGTGAGTTTCTCGCTGCCGCCATCAAACGTCAGGTTGTGTCGTTGCGTGAAAGCATCCTGGAAAAAAGCTCTCGGATTATCAAAAATTGGGGTGCCTTCTGCATATTTAGGCCCAAAAAAAGTCAGTGCCGTTGGGCTGGGCGTACCGGTGCTGCCCCGGCCATAGGTGGTCTGCGTTTGAGGGTACCGATACACATGATCGACCCGAAACACATTGTCGTAACTAACATTAGAGCGACCAGCCTTGCCCTTTTTAGTCGTAATGATGATGGCTCCGGCGGCTGCATTGATGCCATAGAGAGCAGCCGCTTCGGGGCCTTTCAGCACTGTTATGCTCTCAATATCATTGGGGTTAATGTCGGCTCCCCGGTTCAGGTAATCGCTGTTGCGGTTTGCGCCATCTGACACCAACGCCCCCTGGCTGAAGGTGCTGTTGTTGATAGGCAGCCCGTCAACGACAAACAGGGGTGAGTTATCGCCACCAATGGAGTTGACCCCCCGCAGTTGAATCTGCACGGACGCGCCCGGCAGGCCACTCGTGGTGGACATTTGCAGGCCCGGCACCCGGCCCTGCAACGATGTCAGGAAGTTTTCACGCTGCGTTTCAGCCAGTTCGGCCCCTTTCACTTCCGTGACTGCGTAGCCTAACGCTCGTCGCTCCACCTTCACGCCGAGGGCCGTCACGACTACCTCATTTAAGGCGTTGGCTTCGGGCTTCAGCGAAATATTGATTACATCGGCGTTGCCAACCGTTACCTCCTGGGTAGTCATGCCGATAAAACTAACACGGAGGGCCTGCCCCGACTGGGCCTGAATGCGATAGGTGCCGTTGGCATCGGTAGTGGTTCCGCGCGTGGTACCCCGAACGACCACGCTTGCGCCCGGAATGGGCACATCATCCTCTGCCGATATAACTTTACCCGAAATTTGGCGATCCTGCCCGTAGGCTACTGTCAACATCACCAAACCGAGTAACAGCAGGACTGTTCTGCGTACAAGTGCTTGCATAAATAAATAGGTTAAGAATATTGATGAAAACTATCTCAAAATTGCCCCGAAAACGATAAAGAAGCAATAGCAGCTAATTTATCGACTAAAGAAACCCACTTTAGTCGATAAATTAGCTGATAGAAGTTGTATCAGATATAGTTTGTTTTTCGCTAAGTAGGTTAACATAAACTTACGAACGTGGGCTAAATCAGCCAGAATCGTTTTGTAGACTTATTTGCCTTATTTATCTGTTCATCGGCTTAACTTACTTCCTGCTCAATCAGTTACGATAAATGAGCGGGAAAGCCCCGCGCCTTCAGGCTGGGGATGAAAGCGACAGCCGACAGGCTAAGATATATTAACATTAAGGCTTGTTTTTGTTAAGAGTTTGTGTTATCTTAGGGGTATGCTTCGTGCCTACCGATATAGATTGTATCCCGATAAGGCCCAAACTGAGTTGCTTAATAAGCATTTTGGTTCGGTTCGGTATATCTACAATTGGGCTTTAGGCATTAAGACGCAAGCCTTTCAAGTTGAATCCAGAACCGTTAGCCGGTTTGAATTGGATAAGCAAATGACGGGCTTAAAGACGGAACTCGACTGGCTGAAAGAAATTAATAGCCAGTGCCTACAGGCAGCACTTAGAAACCTTGATTCAGCATACACCCGTTTTTTTCGGGAGAAAAAAGGGTTCCCTCGTTTCAAATCAAAGAAAGATAACCGGCATAGTTTCCAGTGTCCCCAAAACGTAAAAGTTGACTTTGGATCGCAAACCATTCAGATGCCAAAAATTGGCAAGGTCAGGTTTGTCTGTAGTCGGACGTTCACTGGAGAGGTAAAGACGGTAAGTGTGTCCAGGACCGCAACAGGTAAGGTATTTGCATCGGTACTGGTTGAAACGTCTGACATACTACCAACTAAGGCCCCGTTACTCCAATCAAATGCTGTAGGTATTGATGTCGGCCTAAAAGAGTTTGCTACCCTCTCAACAGGGGAAACCATTGCTAACCCCCGCTTCCTGAAGAAGTCGCTAAAGAAACTCAAACGGCTCTCCCGTCAGCACAGTAAGAAGAAAAAAGGCAGCGCTAACCGTAACAAATCCCGTATCCGGTTAGCTCGGCAACATGAAAAAGTAACCAACCAACGGAACGACTTTCTCCACAGGGTTTCTACCCGAATAGTCCGTGAAAGCCAAACGGTCTGTGTAGAAAAGCTCAACATTTCCGGCCTGATGAAGAACCACAAACTTGCCCGTGCGATAGCCGATGTGAGTTGGGGTAACTTCGTTTCCATGCTGGAATACAAATGCAACTGGCAGGGAAAGAACCTTATTAAAATCGGACGCTTTGAGCCAAGTTCCCGGCTCTGTACGTGTGGCATGATTAACCGTGACCTGACCCTGAAAGAGAGGGTTTGGACGTGTGGTAGTTGTGGCACGACCCATGACAGAGATATTTTAGCGGCTAACAACATCGTTCGGTTCGCGTTTGTTAAACAAAATTTAGTAGGGCTGGATAAACCCGAACTCACGCTTGATGAGACTGACAGTAGTTGGTCGTTGACTCAAGAATCCCCTCGCCTTTAGGCAGGGGAGTATCAATCTAATCAACTAACCATCAAACACACATGAAAATCATCTTTATTGCCGGTCTGTCGTTCGTGATGTCATTATTGGCCTACATCAGGCCCGCTTCAAAACCTGAAGAAGTCAGCATTCCCCTCTGCCATGCACCGCGTTCGGCGAATGATATGGCGTTATTAGCCGCTAATCCGGCTTTTCAGCAATTACACGCCAATCCCCTGCCCTTCAGCTACATGGGTGCGGGCGAGATGATTAAATTTTCAACGCCCGATGGGCAGTCGGCCAATGGATTCCTGCTGAAAGCGAAGAAACCGTCGAATAAGTGGCTGTTAGTGTATCAGGAATGGTGGGGCCTCAACGATAACATCAAGCAGCAGGCTGAAGTGTTTTACAATGACCTGAAGGACGTGAATGTGCTGGCGGTGGATATGTATGACGGTAAAGTAGCCACCGACCGCGCCGAAGCCGGAAAGCTGATGGGTGCGGCCAGTAAAGACCGGCTGGGCAGTATTATGAAGGGAGCCATTGCGTATGCAGGACCAAAGTCAGAATTTGGCAGCGTTGGCTGGTGCTTTGGCGGAATGCTCTCGCTGCAATCGGCCATGCTGGAAGGCAAACAGGCGAAAGGCTGTGTCATGTATTATGGTCGGCCCGAGCAGGATGTGGATAAACTAAAGACACTCGAAACGGATGTTCTGGGCATTTTCGGGAGCCGCGACAAAGGCATCACGCCAGAGTCGGTAAAGCAGTTTGAAGACAATATGCAGAAAGCGGGTGAAAAAGTGACCGTGAAAATGTACGAAGCGGACCACGGTTTTGCCAACCCCAGCAACCCTATTTACGATAAGCAAGCCGCTACCGACGCCTATAAATTGGCCCTGGCCTACCTGAAAGAAAAGCTGAAGGCTTAAATGGTCGGGACAGACAAGTTTACGAAAAGGCCTGATCACAATTGTGATCAGGCCTTTTCGTAAACTTTACGCAATTTTTAAACGTTTTTATTAAACGATATTCGTTAACCGTTGTCTAACAGCAAATAGGTTGACGACTAAACAGAGTTGATTATGAAAACGATAAAACTCATGCCTTTGCTAACGGCTGGCTTATTGGTTGTGCTGTTGGCAAGTTGTGGCCCTTCGTATGTAAGCACCGGTGTTGGGTATGGCCCCCGCCCTAATTATGGTTACGGCTACAGTCCATATGGCTACTCACGCCCTTACGGATACTATCGACCACCGGTTGTAGTTGCTCCGCCGGTTGTTGTTCGGCCAAGATACTACACACCATCACCGCGTCCGCGTTACTACAACAGTCCAAATGCCCGTAGCGGGTACCGTAATGGCTATGGCAGCAGTAACGGTCGTTCCCGCGGGCCTCGTTAATGTCTGATGTTCTCCATTGCGCCGGGTTTTAACCCGGTGTAATGGAACATCAATAACCAATATGTTGAGCATAATTGCCCGATTCAACTATTGGCTTGGCTTCAGTCGGTAAATTGTAGAGATATACCCAACAATCGGCGATTTGCTCATTAAACTGAACGGGAACGATGGCCCGCACAAATTCGGTAGGATGCTCAAAGCCCTCGCCAACGCCTTCATAATAATCCAGATAGGTTAAAATAGCGGCTTTTTGATTGCTGATGTCGAATACCGTGCCGCACACATGGGCAGCGCAGGCTTCCTGATAAATAGCGCCCGGATAGCTGCCCATATCGAAAACCTGTCCTGTAAAAGTACCTTCGCCCACACAACGGCCCCGTTGCCGCAGGTATTGAGCGAACAAATTGTCGAAGGGGGGGCGAAGGGTGCCGTAGACAATCAGAAAGTCAGGATTTGGAGTCATCTAATAAAAATAGCTGGCGGGATGACGAAAGTACTAAATTTGTCGTTATAGAGAACAAACAGCTTAGGTTATGAAACGGACAAAAGTACTTCTGCTGGTGGCGGCATCACTCATGCTGGTCGACTTGCCCGTCGAAACAATAGCGTCGAGTAGTACGAACACGATGGAAGTATCGGCCATTGGTCGTAAACGAAAAGGCTACAAAGCGAAGCGTGGTGGCCTCTTCAACACAGGTCTTTTCCGTAAGAAGAACCCCTGCGGCTGCCCGAATCATTAACCTATTGTTAAGAAATTGTATTTATATCAGAGTCAGGCCCTTAGATGGGCCTTTTTTCGTTTTATTAGTTGTAAAATACTGTGATTTAACTTAAAATTTCGTACCTTTGCGGTTTGAAATAGCAGTAACAGACTCTGGCTGTTACACGTCAAATCAACATCTCAACAACCAGAGATTGTCAATGCTTAAATTTGTATGCAATCAATTCGCAATATAGCCATCATCGCCCACGTTGACCACGGCAAAACGACCTTAGTCGACAAAATTATTCATGCCTCCAAACTCTTTCGGGACAATCAGGAATTCGGCGACCTGATTTTGGATAGCAATGACTTGGAGCGCGAACGGGGAATTACCATCGTTTCCAAAAACGTATCAGTTCGGTATAAAGACGTTAAAATCAACATCATCGACACACCAGGCCACAGTGACTTCGGCGGTGAGGTTGAGCGTGTGCTGAAAATGGCCGACGGCGTTTGTCTGCTGGTTGATGCCTTTGAAGGCCCAATGCCCCAAACACGTTTTGTGCTGAGCAAAGCCCTTCAATTAGGTCTTAAGCCAATCGTGATTGTGAATAAGGTCGATAAGGAAAACTGCCGCCCCGACGAGGTGCATGAGCAGGTGTTCGATCTGATGTTTAACCTCGGCGCTACCGAAGATCAGTTGGATTTCCCGACCGTCTATGGCTCGTCGAAGCAAGGCTGGATGGGCCCCGACTGGAAAACCCCGACCGACAACATCACCTACCTGCTCGATACCATTGTTGCTACCATTCCGGCATCGCCGATGAATGAAGGGTTGCCGCAAATGCAGATCACTTCACTCGACTATTCAACCTTCGTCGGTCGGATTGCGATTGGGCGCGTGCATCGTGGAACGCTGAAAGAAGGAGCCAATATGGCGCTCATTAAGTCGGATGGCTCGGTAAAGAAAGTGAAGATTAAGGAACTCCAATCTTTTGAAGGACTCGGCAAAGTGAAAGTAGCCGAAGTTGCCTGCGGTGATATTTGCGCCGTAACAGGTCTGGAAGAGTTTGAAATTGGCGATACCCTGACCGACGTTGAAAACCCGGAAGCGTTGCCCCGGATTTCGGTGGATGAGCCAACAATGAACATGCTGTTCACCATCAACACGTCGCCGTTTTTTGGTAAGGAAGGTAAGCTTGTTACCTCTCGTCACCTGCGCGACAGGCTTTATAAAGAAATTGAGAAAAACCTGGCCCTGCGCGTAGAAAATACGGATAGCGAAGACCGGTTCTTAGTTTATGGCCGGGGTATTCTGCACTTGTCGATTCTGATTGAAACGATGCGTCGGGAAGGCTACGAATTGCAGGTTGGCCAGCCACAGGTGCTCTATAAAGAAGATGAAAACGGTAAAAAGTTAGAGCCAATAGAAACTCTCGTGGTCGATGTGCCGGAAGAAACCGCCGGAAAAGTTATCGAACTGGCTACTCAGCGCAAGGGCGAACTGCTGGTTATGGAGCCGAAAGGCGATTTGCAGCACCTTGAGTTCGAGATTCCATCCCGTGGCCTGATTGGCCTGCGGTCGAATGTGCTGACGGCTACCTTTGGCGAAGCGGTGATGAGCCATCGGTTTAAAGAGTATCAGGAATATAAGGGACCAATTGCGGAGCGGATTAACGGGTCGTTGATCTCGATGACCAGTGGTCAGGCAACGGCTTATTCAATCGATAAACTTCAGGATCGTGGGGTGTTCTTCGTTGAGCCGGGTGATGAAATTTATACAGGCCAGGTCATTGGCGAACATAACCGGCAGAACGATATTGTTGTCAACGTACAAACGGCCAAGCAGTTGACCAACATGCGGGCTTCGGGTTCGGACAACAACGTGAAAATTGCTCCGAAAATCACGTTCTCGCTCGAAGAGTGTATGGAATACATTCAGAAAGACGAGTATCTTGAAGTGACACCGAAAGCGTTACGGATTCGCAAAATTTTCTTAGACGAAAACGAGCGGAAACGCAACCAGAATAAATTTGCAATGGCCTAAGGCTTTTGCATATAAGCCACAAAAAAATCCCCGGCGAATATTCGCCGGGGATTTTTTGTGTAACCTCATTTAGATATCAAAAAGGAACGTTTGCTTTACTAAGAATAGACTTGTCTAATCGAAACGCAAACGTGGGACTCGGTTTTATGGGCATCGCCATTGGCGTTATGGCATAAGCAGAGTTAGCTACTGGTGGATTTGCTGCCACATAGTGGGCTTGCAGACGAATGTAGTTGTAGCCTGCTATAAATAGCGCAATACCAACTACAGTCGGAATGTATTTTTTCATATCGTGGAGTATGTATGTTAAGTCAATTAAAAACTAAATCCCATTCTAAAATAAAGCCGGTTATACGACCGGTACTCAATTTGCGACAGCACCTGAACCCCATCGACGGACGCTGTGTGCCGGGCTTGCTGGTGTTTGTAACCCGCGCTAATCACAAACCCGGTTCCGTTGCCTTTGTTTATCCGCAAACCAACTCCCGGACTCCATAACCAACCCCCTTTCAGTTCGCTTTCGTGCGGATTTGGCCCCGCGATGGCGTAACCACTTTCCAAACTATAAAAAGGCGTAAGCCGTTTTGTGCGCCCAAAAATGTCGCCCTGAATGGCGGCTGCTATCGGCAAAAAAGCGGAGTTGTTGTAATAATCAACGCCTAATGCCAGCCCCGCTACAAGCTGTGGCTGAACGGTATAACCCGCAAATGTATGAATTGTTAGACCAATTCTGTTTCCAGCGCCCCGTATCGGGGAATAGTTATAGTAGTAGGGCGAATAAACATAATCGTAGTAAGGGTAGACAGTGGGTGGGTCGGGGCGTACCCGTCCCATCTGAACACCCATTTCAACTGTCGCTTTCCAGCGACTAACTTTGGCTGGCCCCGTCTGTGCATGGACAAACTGAGTCAGCAGGGAGAGAAGCAGACATAGGCTGATTTTCATGGCGTAGAGACAGGTTAGTTGGGTTGCCTGGCGGCTATTTTACTCAGTAAGCGAAGGTCGTTTGGGTTGGAATAATCATACTGATACAACCCATCCTTACCAATCGTCAGCAGCACTTTAGCGAGTGGAATCACATCGAACGCATTCACATTAGCGAACGTTTGCCGAGTTTTTATATCAAGCGGATTCGATGCATCGAACACGCTCAGCCCATTGTTTCCCTGGCAAACAAACAGCGTTGGGTAGTCGATGCCAATCCCGTAGGGCGTATCGACCGGGTACGATTTTTCTACCTTGGGCGCGGCTGGATTGCTGATGTTTATGACATCGAGTACATCCTTCGTTCCCGGAACCCCACAGGTGCTCGTACCACGCAGGGTGACATACGCATAGTTCTCATGGACCACAACCGGATCGCAGGAGCGAACGTGTGAAAAGGCCGAAATCTGTTTAGGTTCGGCAGGGCTGCTGATGTCGTAGATGTACATGCCTGTTGTTGTACCGATATACAAATTGTTACGATACGGAAAAATCGTTTCAACATTCCAGTTCAGATTAGCGGATTTTCCTTTTACAGGCTTGGCCGGGTCGGTGATGTCGAATAATTGCAGGGAGGAATTATTGACCACATAAAGCTGGTTGTTCGAGATGGCAAACCGGGCCATCGAGCCGCCAACGCCGGTTGTTGGGGCTGTAGAGCTACCACTTTTAACACTGTTGTAGGAAGCCGCATCGGCGAAAGCGAGGGTTTCATAATACCGGCCAAACCACGCGATTGGGATCAAATACGGCAGTACATTGAATGAGCCTTCACAATCGGTCTTGACCGTTTCGGTCGCGATTTCCTCGAGCTGGTCATTAATTTTCATACCCTGCTTATCGTATGACCAGTACGTGCGGCCCACCCGGCCATTCTGAAAGCCGGTTTCGGTGCGGCTCACTTCCTTAATCGCCGTTGGGTTGCTGATGTCCAGCGCAACCAGGTCAATGTAGCTGTCGGCGTAGAGGATATTATTCCGAACGGCCACATCCACATTACCCGGAATACGCAGAAACGAAATTGCTTTCGGATTGGCAGGATTGCTGTTGTCAAAAACGTGAATACCCTTTTTGATTTCAACAATAAAGAGGTAAGTATCCTTGACGTACAGCTTGCCGGGTTCAATCAATTCCTGGGGCGCACCCGACGAAACCGCCTGCCGCAAATCGGACAGGTTTAGTTGAATCGACGTGTATTTTCGGTACGTCCGTACCTGCTCGCAGTTGTCGGTGCAACCGGTCAGGTAGAGCAACGGTAGCAGTAACAGGAGTAAATGAGTTTTCATAGACGGTGATGATTATTGGATAAAGGCATGACTCTGCCCTGAACAAAAGCGTTGGAAATTGATGAAAATAAAATTGCCCGGCTGTCCTGATTACGGCCGGGCAATATTGAATCTTACACAAAAAGGGCAATTTATTGTCGTTGATAGGCGTAGGTCGAACCGTCGGCAATGACTGCGTCACGGGGGATTCGTTCGGATAAGTATAATTTTTTATTGACCAGCCGAAAGGATTGCTGGGTCGTGTCTTTCGCAAAGTAAATAACCCCTTCAGTGCTTCCGCCTGCGGGAAACGAAAGCGCGTAATGACTGGTTTGTAAAGGCAGCCCGTTGCGGACCTGCCGATAGGTGCCGCCGTCTACAAAACCATCAAATGATAGTGTTTCTGCATATCCTGCTTCAGCGGCTGTGACCGTTTTTTGCGTTAAGCCATACGTAATGTTAGTCAGCATCCAGTCTCCTGCAAGTGGCGATGCTGGATAGACGCAGCCGCATACGCGTTTTTCGCAACTGAAGGCTAATAAAACCAGAACGACAGCCGATAAAGCAATGCGTGCACGATTCATGACTATTTCACTTTTTCGTAAACCAACACATGAGGTTGATCGCCACCATGATACAGCCGAAGCCGGGTAGTATTGGTGATTTCATAGCGGGCAACCGCTTTCAGATTACCAAAATAGCTTTGCTCAAACCGCATCGCTTTCGGGTCTCCAGCAATGTCAGTATTTACCAAATCATCGGCGGACAATAACCCATCAAGCGTAGCAAACAGCCGGACCGTGTAGGTATTGACCGACGATTTCCCGCTGGCATTGAACGGGGTAATGTCCTGCGGAGGATTGCGCGTATCGTAGGCAAACTCCAGCGTTACGTTGTAGGTTGAATCTGGTTCAACAAGCCGCCATGTGCCCACCAAAGCCGAAATTTTAGGCGCGACAACAGATTCTCTCTGACGACCACATCGGGTCATTAGCATCAGTACGAGTACTGTACCCACTGCGGTACGCGCAATTCTAAAAAGGTTCATAAAATGCGTTCATAGACCAATACACCCGGCTGCGTTCCGCCATAATAGCGCCTGAATCGCTTTGTACTGGTCAGTTCATACCGGTAAACGACCCGCAAGTTGGCGAAATAGCCAGGAAATTCAGCAGGACCGCTATGCGCGTCAACAACCACGTTCTTATGAATTCGTTAACGTTGGGTCGGCAATTTTGCCGATGAACAAAACCGTGCCGGATGTTTTCTCGTGAATGACAACTACAAATGGTCGGTTACAGAGCGTTGGCATTGGGGCCGAAGTTACCGAAATCTCTCCCGTTGTAACGGCGGCTGCTTCGGTTCCTTTTTCATCCACAGCAACAAAGGTATTCTGCTTAATGAAACTAAGGGTCAGTCCGCCTTTCGCATTTATCTTCGTGAAGTCGGCCCCGTCGGTAAAGGCAGTTGGCATTCCCATATCACTCAGCACGTTGTTCAGCTTGATTTCGTAACTCAGCGAGAATTTTGGCAAACCAATATCAGCCATTCCCTCGGTCATGTCCTTCTGCAACTGGCTCCAGTCGGCTTCGGTCAGGGTAGTCAGCAGCGTTTCGGGCGATGAATTTTCGGCGGGCAGCAGCACCGTCATGGCGTATTTCGGCCCGCCGTTGCGGTCAGAGCCATAGGGCAATTCAAACGCCGTGTAGGCAGGCCGGAACGCCCGACGCAGTTTTGCGTTTAGCCGCATCATCCGAACGGTTTTCTCTGCGCCCGACGCCGGTTTGAACAGGGCATCGATGGTTTCTTCGGGTTTAAACTGCGTTTTCCAGTCGCCTTTGAAATAGAGCGCGTTCATCAGGAACATGACATTTTCAGGCTTAATCTCGTCGATCACTTTCGGGATTTTGCCGTTGGTTTTCTGACTGGCCCAGCCGTTAATTTTTAAGAGCGTTCCGGCGGCATCGTTGAAATCCTGCGCCGATAGTTCCGCCTTAAAGGCCTGCTTCAGAACATTCTGAAAGGGCGTCTCAACCGAAAACGTGTTGCGGTACCACACCGAATTTGCCAGCGCGAGTGTAACCTTCGGGTCGTCGCCGGGCAGGTTTTCCATCAAATTCTGATAGGTTTGGTTGGCTTCGGCCAGCGTTTGGGCATCTAAGTTCAGCGTTTTCTGAATTTCCTGAGCCGTAGCGCCGTTAGCCCCGTTCAGAATCATGCCTAAGGCGATGTGCAGGCTAAGTGGGGAAACAAACATGTTTTTCGCCCGGCCTGGATTGGCTTTCCCTTCTGCCGTGCTTACCCGTTTGGCCATATCAAAGGCAAACTGAGTGGTTTGGCCGGCAAACGGAACCGATACCCGCAACTCGCTGGCAGTGCCGTCGGGTGTAGTGCTTATATCTGTTTTTTTACAGCTTAAAGTCGTCAGCAAAATACCGGCTGTTAGTAGTGTTAGGGTCGAAAAAAGAGTCGTTTTCATAACCTTGATGCATTAAAAGTGATAGTCTACGCCAAAACTCATACCGGCTGACGTTGGGCGGGTCTGCACCTGCGAACCCGACTGAGTACCTGCGCCCAGCGAAGGCTGGTAAATTCCCGCCAGCGAAGCCGACCACTGACGCGAGGGACGATAGCGCAACCGGGCCCCCATTGTTGCGGCTAAGGAAACCGGCTGATAAACCCCATCTTTGCCCGTGACAACGACAGCATCACCAACAGTATTACGGACGAAAATATTGGTCAGAAAGCCACCCAGTAGTGCCAACCCTAATCGCTTGCGGGGTCGCAACTGGTAACTCACCTGAACGGGCACCTGCATGTATTGATAATCGTTGGACAACGTCTGCTGCACCCGGCTGTCGTAGCTGTTTGTTACCTGATTATAATTGTTCGCTGCTAAATAATCGGCGGCTGCCTGCAATGAAGCAGTCGATTTAGGGCTGATACTGTTCCGCAGCGCATCAACGTATAAATTACTGGCGACACTGGTTTGACTGATGCCTGTGGGCAGCATTGACGCCAACGCTGACTGAACGGGCGTTTCAATCGTTGAACGGCCTGCCAGATACCCAACCCCCGACTCCACGGCCCAGTGTTCGCTTAGTTGAATACCGGCACTCGCCTGATACGCTACCGAAAAATCGGCCCGGCTATTGACCTGCGGTTGATTTGCAACGGATGACTTTACCGAAGCTGCGAAACCAGTAGTCTGAATGGCCTGCGCCGATTGAAGCGATACCATCGGATTGAACGATCCCGGCATCACGCTCAGCGATGCCCATTTCTCTTTTTGGTCGTGTTTGACGTTGGGCATCTCCGGTTCTACAGACGTCTCGGCGGGCCGGAACCAAACAATTCGCTGAATCACCAGCGGTTCACGTAGCCGCAACGGTTTTCCGGCCAATCGCTCAAAACTAATCGGCGCGTTTAACCGTGATTGGGAGTTAACGGGATAATCGCCCTGTGGCTGATTTGTACTGAATGAAACCATAGCCACCCGGCTAACTGAGGAAGTCGGTTGTGCGATAGACGCTGAGTTTGTCAGCAAGGGCGCCAGGGTTGTCAGCATCGGTTTGTCAGTTGCTGATTTTTGCTGGTCAATCTTCTGATCTACAGTAGCCAATGCGCTGGCTCTCGGCACTTTACCAGCAAAAACTGGTTCTGATCCCAAACGAGTCGGGCGGGCCTGAACCCGGTTTGGCTTAGAAGAGACGACAACCGCTTCGGTCGGTTGTTTTGTCGTCGGGATAACCGCAACCTTTTCCGAATAAATCGGGTTTGCTGGTGCTACCGTTTCGGTTGGGCTGGTTTGGTGAACCCGCGCTACAGATTGATTTTCCGGCTGCGAATGAATAACCCACCAGCCGACAAGCAACAACGTTACCGCAGCCGCTAAACCGGCTCCCCAGGTGAAGGCCCGCGACGAAGCTAATCCTAACCCCCATAAGGGTAAAATTTTGGGTCCGTCAGATTCGTCTAACCGACGTTCAATGGCATTCCAAACGCGGGGTGGGGGCGTTTCGGAAGCTTCGTCGAACGCCTTCCGCCAAAAATCGTCTGGTCTGTTTTGGTCTAATTCATTCATTTCGTTTCTCATAAGGGGCGGCCCATAGCAGGATGCCCATCTGCTTGTAGTTTTTGCTGTAGAAGGCCCCGTGCGCGGGCATATTGCGATTTGGACGTTCCCTCGGCGATGTCGAGCATTTCGGCAATTTCGGGGTGATTGTATCCTTCAATAGCATACAGATTAAATACCGTCCGGCAGCCTGGGGGAAGTTCCTGAATCAGTTGCAGGAGGTATTGATAATTCAACTGAGGCAAACTTTCGTCGGCCTGCGGCAGGATTGGAGCCAGTTCCTGTATGTCGGCCGTGTGCTCCCAGGGTTTCTGCTTTCGCAGCGATTTCAGGGCGGTATTAATCACGACACGCTTCAGCCAGGCTTCCAGGGGGCACTCAAACCGGAACGAGTCGATATGCCGGTAAATCTTCACAAACGCATCCTGCAACACATCTTCCGCATCATCCGGGTCTTTTATATAGCGTTTACAAACGACAAAGAGCTTCCCGGCAAACCGCTCATAAAGCTGTCGCTGCACAATCCGGTCCTGCCGTCGGCATCCTTCAACTAATTCGTATTCATCCCGCATAGCAACGTTGACAATCCCATGACCCTAACAAAAAACAAACGGTTGGAAGCCGCACAAAAGTTTTCAGAGATTGTCAGGAAAAAATAGTACATACTAAAAATAATATAGTATTAACCGGGTATTTTACAGAAACGTATCTTTGATAGTTCTTGTCCAGCTTGTAGAGCGATTGTAAAAAAAGGCTGCTCCCCCATCTGAATCTTTTCTAAAAATAAGCTATGAATCGTCGTAACGCGATACGCTACTCGTTGGGGGCAGGCCTGACGGCCCTTACTTACCCTGCTTTAGCAACGCTACCTAACTCATCTGCCCGGTTCAAAATTGGGGCCTGCGACTGGTCGATTGGTCCGGCGGGCGACATCAACAGCTTTGCAATGGCAAAAAAAATTGGTCTCGATGGGGTTCAGGTTAGCCTGAATACCAAAGCTGACCACGACCACCTGCGTCGGCCTGAAAAGCAAAAACTGGTCAGCGAAACTGCCAGCCATGAAGGTGTCGCCATCAGTGGTCTGGCCATCGGCTTACTCAATGAGATCCCCTACAAATCCGACCCGCGCACCGAGCAATGGGTGCAGGACAGCGTCGATGTGGCTCACGCCCTGGGTGTAAAAAACATCCTGCTGGCTTTTTTTAGCAACAATGATTTACGAAACGACCCCAAAGGCACTCAGGTCGTCATTGACCGACTGAAGGCCGTTGCGCCCAAAGCCGAAAAAATGGGCGTAGTTTTGGGTATCGAATCGTGGCTGTCGGCCCCTGAACTTGTAGCCATTATGGAGGCAGTTGGGTCGCCGGCCGTGAAAGTTTATTACGACGTTTGCAACTCATCGGTGATGGGGTACGACATTCATAAAGAAATTCGGATACTGGGTAAAGAGCGAATCTGTGAATTTCACCTGAAAGAAAACAATTTCCTGCTCGGTCATGGCCAGGTCGATTTGACGAAAGTACGGCAAACGCTCGATGCCATCAGCTACACGGGCTGGCTGCAACTGGAAGGCGCCGTGCCTAAGGGCAAATCGGTACTGGAAAGTTATATTGAAAACAACAGGACCGTTCGGTCGCTGTTTAGTTGACACTTTTTTGTCCTGCTGACGAAGCCGGGCCACCGGAGTGGAAGCACCTTAACGTATCCCAACAGTTAGCAAAGAAAAAGATGCTTCCGCTCCGTCGGCCCGGCTTCGTCAGCAGGACAAAAAGTACGCATTTGTAAAACTTAAACAAGGTCACTGGTAAGGCCTTACCGGCCACGTTTCCGATACAATTCTATTTATGAAAAAGATTCTCTCCTTAAACCCGCTCCCTTTTGCTCTTACAACGGCGGGCTTCTTATACCTGGTCGGTCAGCCACAGCCGCATTTCGGGCAATTAGGGCGCATCCAGCCAGCGGAGCAGCATAGCGTTGTGGTTCGTGACGATTCAAATACGCTCTATCTGCCCAACGACCTCGAAGCCACCCTCTGGGCCGAAGCTCCGATGTTCCATAACCCGACCAATATGGACATTGATGCTAAGGGGCGGGTCTGGATTACCGAAGCCGTTAACTACCGCAAGTTCAATAACAAACCCGAAGAGCGGCTTAATCACCCTGAAGGCGAGCGGGTTATGATCCTGACGGATACCGATGGGGATGGCAAAGCCGACGACAGTAAGGTATTTGTGCAGGACCCTGATTTGGTGTCGCCCCTTGGTATTGCCGTTATCGGCAATAAAGTCATCGTTTCCTGCGCGCCAAATCTGGTTGTGTATACCGATGAAAACGGCGACGATAAGCCTGACAAAAAAGAAATCATGCTGACCGGCTTTGGGGGCTTAGACCACGACCATTCGCTTCATGCCGTCGTTGCCGGCCCCGACGGAAAGTACTATTTCAACACCGGGAACGCCGGTCCGCACATCGTCACTGATAAAGATGGCTGGACGCTCCGGTCGGGCAGTTTGTACGTGGGCGGGACTCCTTATAACAAACTCAACCACGGCAATCAGGTCAGCGACGATGGGCGGGTCTGGACCGGCGGCATGGCACTACGCATCAATCCCGATGGCTCAGACCTGAAAGTGATGGCCCATAACTTCCGCAATAACTACGAAACCGCATTGGATTCTTACGGGAATATGTGGCAGAACGACAACGACGACCAGGTGGTTGCCTGCCGAACGAGCTGGCTTATGGAAGGCGCTAATGCTGGCTATTTCAGCAGCGATGGTACCCGCTACTGGCAGGGCGACCAGCGTCCGGAGCAGCCCATTCCGGTAGCCCACTGGCACCAGGAAGACCCCGGCATAATGCCCGCGGGCGACATTACCGGGGCTGGTTCGCCAACCGGTATGGTGATGTATGAGGGCGATGAGCTCGGCCCGCAATACCGGGGGTTGCTCCTGAGCGCCGAGGCTGGCCGGAATGTGATTTTTGGGTATAAGCCGGAACCATCGGGGGCGGGCTATCGACTGCCGCGTACCGATTTCATTAGTACGTTTCCCGAAGTAGATGCCAATTACAAATGGAATGACGTTGATAATGATAAACGAAAGTGGTTCCGACCCAGCGATGTTACCGTAGGCACCGATGGAGCCATCTACATTGCCGACTGGTACGACCCCATCGTGGGGGGGCATCAGATGCAGGATCACAAAGGGTACGGCCGTATTTATCGCGTTACGCCCAAAGGAAAGAACCTGAAAGCGCCCAAAATAGACCTCCACACTACGCAGGGGCAGATTGCCGCGCTGCTAAACCCCGCCGTGAACGTCAGGCTGTTAGGCTTTGACGCCCTACGGGCACAGGGTGGAAAAGTGGTTGAGCCGGTTATGGCGCTGCTGTCATCGGCGAACCAGTTTCACCGGGCGCGGGCTATTTTCCTGCTGGCTCATCTGGGGTCCGAAGGGCAATTTGAAGTCGAGCGGCTGCTGAAAGCCGTTGATGCCCCCGTCCGAATGGCCGCCCTGCGTGCCCTGCGAAGCATTACACCCGCAAACTCTAAATCGAACCCGGCCCTTACTGCATCGCAGCGGGCCTTATTGCCGCTCCTCGGTAATTTGTCAACCGACCGCAACGCGGCTGTTCGCCGTGAGGTGGCCATTGCTCTGCGCGACGTGCCGTACAGCGAGTGCCGGAATATACTCCTGAATTTAGTGAAAGGCTACGACGGGCAGGACCGCTGGTATTTAGATGCGCTCGGTCAGGCGGCTGATGGGAAAGAAGAAGCCTTGTTTTTTGACCTGCGCCCGACCATGCCCGAAAACCCGGCTGACTGGGACCTGCGAACCGCCAACCTTATCTGGGAACTTCATCCGCCGTCGGCAGTGCCCCTGTTGAAGAAGCGGGCCGAAAATCCTTCGCTCGCGGCTGATGCCCGGCGGCAGGCCATCGTCGCACTGGGTTTTATAAAGACCCTGCCAGCCGCAAAAGCAATGGTCGATTTGTCGAAATCGGCGGATAAATCTATTGGCGACCAGGCAACGTACTGGATGGGTTTCCGGCGCGGAAACGACTGGGCAACCTTACTGAACTGGGAAGAGGTCATGCCAACAAAAATTTCGATGGAAGAACAGAAAATGCTGTCTAAGCGGCAAATTCTAATGGATGAGTACAAATCCGATTCCGAAAAACGCAAAGTAGCCCTCGAAATGGCCCGCGATGCCGAAGGGGGCAAGATTCTGGTTGGCCTGGCTGCCGATAAAAAACTATCCGACAAATTAATTAAAGCAGTATCGGCTACACTGCTGAAAAACCCTGACCAGACGGTTCGGACGATGGCGAAGGAGTTTTTCTCAGCCAAAACGGAAAGTTCTCCTGAGACAGAAACGAATACTATTGCAACGGCGCCAACACAAACGGCCAATTCTGAAGCTACTGCGTCAACAACCAGCGATGCACCCGCTACAGGCAGTTCAGACCCGGCCATTGCCCAAATTGCCATGCTGACGGGTAACGAGCAATCCGGTCGCGCGGTTTTTAAAACGAACTGTGCAACCTGCCACCGCCACGGTCAGCAGGGAACAGACGTTGGACCAGAATTGACCAAAATTCATCAGAAGTTCGACAAGAACAGTTTGCTGGATGCCATTCTACACCCCAGCGCCGGTATTGCGTTTGGCTACGAGCCCTGGCTCATTACCACTAAAAAAGGCCAGACGTTCTATGGCTTTTTGGTGAGCGATGGTGAACAAACGGTGGTGGTGAAAGGCGTAACGGGTCAGAAGCACACCATTCCCGCGAATCAGGTTTTTTCGCGGAGGCAGTACAAAACAAGCCTCATGCCCGACCCGACAGCGATGGGTCTCAAACACCAGCAATTAGCTGATTTAACGGCGTTTTTATTGAAGCAGTAAAGGGGAGTTTTCCACAACGGAGCCGGTTAACAGACTGGCCCTATTTATGAGGTCTGTTCTGTGAAAAACAAGCTTAAACTTAAATGAAGTTCTTTTAATAATTGTGTCCGGCGATGTTCGTACTGCTTTAACGATAACGCCAGTAACGAATCTGACGGGTGTTTAACCTGCATCTGCCGGTGGTTAGCCAGCAAACGATTTAATTCGCCAAGTTCGGCAACTAACGTATCTGGATGACGAGGGTCCTGCATATCAATCGTTGTTTATCAGTTCAACAATTCCACGCGGATTATCTTGCCGGTCTTTCATTAAAAAGCCTTGCCAATAAGCCATAGATGGAAGCGTAATTGCCTCATACCGTTCATCTGTTGTCGGGTAAACAGCGATTAAATGACCGTCAACCTGGTAGGTATCTCGGGAGCCACCAAGTAGCAGGTAAGGCATCAATATGTCAATAGTAAGCTCCAGGTTTTCATTGAACACAATCAAATTTACACAATCTATATCATTGGGGTCTAATTTATTGCTAATAAAACTACCTCCGAGCCATTGCTGGACCGGTCGAGCTATTAACTGTTTTAACTCATCAATATAGTTTTTGAAATAGTTATACAGAACAGGACGTTTCGTTGATTCAGGAAAAGCTGTTACGAAGTAACTATCAACTTCAGGTAACGTTAGCCGAATACGCTTGTAAGGAGTAACATTGCCGTTTTGGTCATAAGAAATCATGGTCAAAAATACAACCAAAACGTAGTCAATTAAACCCTTCTGCCCAAACCAGAGTCATAGTCGCGAACGTTGTGGAAAAACAGGATTCTTTTCATCTATCCCTGCAACTGTCATTCGCTCGAAAACTATGCATCCGTTTCTGTCTGTTTTTTTTATCCTGATGGCGTTGGCGGCTTCAGCGCAAAATCGCCAGCCCGATTATGCCCGCGACTGGAAACGCGCCGACTCGCTGGCAGCTAAGGGCTTACCGAAGTCGGCGTTAGCCATTGCCGACCGGATTTACACCGAAGCCAAAGCCGCCCGCAATTACCCGCAGGTGGCCAAAGCAGCGATGCACCGGATGATTTTTCGGAGTTATTCGGATGAGGACGCCTATGTAGCACTGATTCGCTCCCTGCACGCCGACATTGCCGAAACACCCGAACCGGCGCGGGCCGTGTTGCAGTCGGTGCTGGCCGATGTCTATTGGCAGTATTTTCAGCAGAACCGCTACAAATTCTATGACCGGGCCACGGTAGGCCGGGCCACGATAGGAAAGGCCGCTCCGGCAACTTCCACACCCGATAAACCCGGCAAACCCGCCGACTCAACGGCCGACTTTACCACCTGGGATGCCCGTCAGTTGGTCGATGCCGTGACATCGGCTTATTTAGCTTCGGTTCAGAATAAAGCTCTCTTGCAGAAAACGCCGATTGCCGAGTACGACGCCCTGCTCGAAAAAGGCGATTCCGATGCCCGTCCGCTACGCCCAACGCTCTACGACCTGCTGGCGCACCGGGCCATTGGCTTCTTCCAGAATACAGAACCTGACCTGCTGAAACCGGTTTTTAAATTCGAATTAGACCAGCCTGATTACTTCAGCGGACCGGAAGCGTTTGCCAAACTAACCATTCAAAGCCGCGACTCGCTGTCGGGTAGTTTTCAGGCATTGCTTCTGTATCAGCAACTACTGGCATTTCATCTGGCGGGGAATAATCCCGATGCGCTGGCCGACGTCGATGTACTGCGGCTGGCGTTCATACACCGGCGCAGCGTTGTGCCTGAGCGCGACTCACTATATCGGCAAATACTTGAAAAACAGGCTATCCAGGTTAAAAACCAGCTTGCTGAAGCCGTATATGCCTACGCATTAGCGGAGTTTTTGGCGAACAACGGACAACGAAACCAGCCTTATGGAGATGACGGCGAACCAACATCGGACCTGACTCCGCCCGGCCCGTCGCGCTGGAACCGCAAACAGGCCGCCGACATTTGCCGGGATTTGATGAAACGCTTTGCGAAAACGCTGGCTGGTAAGCAGGCCAATCAGTTGTTAAACCGATTACTGTTGCCATCGTATTCGGTACAGGTTGAGCAGGTCAATGCGCCGGGGCAACCGTTTCGGGCATTGGTGAATTATCAGAATGTCAATGCGTTGCAGTACCGGCTTGTTCGGCTGAGCACATCGGAGATGCAATCCTATCGCGATGAACTCGGCAACGACGACCAGCGGAAACGGCTGTTTAGTCGATGGCTGAAGCGGGAGAAACAGGCTGAGAACAACAGCACCCTCCCCGACGATGGGGATTTGAACAATCATTCGGTCGAGATACCACTCTCAGGATTACCCGTTGGCCACTATGTTTTGCTGGCGACACGAGAAGGTAAATTTGGGGAATCAACCGAATCGGTTCAATATGCAGCTTTTACCGTATCGGCGCTGGGCTACATGGTCCTGCCTGCCAATGGTACGGAGACAACCTCAACAGTTTTGGTCGTGAATCGTCAAACAGGTGAACCACTGAAAAATGCACAGGTCGCGCTGGGGAGTACTACGTCACTATCGTGGCTTACGAGATACAAGCCGTTGAAAACTGACGGTAACGGCTGGGCTAAAATACCAGTAAGCGATATGCCTCAGCAAACCGCATTTTACTACCTGATAACTTCGGGGAATGATACACTCCTAACTGACCAGCAGTATTATTATAAGTACAACCAGAACCGTTACGAAGAGCAAACGCAAATAATGGCAAAGCTCTTCACCGACCGGGCCATCTACCGACCCGGCCAGCCAATTTACGTGAAAGGGCTTCTGTATGAGGGTAAAGCCAATCAGTTTGGCGTTGTCACCGACCGGGAAGTTGCTGTCGAACTGCTCGACCAGAACGGCGAACGCGTTGCCCAGCAAACCCTGAAAACAAATGAGTTTGGCACGTTCACCGCCAATTTTACGGCTCCCGCAGGGCGATTGACCGGCCAGATGACCCTGCAAACACCGTTTGGCAGCACCAGCATCCGAATGGAGGAATACAAACGCCCAACGTTTGAGGTCAAGACTAAACCCATAAAGCAGGCGTTCAAATTAAGCCAGACTGTTGCGCTGACTGCCGAAGCCAAAACCTTTGCCGGTGCGGTCGTCGATGGGGCCGACGTTCGGTATCGGGTCACGCGCCGACTCCGCCCCCGGTGGGATTATTGGTGGTACAGGCCGCGCAATACGAACCAGGCCGAAATCGCCAGCGGAACAACCCAAACCGATGCAAAAGGTGCTCTAAGCCTTTCATTTACCGCCGTTCCCGACCGCGAACAGGCCCGGCAGGATAATCCGATTTTTGATTTTGAGGTAACGATTGACGTAACCGACCGGGCGGGCGAAACACGCAGCGCCACGCAAACCCTTCGCATTGGCTACTCCGCGCTGCAAGCCAACCTGAGCATTCCGGCGCAGGTGCCGACCGATAAACCGGCAACGTTTCCGCTACGGATTACAAACCAGTCTGGGGAGAAAGTAGCCGCCAAAGGCCAGTTGACTATCTCCAGACTGCAGCCGCAAAAACGCCCCTTGCGGAATCGATTATGGAATCGGCCAGACCGCCAGTTCCTGAGTCGGGCCGAATTTGAAAAGCTGTTCCCGAACGATTTATATGCCAACGAAAATGACCCGCGTTCGTGGCCCAAAGGCGAACAGGTGCAGCAGCAGGCCATTAGTGGAGCCGACTCATTAATCAACGTTGACGTAACTCGTTACACCCCCGGAGAATACGTTGCTGAACTAACCGTTACCGATTCGACCGGCGTCGCGTCGCCCGGCGAAACGGCGAAAGAACGCGTGTTTTTTGCCGTTGTCAATGATAAACAGCCAACAGCCTCGGCCCGGCCCGACAACTGGATGCAGGTCCGCAAGGCATCCGCTGAACCCGGCGGGGAAGCCGTTTTCTGGGTTGGGAATAGTCTGCCTGGCTGGGTGCTGATGACGGTGGAGCAAACCCACAACATCGTTCGGCAGGAGTGGCTGAAAACCGACGGTCGTCCCCGGCGGGTGGCCTTACCCGTTTCCGAGAAACAGCGGGGCGGCTTTGCCGTGCACTTCGCGATGGTGCAAAACGGTCGGCTCTACCAGAAGTCTCAGCCGATTACGGTGCCGTTCACGAACAAGCAACTCACCATCGAAACAAAGACGTTTCGCACCAAACTCAAACCCGGCGAGCGCGAAGAATGGACGCTGACAGTCAACGGTTTAGGTAAACAACCTGCCGAACTGGTAGCTACGCTCTACGATGCATCGTTAGACGTTTTCGACAAGCTCGACTGGCCAACTGAATTTTATCAACCTTATTCACCGTCTTTTTACGGCTGGCAAACGCGCAGTTTCAGCGCCCAGTTGAGCAATTCTCTATTGTATCGGTACCGCCCCGAAGCCGCTGTGCCGATACGAAAGTATGACCAGTTAACAGGCGGCCAGAGAGGGTCAATCGTGCGGATACGTGGCAGACGCGATATGACCGGGTCAGTAGCTAAAATGAGTATGAGCCGGTCAGCGGCTGCCCCCATGCAGGATGCTGCCGGTGGAGCTGCCGTAGTTGAACTACAGGAAGCTGTTGCTTCCGAAGAACGGGTAGGCTATGGCAAAAGCGAGAAAGCCGTTGAGGCCGACAAACCGAAACCAACGCAAGCCCTATTAATCAACCCCCGCCGAAATTTTAACGAAACGGCATTTTTCCTGCCGCAACTCAAAACCGATGAGCAGGGGAGGGTGGTGCTTAACTTTACGATGCCGGAAGCCCTAACACGCTGGCGACTGCTCACCTTCGCGCACACAAAAGACCTGAAAATTGGCACGCTTGAGCGCGAAATTGTTACGCAGAAAGAATTGATGATAACGGCCAACGCGCCCCGTTTCCTGCGCGAAGGCGACACAATTCGGCTCACGGCCCGCGTTAACAACCTCACCGAAAAGTCGCTTTCGGCAACGGCCAGTCTTGCCCTGCTCGATGCCCTCACCGGCGAACCCATCAATCAGAAACTGACAACTGCCGGTTTACAATCGTCCGTAACCATCGCGCCCGGTCAGAGCCAGACTGTTGGCTGGACGCTTATTGTTCCGGCGGGTCTCGAAACCGTAACCTGCCGCCTGACCGCTCAATCCGGCAACTTTACGGATGGAGAAGAATTTACCGTTCCCGTGCTACCAAACCGGATGCTTGTCACCGACACGCGCCCATTTTGGGTTAACGGCCGCGAAACGAAAGAATTCAGGCTGAAAGAACTCACGAATCTAAACCCTGAATTGCCCGTTCAACACGAGCGGCTAACGGTTGAGGTGACGGGTAATCCGGCCTGGTATGCACTGCAATCGTTGCCGTACCTGATGGAGTACCGCTACGAATGCGCCGAGCAATTATTTAGCCGCCTGTATGCCAACAGCTTAGCCGCTCATATTGTGGGCAGCAAACCCGCGTTTAAGCAGGTAATTGCCGAATGGCAGAAAAACCCGCCCAAAAGCCCGCTTCAGACGAACGAAGAACTGAAAGCCGTTGCGTTGGAAAATTCACCCTGGTTAGCCGATGCCCGCTCCGAAAATGAGCGTCAGGCCAAATTAGGCCAATTGCTCGATGCCAACCGGATGGAATCTGAACAACTTCGGGCGTTTCAGAAATTAGAGCAGTTGCAAACAGCCAATGGCGGTTTTCGGTGGTTTGGCGGGATGGAGCCGAACTTGTCGATGACGTTGCATATTCTGAGCGGATTTGGGCATTTGCAGAAGTTAGGCGTTCATTTCCCGGCAGAGATACAAGCCAATTTGGGCGACATGCAAACCAACTCCATTCGTTATGTCGATGCCGAAATGAAGCGATGGATTGACGAAGAAAAGCAGAGGAAAACAAAAAGTGTCTGGTATTTTTCGGCGACGCAATACCTCTACGCCCGCAGTTTTTACCTTAATAAGCCAGTTGATCAAGCCGTACTGACCTATCTGAAACAGCGCGTTGCCGACGAATGGACTAAACAAAGCTTACAGGGACAGGCATTGTCGGCAATGGCACTCAGCCGGTTTGGCGATGCGAAAACAGCGAAAGGCATCGTGAATTCCATGCGCGAACGGTCGCGAAAATCCGAAGAGTTGGGTATGTACTGGCCTGATAACCAAAGTGGCTTGTACTGGTATCAAACACCCATTGAAACGCAGGCGTATCTGATTGAAGCCTTTGGTGAAATCAATCCGGTTTCGGCAGAAGTCGACGATATGAAGCGCTGGCTCCTGCGGCAGAAACAAACCCAATCCTGGTCATCGACCAAAGCCACGACCGAAGCCATTTATGCCTTGCTCCTGCGCGGCAGCGATTGGTTAAGCACGGGCGTAACGACGCAGGTGAGCTTGGGCGGTCAGTCCATCGAGAGCCGCGTGACAAAAACAGAGACCATCACGGGCTACCAGAAAGTGACCTATGCCGCTGCCGAAATCAAGCTGGAGATGGGTGTTATCCAAATCACGAAAAAGGTCGATGGACCGGCCTGGGGCGCATTATACTGGCAGCACTTCGAGCCGCTGGACCGGGTCATGCCGGGTAGTGCGGGGCTATCCGTTCAGAAATCCCTGTATGTGCAGCGCGATTCACCAAGCGGCCCTGTCATTACGCCTGTTGCCTCCCAAACGTCTCTTAAACCCGGCGACCTCATCAAAGTTCGATTGGTGCTGAAAACCGACCGGGCAATGGAGTACGTTCACCTGAAAGACAGCCGGGCATCGGGTTTCGAGCCAGTAGCGGCTTTGTCGGGCTACAAGTATCAGAACGGGCTGGGTTATTATGAATCGCCCCGCGATGCCAGTACCGATTTCTTTATGAGTTACCTGCCCGTTGGTACGCATGTGTTCGAGTATGACCTGCGCGTAGCCCAAACCGGCGATTTCTCGGCGGGCGTTGCTACCGTACAATGTTTCTACGCGCCGGAGTTTTCAGCCCACTCGGCCGGTGAGCGGGTGAAAGTGAAGTAAGATAAACGTGTGTCGGCAGCGTGGTGTCAGCTTTGAGAACCTGACACCACGCTGCCGACACACGTTTATCTAAACAACGGCAATTGCTTCTAACTCAATATTCAGCCCATAATGCAGTGTTGAGCAGGGCACAACCGACCGGGCCGGACGATGGTCGCCAAAAAACCGGGCGTACACCCGATTGACTTCGCCCCATGTACTAATGTCTGACACGAAAACCGTAACTTTCAACACATGTTCGCGGGTGCTTCCGGCGGCTTGCAGAATAGCGTCGAGATTCGCCAAAATCTGCTCGGTTTGCTCCGTAATGGTGGCATCAGTAAGCTTTTCGCCGGTGGGTGTAATCGGTAAAATGCCGGAAACAAATACCAGTTCGTTATGCACAAGCGCCTGCGAATAGTGCCCTCCCGGTGCGGGCGCATTTGTCGTGTCAATGAATGTCATGGTATTTTTATAGCTAATGTCCAAAAGCGGCAAACGCCACATCTTCGGGACATGGCGTTTGTTAGTTAAAAGCAGGTTTAAACAATGGCGTCGATAAGAGCGGTCACTATCGACACAAGAAAACTAAACAGCAGGGCGGCAATGAAGCCTGATACATGAAAACCACTAACTAAATAATCGGTAAGGTAGACCATCAACACATTGATAATCAACAGAAATAGACCAAGTGTGATGATTGTAATTGGAATCGTCAGAATTGTCAAAATCGGCTTAATAAATGCGTTTAGCAAACCCAGCACAACAGCAACGATAAGGTAAGTGGCAGGCCCGCCCGTAACGCTGATACCCGGAATAAACATACTGGCTACGTAAACGGCCACAGCACTAATAAGAATGCGAATGATGATACCCATATAGTGAAGGAGTTAAATTTTTTTGTCATTCCGAGGCACGAGGAATCTTAAAGCTGACCTAACGAATAAATAAGATAGTTTAAGATTCCTCGTGCCTCGGAATGACAAACTCAGTAGCGAAGTTATTGTTTGACGTGTCGGCTTTGCAAGACAGCCACAATAGCATCTAAATCCATATTTTTTTGCTCCAGCAATACCAGAAAGTGGAAGAGCAGGTCGGCGGCTTCGCCTTTGAAGAGGTCGTCGTTATCGTCTTTAGCTTCGATAACTAACTCAACGGCTTCTTCGCCTACCTTCTGGGCGATTTTATTGATGCCCCGGTTGAATAGCGTTGTCGTATATGACTTTTCGGACGGGTTAATCTTCCGGTCGTGAATAATAGCCTGTAAGTAGTTGAGAAACTGGGCGCGGCCCTGATTGACTTCATCAAAACATGTATCGGCTCCGGTATGGCAAACCGGCCCGGCGGGGTTCGCTTTAATGAGCAGCGTGTCGCCATCGCAGTCCACTGAGATTTCCTGGACGTGGAGGAAGTTGTTTGAGGTTTCGCCTTTTGTCCACAGCCGCTGTTTGCTCCGGCTAAAAAACGTGACGATGTTCTCGGAAACGGTTTTTTCGTAAGCCTCGCGGTTCATGTAGCCGAGCATCAGGACTTTACCCGTTTCGGCATCCTGAATTACAGCCGGAAGGAGACCATCAGGCGATTTGTCGAAATTTAGTTCGGAATTCATGCTGCAAAGGTAAGCCGCTACGCCCGAATCGTCTGCACAAAGGCCCGAATGCCTTCGGGCGAGGTGCCCTTTTCAGCCAGATGCCGGATGAACGCGCTACCCACGAGGGCGCCATTAGCATATTGACTGGCGGTATCGAAGGTCTCGTGGTCCTTGATACCGAACCCAATCAGGCGGGGGTTGCGAAGACGCATGGCTTCAATACGCTCAAAATAAGCCTGCATCGTGTCGCTAATGCCCGTTACCGAGCCGGTAATGCTCGCCGACGAAACCATATAAATAAAACCATCTGATTCCGCGTCGATGTGCCGAATACGGCCTTCCGCCGTTTGGGGCGTAATCATGTTGACATTTACAAGGCCATATTCGCGGAAGACAGGCGCGTAATCGGTTAAGAATAAATCCAGCGGCAGGTCAGGCAGGATAACCCCATCGACGCCTACTTCCTGGCACTTGCGGCAGAAATTTTCCACTCCGAATTGCAATACCGGATTAATATAGCCCATCAGCAGAATGGGAAAGGTAACCGGAGTGCCAGCCGTATCGTTCCGGCAGTTGGCTAATTGGGCAAACAGCGTTTTCAGCGACATGCCATTATCCAGCGCCTTGCCATTACTCTGCTGAATGGTTTCGCCATCGGCAACCGGGTCGGAGTAGGGCATTCCGATTTCAACAAAATCAACGCCAGCCGCCTGCAAGCCTCGTAATATGGGCACGGTGTCATTAAGATTGGGAAATCCGGCTGTAAAATAGACACTCAGCAACCGTTCGCGTTGGCGGGTGAAGAGGTCGGTGATGCGGTTTTGGGTAAGTGTCATTGAAGGTGCTTTGAATACGTACTTAAATCTTTATCACCCCGTCCCGACAGGCAAACCACGACGACATCTTTGGGCTGAAGGTTCATTTTGGGTAGTGCCGCCAGCGCGTGAGCGGTTTCGAGAGCGGGAATGATGCCTTCGAGTTTGCTCAACTCAAAACCGGCTTGCAACGCTTCGTCGTCGGTGATGGCGTAGAAATCGCCCCGGCCCGACTCGAACAGGTGTGCGTGGAGCGGACCGATGCCGGGATAATCCAGACCCGCCGAAATCGAGTACGGTTCAGTTACCTGACCGTCTTCGGTTTGCATCAGGATGGTGCGGCTTCCGTGCAACACACCCGGCTTACCCAGGGCCGTTGTTGCCGCCGAATGCCCCGATGTGATTCCCTGTCCGGCCGCTTCAGCCGCGACTAAGCGAACCGATGGCTCGTTGAGGTAATGATAGAACGCTCCGGCGGCATTGCTTCCACCACCCACACAAGCTACCACATAATCTGGGTTTTCGTGGCCGGTTTTGGTGAAAAGCTGCTTTTTGATTTCTTCGGAAATAACCGACTGAAACCGCGCAACCATATCCGGGTAGGGGTGAGGGCCAACGACCGAGCCAATGATGTAATGCGTATCGACCGGGTTGCTAATCCAGTGGCGCATGGCTTCGTTCGTGGCATCTTTGAGCGTTTTGCTACCCGACGTTGCCGGAATAACCGTTGCACCAAGCATGTGCATCCGGGCTACGTTTGGCTGCTGACGTTCCATGTCGATACTGCCCATGTACACGATGCACTCCAACCCCATCAGGGCGCAGACCGTTGCCGTTGCCACGCCATGCTGACCCGCTCCGGTTTCGGCCACGATTCGTTTTTTGCCGAGCCGCTGCGCCACCAGAATCTGCCCAATGGTGTTGTTGACTTTATGCGCTCCGGTATGGCACAAATCCTCGCGCTTGAGATACACCGTTGCGCCGACCTGCGCCGATAATCGTTTCGCCAGAAACAAGGGCGTCGGCCGCCCAACGTAATCTTCGAGCAACTGCCAGAACTCAGCCTGAAACGCCGGGTCAGCTATAATCTGAAGGTAATTTTGGCGTAATTCTTCGACGTTTGGATAGAGCATTTCGGGGATGAACGCTCCACCAAAATGGCCGTAAAATCCTTTATCGGAGACCTCAAAAGAGGTTTGTGGTTCGAGGGTGGTTTGCATAATAATCAGTGGTACTGGCAATCAGTAGCTATTAGACAGCCAATCAAGCCGCCTGCTGTTGGTCTGTCGGTAGTTGAACAATCACCCCAACGTCTTTTAGTAATTCGGCTAATTCTTTAATATATTGATTGCGCCGGTCTGAAAATTCACGGATTTCAACCAAGTCCTTTTTAGGGAAAGACTGATGATAGGCAAGCGTTTCATTAATATGCCGAATTCGGTCGACCAAGCCCGCAATTCGGTCGTCTTGTTCTTCAGAAGTCAGGCTTTCTTTCATCGCTCAGATAGTCAATTCAATGAATCCTTTAGGGTATTTTTTACGTCCTATACTGGTGCCAAAATCATAAAGCCACTGAATCCGGCTGTATTTGTACCGAATTCGCTAGGAATGTGCCTCAGGATAAACAATTAACAAATACCCGTGAATCCCTTTTGTGTGGTCGTAGCGTGAACGACTAATTTCGTCAAACTCCTTCTCAAATTGTTCATGAATCTGATTGGGTATGAATGTTAACACATCGAAATCATTCGGATCAACTTTTCGAGTAACAAAACTGCCATCAATCCACTGCTTAAATCCTGCTGGTAGTAGCTCAGTTAAACGAGCATTATAGGCCAAATAAGTATCAAATAAACGCCGACGAGTCGTAGATGGTGAGAAGTTTTGTACAAATTCTTCTTCAAATAGATTGATGCTCAGCGGAATAGGGTCATATGGTTTAAGGTAACCATTTAAATCATACTCCAGCATCACACCGCTTCTTCCTCCCCAACAGGCCGCAACCGGGCAATTAACTCTTTCACTTTCGCGATATCTTTCACGCCGGGTGCGGTCTCGACCTGGCTATTCACGTCCACGCCGTAGAGTTTCATGCCTTTCAGCGCTTCCAACTGGTTGAGGTTATCCAAACCAATGCCGCCACTGATGAAAAACGGTTTCTCATTGTCGTAGCGATTCAGGATACTCCAGTCGAAGGTAACGCCGTTGCCGCCGGGCTGATCGCCTTTGGCATCGAACAGGAAAAAGTCGCACTGGGCTTTAAAGTTGTTCAGCATCGAGAAGTTAAATGACTCATCGACCCGAAACGCCTTGATGATGTTAATACCCCGGTTTCGCAAACTCCGGCAATACTCCGGTGTTTCGTTCCCGTGTAGCTGCACATACTGAAAATCGTATTTTTTGACACTCCGCAGAATCAAATCCGGGCTGGCGTTCACAAACACACCCACCTTCCGAATCGGCCGGGGTAAGGATTTTACGGCAGCTTCGTCTAAGTCTTCACCCACAAAGCGGGGCGACTGGTCGTAGAAAATAAACCCAACAAAATCGGGATTCAGGGCGGCAATCTCTTTCAGATTTTCGGCGTCGCGTAGACCGCACACTTTGATTTTCATGAGTCAGGCAAGTTTAAAGGTGGGCATTCTTGATTGAAAGTCGGTTACTAATGTTTGTAAAGCCGCAGCCGGGTCGTCGGTTTTCATGAAGGCTTCGCCAATCAGAAACCCATCGAAACCGGCCCGGAATAAGGTTACCATCGTATCGGCATCGTGCAGACCGCTTTCGGTAATCTTAGCGAAACTGTCGGGAATACGCTCCACCAACCGCAGCGACGTGTCAATGGATGTCGTGAAGGTTTTCAGATTTCGGTTGTTAACACCCACTAAATCAACGCTGTGCGTCAGGCTTTGGTCTAACTCGTCTTCGTCGTGGACTTCGAGCAGCACCTGCAAACTCAGATCATGAGCCTGTACGCTCAGTTCGGCGACTTCGGCGGGGGTCAGGCAGGCGGCAATGAGCAGCACAACATCGGCCCCCCAGGCTTTGGCTTCGAGGAGTTGATACCGGTCGATGATAAAATCTTTACGCAGAATGGGCGTTTCGGGGTTCGCCAGCCTCGCAGCCAGCAAATCGGCGGGCGTTCCGCCAAAAAACGGCTCGTCGGTCAGCACCGACAGCACAGCCGCGCCCGCCCGCACGTAGCCCTGGGTGGTTTCGGACACATCGGCCCGGTCGTTAATAATACCTTTGGAGGGCGACTTGCGTTTGAACTCCGCGATTATACCCGTCGAACGAAAATCCTGAACCGCGTCGCGGGCTGACAGGCACTGGCGCCTGAAGTCGGGCATTTGTTCCAGCACCGATACCGGGGTGGCCTCTCTTCTCCGGGCTACTTCAAGTCGCTTTTGGGCAATAATTTCGTCAAGAATTGTCATGCTATCAACTTCTTAAAACACGCCAGCGCCCGGCCGCTTTCTAACGATTCACGAGCCAGGGCAACAGCCTCTTCACGTGTTTGAGCCTTCTCAGCAGCCAAAAGGGCCATGGCGGAATTGGCTAAAACAGCCTGTTTCTGGGCAGGGGTTGCTTCGTCGTTCAGCACATCCATGAATATCTGTGCAGACTCGTCCAAGTTATGTCCACCTGCCAGCGATTCAGGAGTTAGCCTACTCATTCCCAACTGTTCCGGCTCCAGAACCTGCTCCGTCTGATTCGTGATGACTTTAAACGGACCCGTTAGCGAAATCTCGTCGTACCCATCCAGCGCGTGCAGAATCATAAACTGCTTATCGGTTTGCTGATAAAGGTACGCATATAATCGGGCCAATTCAAGACTGAACACGCCAACAAGCTGTTTAGCGGGCTTTGCTGGGTTAATCATTGGACCGAGCACGTTGAAAAAGGTTTTCACGCCGAGGTCTTTTCGGATGGGCGCAACGTTCTTCATGGCAGGGTGAAACAGGGGTGCGTGCAGAAAACAAATTCCCGCCGTTTCCATCTTTCGCTGCAACTCGCCTACGTCGCTGGTGAACTGATAACCAAGTCGTTCCATCACCGTCGATGACCCCACCAGCGACGAAACGCCATGATTGCCGTGCTTGGCCACGCATTGCCCCGCTCCGGCCACCACAAACGACGACAGCGTTGAGATGTTGAAGGTGTCTTTGCCGTCGCCCCCGGTGCCGCAAAGGTCCATTGGGTCGTAGGCAGCGAGGTCAACGGGCAGGCAGAGTTCGAGCATCGCATCGCGGAAGCCTTCCAGTTCTTCGAGCCGAAGACTCCGCATCATGTAAACTGTTAAGAACGAGGCAATTTGGGCGGGGTTATACTCGCCCCGACCAATACCCAGCAGCACTTCACGCGCCTGCTCTTTGGTGAGGTATTTGTATTCAAAAAGATGATTTAAGATTGCTTTCATCCTGAAATGTGAAAAAACGCATGGTTTATAATTGACGAAGGCGCATCATTTGGTTGGCCCCTTTTTGAAAATGATAATCGACATTAAGTACCTCTACCCGAATCCCCTCTGTCTCACAAACATGCCTGACAGTTTGCAGGTAAGGCGATGGCTGGCCGTTTAGCGAGAGCAGCGGGAAAATACGAACTTCCTTGGCTACCCGGCTTAGCTCCCGAATGGATGCCAGATGAAACGATTCCGACAATTGCTCAGAATACAGAAAAAGCAGATGTGAACAGAGTGCCAGGTCAAACGACTGGTTGGCGTAAGGCAATTTGGGCAATGCATACGCCTGATAACGACCTTGTTGCTGACCAGTTTCGTAATCGTCCAGAAACCGATTCATAGCCTTCATACGTTCCTGTCCCAGTTGGTCGGGGTTCTGAAAGGTTGTCCAGTTATAGCGGTCTTTATTGTTGTGTACTTGTGCAATTACCGTTTGGTAGGTATCGTTAATGCATTTTGTCAACGACTGCCTTGAAAATTGATAAATAGGGTCAACAGACACAACAGAATGACCAGACGCTATCATTTCGGCGTTAAAGCTGGCCGGACCATCCCCTACGCCCAGTATCTGTTTCGTCATATCAGCGTCAGTGAGGACGAACATGTGCCCATATTCGTCCAGCGTCCGGCCCCAGGGAACCACTTCGTTTAACATCATAACGACAACCAGTTTTGAATCATCTTCACGCCATTTTCGGTCAATACCGACTCAGGGTGGAATTGCAGACCCCGCACGTCATGGCGCGTGTGCGACAGTCCCATTATGCGCCCATGATCGTCTACTGCCGTAATGCGGAGGTCGGCGGGGATTGAGTCAGGAATGACCGTCCAGGAATGGTAGCGGCCAACGGTCAGTTCGTCGGGAATGTCGGTGAAGAGCTGTTCGGAGCGGTCGATGATGGTGGCCCGGTGCGCCACGCCATGCAGCACATCGCCGAGGTTTTCGAGAGTGGCTCCGTATACTTCGCCAATGCCCTGATGACCGAGGCAGATGCCCAAAATACTTTTCGTGGGGCCGTACTCGCGCACTACCTCCTGCATAATACCCGCTTCGGATGGGATGCCCGGCCCCGGCGACAGCATGATTTTGTCATACTGCCCAACAGCGTCGAGCGCAATTTTGTCGTTCCGAATGACATCCGGTTTCTGTCCCAGCTCCCGCAGTATATAGACGAGGTTGTAGGTGAACGAGTCGTAGTTATCTAAGACTAAGAGTTTCATAATAAATGCAGAATGGATAATGGTTCGCAATGCCTGGATGAATTATAGATTGAGCATTATACATTATTCATTAAATTTCTTTTGCCTGTTCAATCGCCATCCGAAGGGCGGCTAATTTGTTGTGAACTTCCTGCACTTCGCTTTCTACCACCGATTTGGCAACCACCCCGGCCCCGGCCTGATAGTAGAGCGTGTTGTCTTTGCTCATAAACGTCCGAATCATAATGGCATGGTTAAACTCGCCATCGAAGCCCATATAGCCAATGCTGCCCGAATAAAAGCTGCGGCTTAGGTTCTCATAGCGGTCGATGAGCTGCATGGCCATGTGCTTGGGCGCACCCGAAAGTGTACCCGCCGGGAACGTTTCGGCTACGATTTGCAGCGGGTCGGCGGTTTCGGTCAGGTCGCCAACGACTTTCGAGACGAGGTGAATCACGTGGGAGTAATATTGTACTTCCTTAAAGGTCTCGACGTTCACGACGTTGCAGTTGCGGCTGAGGTCGTTGCGGGCGAGGTCGACCAGCATCACGTGCTCCGCTGATTCTTTGGGGTCGTCGTAGAGTTTCTGGGCCAGTTCGGCATCGTGGATATCGTCGCCGGTACGCCGGAACGTGCCCGCAATCGGGTAAATCGTGGCTTTGCGGTCTTTCACGACAATCTGCGATTCGGGCGAGGAACCGAAGAGTTTATAATTACCGTAATCGAAATAGAACAGATAGGGGGAAGGGTTCAGCGACCGTAATGCCCGGTAAACATTGAATTCATCACCCACGAATGGAGTTGAAAACCGGCGCGACAGCACAATCTGAAACACGTCGCCCCGGTGGCAGTGGTCTATGCCCTTTTGAATAACCGCACTGAAGGCATCATCTGTGAAGTTCGATTGTTCCGGCCCCGCTGTGCTGAACGTATACGTAGGATAGTTCCGGCTGGTAATCAGGTCGCTAATATAGTCGAGGCTGCTTTCCGGTTCGGCGTCGCCATTGCGGAGGTAGTTGTGCTCGAATAAGTGCAGTTCATCTTTGAAGTGGTTGATGGCCAGCACGTAGCGATACACCGTGAAAACGGCCGCCGGTATCTGGTTTTCGGTTGGCACCGGGGCGTGGAGGGTAATATCCTCGAAACTCTGGACGGCGGGGTAGGCAAAATAGCCGAATAACCCATTGGTAATAAACGGAAACAGGGCTTTCTCGTGCTGAAAACTGTCTTTGAACTGTTGTAAAGCACCCTGCATGTCGTGGACGGGCAGTTGGCTGGTTTGCTCATCGCCCCCCGGCATCTTTATCGTCAATTGCCCATTTGCATACGAGAACCGCGAAACGGGGTCGAAGGCGATGTAGGAAAAACTGTTGTCGTTGCCGTGATAATCGGAACTTTCGAGCAGAATGCTGTTCAGAAAACGGTCGCGGATACGCAGGTAAATGCTCACCGGCGTGATGATGTCGGCCAGCATTCGTTTGTGGCGGCTGACGACGCGGTAGGTGGTTGGTGTAAGGGTTGGCATAGTATTTTTGTCCTGCTGACGAAGGAAGCATCTTCGGTAGTGGCTAACTAACTAATGCCGTGCGAGAAGATGCTTCCTTCGTCAGCAGGACAAAAACAAAAAAATAAGGCTCACCGGGATGACGGTGAGCCTTTTATCGTGTTGGTATAAACACAAAGCGGCAACCTCATCCCTGTTGGGAGAAGTGCCACCACCAAATGTTGTTTGTTACTGTATTATTCATCGTTTCAGAAATTCTTGTAGCGGGGAGCGGGATCAAATTTCAAACGTAGACCACTACCACACTGATAATTCTTGTTGTCGGGGTGGCGGGATTCGAACCCACGACCTCTACGTCCCGAACGTAGCACGCTACCAGGCTGCGCTACACCCCGAATCAGGGCACAAAGATAAACTGTTTGTTTTAGTTTGGTCAACCTCCCCCTACTTTTTTCTGAATGAAATCGGTGAGCGCATCCGGCACTTCCCACGGTAACAGATGGCCGGCTCCTTCAATAACGTCAAGTGTCGAGTTTTTTAGGTAGGGCAGGACCAGGCGGGTTTGTACATTGGGGGGCAATGCACGGTCCCCGGAGCCAGCGACAATCGCGATTGGAACGTTAATCGTTGCCAGTCGCGCTGAAATGTCTTCTCTGCTGCCTGAGAGTAACCAGGCATCCCAGGCTGATTTTGAAGTCCGTACATCATCGGTAATAATTTGCTCTTTTATCTCCGCAGAGACGGGTTTCACCACAATTTTTTCAAAGGTCTGTTCGGCGGCCGACCACTGCCCAAACCCTTGCAGCAACTTCTGTCGCTCATCGTCCGGAATGGGTTCGGGAACGGGGGGAGAGGGTGATACCAGTAGTAACGATTGGAGACCAACCGGTTGGCGGGATGCCAGTGCCAAAGCAACTTTGCCGCTCATCGAATGGCCAATTAGTACAAAGGCCTGAATGGGTAGGACACGAATCAGGTCCGCGATGTCATCGGCCATGTCGTCCACAGAATAGCCTGTTTCCGGTGCACCCGAATCGCCATGCCCGCGTAAATCGACGGCGATGCAATGATATTGACTGGCGAGTTGACCCATAACCCCTTGCCACTCTAAGGCTGAACCGCCAAAATAATGCAGAAACACCAGTGTCAGCGGGCCGCTGCCTTGTTCCAGTATATTCAGGTTGATGCCGTTTGCGGTGTATTTCATCAAACCTGAACTTTTAGCTGGGCCGGGCGGTCGGTTAGTTCGAGCATTTCACCGTGTGGGACGATGGTTATCTGCCCAAATTCCTTCAAAATATTCTTGTAAGCTTCGGCTACGAGTCGGGGTTTACGGTCGAGGTCGTACAAACCACAGGCATTAACGTTGTTGTTTAGCTCACCTAATTGCGAATCCCAGTCAATCTGGTCAATCAGGCTGTACCACGTAAAGCCCAGGACCGGCACTCCATCCCGGCGCATTTTCATAACCCCAACCCACTGTTTATAAAGCCAGATGGGCGCCTGGTCAGCCTCAAATACGTTGGTTTCTGTGTGCATGACCGGCACCCGGTAACGTTCGTAATACTCTTTAGTGATTTCGTACCAGCCCAGCACGTCCATCGAGGTCTGAAGGGAGCCATCGGCCAGCTTGATGCGTTCATTGCGACCGTAATAATCATTGCCCATGATCTGGTAGCCGGGGGGCTTGCCCTTCATAAACCAGCCGTATTCTTCACGGCTCATGCCATTGTCTAACAAGTACATGCCAACCGTTGCCGACGGGGGATTGGCATATAACAAGTCCAGCGACAAAAACCGCAGTTCATTTTCTAAAGCCACTTGTGGCGAGGGCGTAGCATAAAGTTCATGCGTAAACTCGGCACTCTCACTTTGCACAATCACGCAGTCGTTCCGGTATTTGGCAATTTGCTGCGTACCCATAATACTGGCTGCCACGCAGTGTTTCAGGGCCGTTACAAACCCTTTGTCGGTTTTTAGCTGCTCGTTCCAGACGCCATCTTTGGCGCTGATTCGGGCGGTTACGTAGATCTCATTGACGGGCGTGTAGAACCGAACCCAGGGGTATCGTTTGGCGACAGCTTCGGCATAGTCGGCAAAGTGAATTGGTAGTTCAGGGTTCTGAAAGTTCTCAATCCAGTCGGGCACGCCGAAGTGCATCAGGTCCAGAATGGGCGTGATGCCCAGCCGCTTGATTTCGGCCATGGCTTCGTCGGCGAAACTCCAGTCGAATTTACCTGGTGCCTTATGAATACTGTAATAGGGCAGTCCATACCGCAATACATTCAGACCCAATTCTTTTACAAGCCCGAGGTCTTCTTTATATCGGTCATAATGATTGCACTCACGCAGCAAATCCCGCCGAACTTTACCTTTCTGAATGGTTGGATACGAGCATTCGATGCCCGTTGCAAACATGAAGTTGCCCGGATTTTTCTCGGGTAGACCGCTGCCGTCGTGGCCACCCGCTCCGCCGAACTGGTCGCCTTCGTAGTTACCATCGCCGAACTTTTTTTTGATGAGATTGAGGAAGTTCATAGGTCTTAAAGAGTGAAAGAGCGAAAGAGTGAAAGAGTGAAATGAGGCATGTCAACCGGAATGCCGGACCACACTCTTTCGCTCTTTCACTCTTTCGCTCTTTAGAAATTGGTCGGCGGTGCGGAGCGAGAGGGCCATAATAGTTAAGGCCGGATTAACGCTTAGCGCACTCGGAAACGTTGAATTATCACTGATGTATAAATTCGGAATGTCGAATGACTGCCCATCGGGGTTCACAACGGCGGTGCTGGCATTGGTTCCCATTCGGCAGGTGCCAATAACGTGAGCATTACGCGGAAAGGCCCAGACGTTTTTGGCACCGGCTGCAACCCAGATGTCGCGCATGAGTGTGTCGGCATGAGCCGTCATTCGGTTTTCATTATAACCGTTTGAGAAATAAATACGGGGTTTAGGCAGGCCCCGGTTGTCTTTTTCGTCCGACAATTCCAGGTAATTATGGCTGTAAGGCAGGCAGTCGCCCAGAATGTTTATACCGGCAACATGATTGTAAGCTAAAGCCGCCTGTTTCAACGCCTGCCCCCACAGTCCCCGTCCCCGCGCCATCTGACTCAGGTACGTTACGGGCATGACTCCAATGGACTGAAGCAAATAGCCACCGGCAAAATCAGCCTGTCGGATGGCCGCGCCCGTGCCGGGCCGGTGTGTGTCTTCCGAAATCAGAGCGCCGGGAATGCCTTTGTAGGGCCGAACGTCTTCATCAAATTCACCCCAGATTTGCAGGGCAGTATGCGCCATTAAATTTTGCCCAACCTGACCGCTACTATTGGCTAAGTCATTCAGCAGCAATAAGCGGGCTGTTTCAATGGTTCCGGCACAGAGAAATACATACCGACACCGTTGCCGCTCTTCCTGCCCATTTCGGATGTAAACAACCTCGCTGATTTTCCCCGAAGCGTTTTTGACCAACTGGGTAACGAAACTTTCCGGGCGAACTTCGGCTCCGTAGCGCATTGCCAGCGGAATATAGGTAACGTCCATACTGGCTTTGGCGCCAGTGCTGCAACCCGCCTGGCAAAATCCCCGATTGGTACAGGCTAACCGGTGCCCAACGCCCTCCTGATAATAGTTTGCCGACAGAGCCGCGTTAGCCGCCGGAGATGTTTTTATACCCAATTCTCTACAGCCTCGTTCCATCAATTGCCCCGCCCCATTGATAGGAAGTGGCCCCAGCGCATACGCCTGTTTACGGGATGGTCCCCACGGGTAAAACGCCGGGCCGGAAACACCCAAAAACTGCTCAACTTCATCGTAATACGGCTCAATCTGCTCAAAACCAAATGGCCAGTCTTCACCGACGCCGAATTCGGTTCGGATGCGAAGGTCGTCGGGCTGTGCGCGGGGAGTATAGGCTGTATAATGCAGGGTTGAGCCGCCAACGCCTATCCCGGAATTGTTGTTGCCAAAAGGTAGTGGGTCCTTACCCGCGCTCAGACGTTCATCGTTCCAGAAAAGTTTGTCCTGCGCTTTCTCATCGGTCGCAAAATCACGAATCGGATTCCAGTGCTTACCCGCTTCGAGGGCGACTACACGCAGCCCCGCCCGCGCCAGCCGTGCCAGCAACGGCGCACCACCCGCACCCGTGCCGATTATAACAGCGTCAACGATTTCTGTAGTTGAGTAGGGCATTTTATTAATGAATAATGAATAATGTAGAATGGGTAATAAGAGGGGAGTGGGTACGGGTTAGTATAGCGCATTCATTGCATTGTTCATTATCCATTATTCATTCCGTATCGCTCTTTGGTTCGCGGTCTTCTACTTGATTTAAACCTATTCGTTGCCAGCCGGGGGCGTCGGCCATACCGACGTAGCCGATTTCTTCCTGCGCCAACGGATGGCTGTAGTAATTTTCAACGGCTTCGGCCAGCAATTCGCCAAAAAAGCGGTCGGCGGGAAGTTTCAGCCACGTCTGACCCGGTGCCTTCTGTTGTTGAATGGCTGCTAAAACCATATCCTGCTGTTCGCTAATAAGGTTTTGAAAGGGTTGTTGACACATCAATTGAGCGCTTTCATTGATGCCCTGCAGTCCCAGTTTATAGGCTTCTCCGTCGGCGGGCATGGTATCGTACCGCCAGCCGTTTGTCTTGTTTTGGGAAAGCCGTTCGTCAATGCCTCCCGCAATATCAATTCGTTGCGGGCGGTTGTCCTGCGGAATCAGGCGGTCGCAAATGGCTTGTAACAACATAAATTCATCTGCCGAGAGAAATGTCGGTTGGCGGGCTGACGAGTTTAATCGTTCGTTCAGGACCTGCCGGGTGACTTCGGTAACCTGGTCCGTATTGAGTAAGGCACGGACGGTGTTGGGGGGATACTTTTTGTGCATACGTTTTTTTGTCATGCTGACGAAGGAAGCATCTTAAAGTAGCCCGACTGACTCGTAAGGACGCCTAAAGATGCTTCCTTCGTCAGCATGACAAAAACTATATTATAAATCAAAAATCTACCCCAATTTTCCACCCGTCACTTCCACGATGCTGCCGGTCATAAAGCTGCCTTCGTTTGAAGCCAGCAGCACATAAGCGGGGGCGAGTTCTTCGGGTTGGCCGGGTCGGGCGAGGGCCACTTCATGCCCAAAGTTTTTGACTTCTTCTTCGGGCATAGTGGCTGGAATATTGGGTGTCCAGACGGGGCCGGGGGCTACGCAATTGACGCGGATGTTGCGTTTGCCCAACTGAATCGCCAGTGATTTCGTGAAGGAATGAATGGCTCCTTTCGTGGCGGTGTAGTCTACCAAAATCGGGTTGCCGACAATGCCGACGATGCTCCCTGTATTGACAATGGCATCCCCTTCGTGCAGATGCGGCAGGGCGGCCTGGGCCATGAAAAAATAAGCCAGAATATTGGTGTCGAAAGTTCGCCGGAGTTGTTCTTCGGTAATGTCTTCCAGGTTTTCCTGCGCCATCTGGTAGGCCGCATTGTTAACCAGAATATTCAGCTTGCCGTACTTCGCCACTGTTTGCTGAACAGCCTCCTGACAAGCCGCTGAACTTCGCACATCGGCCTGAATAACTAAGCACGACCGGCCTTTCGATTCCACCATTCGCTTTGTGTATTTGGCGTCGTCGGTGTTTTCGTTGTACACAATGGCCACGTCGGCTCCTTCCATCGCGAAAGCAATAGCAACGGCCCGGCCAATGCCCGAATCTGCGCCCGTAATGATGGCCACTTTGTCGGTGAGTTTACCCGCCGGTTTGTAGTTCGACAGGTCGCTGTCGGGGGCGGGGTCCATGTCGGACTGACGGGCGGGGTAGGGGAGTTTCTGGCCGGGGATTTCCCCGGATGTTGGTCTAAATTCAGTTTGACTCATAACGCTGATGATTGAAAAACAGCAGATTAGCTAAGAAGGTAAACCGTCTGTTTTCACTTTTGTTACGTCATAACCCTGAGAGGCATAATACCTTTTGAGTTGGAGGACGCATTGACAAAAACTGACTCATCACTCGAAAAGTTATCACAAAAGTCTAACCATTCTAAGGGGCTTATCCCGGTAGAAGAGGCTTATTGGTTCAGCGTCAGGTTGCCGCTTTTGGTGTAGCGAATCTCTTCTTCGGCCAGCATTTGCTTTAGGGTCTGGGCAAGGGCGTCGGCATCGGTTTGGGCGAAATAATGAGCAAGTTGCTTTGGCGATACGCCCGGCCCGTTAGCCAGCGCCACATAATCGCGCACCTGTTCCCGTACCGCTAACGACGCTTCCTGTGATTTTCTCTTCTTTTTCAGGCAGTTGTCACAAATGCCGCAGGCGTCGCCCGGTTTTTCGCCGAAATAAGCCTGCAGAAGCCGGGTGCGGCACTGGGTTGGGTGTTCGGTATAGATAGAAGCCGCCTGCACTTTCCGCATGGCCAACTCTTTCCGCCGATTCAGTTCCTGAGTATTGACCGGCAGCGAAGGGGCGTCATAGCGCGGGGTTAGAAACGTGAGTTGGGGTTTATCTTTCTGCTTTTCGTAGATGACCACATTGCGCTGGTGGAGTTGCTCCAGAAGGTTCACAATCTCCCCCTGGTTCAGCGAAAACGCTCGCGCCAGGGTTGATTCTGAAATAGTAAGGAAGTCCGTAAACAATTCACCACCGTATAGCCGCAGCAGCAATTTTAGAAATGAATCGAAACGCGGGTTTAGTACCTGAAATTCATATAACTGCCGGTTGTCCAGGGCAATGGCCAGCCGAGACGGGTGAAAATAGTTCTCGTTGAGTTGAATAAGTCCCTCTAACTGAAGCTGCTTAAGAGCGTAATGCGTTTCCTGCGAAGGCAGGCTGAAGGTAGCCGTAAACGCGCCGAGGTCGAAATCGTAACTGCTGAACTCGCCCCCGCCCACCGGCACCGCCGTATAATTGGCCAGCGCCTGATACACCCGGCGCAGCATCTCGACGGGCTGGTAGAGCTGCTCCGTCCGATACCGCAGGCTGTCGAGGTCGCCGGGCGTATACAGCATGACAGCATACGCTTTCTGACCGTCGCGTCCCGCCCGGCCTGCTTCCTGATAATAGGCTTCGAGCGAGTCGGGTACGTCTAAATGTACCACCACACGCACGTCGGGCTTGTCGATACCCATGCCAAAAGCATTTGTAGCGACCATTACCCGTGTCTGGTCCTGAATCCAGGCATCCTGCTTCTCGGCTCGTTGCTGGTTGGTCAGGCCAGCGTGGTAGAAATCGGCTGAAATGCCCTCTTTGGTGAGCCACTGCGCCACCTGTTGCGTTTGTTTTCGGCTGCGGACATACACGATGGCGGTGCCCGGCACATTTTGCAGCGCCCGCAACAGCCGCGACTGTTTATCTTCTTCCAGCACCGCCGAGTAGGACAGATTTGGGCGGGCGAAGGTTTGCCGGAATATAATAACCGACTCCTCTGGCTGGCTCACATCGACAGCCAGTTTGCCAGTAGGGCCACGCATCGCCAGTTTATCAACAATATCTTTTTGAACGTCGGGCGTGGCCGAAGCCGTTAGGGCAATGACGGGCGTTTCGGGGATGAGTTGCCGGAACTCAGCAATTTGCAGATACGGTGGCCGGAAATCATACCCCCAGGCCGAAATGCAGTGCGCTTCATCGACTGCCAGCAGGCAAACGGTCATTTGTTTGACACGCTCGATAACAATTTCGGTGCGGAGCCGTTCGGGGGAGACGTACAAAAATTTCAGGTTGCCGTAAATGCAATTGTCGAGCGTGGTGTCAATCTCGCGGTAGTGCATCCCTGAATAGATGGCCGCTGCCGGAATACCCCGCCGACGCAGTTGCTCAACCTGGTCTTTCATGAGCGCAATCAGGGGCGTTACCACAATGCAAACGCCTTTCATGGCCAGCGTGGGCACCTGAAAGCAGATGGACTTACCCCCGCCCGTCGGCATCAACACAAGGGCATCCTGCCGGGCCAGCACAGTATTGACCACATCCTCCTGCATGGGCCGGAAGCTATCGTATCCCCAAAACTGCTGTAGAATCTGCCGGACGGTCATTGACTAATTAGTATAATACCTGGTGTTGTTTAGGATTATAATAATTGGCTCCCTGGTGTTCGGCATGATGCGCCATCTCTTAAAACCAATCCAAAATTGAAAACCTAAACAACTTAACTAACAAGGTTTGTGCTGGGTCTGGTCAGGGTTGACGCTCGTTGACACTTTGACAAAGTTCTAAACTTTGTCAAAGTGTCAACGAGCGTCAACCCTGACCAGACAAATTTACGGCCTCGGAAAGACAAATCGGTGCAACAGGCGTTTTACGTTTATACATTCTCAACCAGTAACAGCAATAGCAATGATTCAGAAAGTTATTAAATCCGACCAGGAGTGGCGGGCGCAGCTCACACCCGAACAATACCGGGTTGCCCGGAGCAAAGGTACCGAACGGGCTTTTTCGGGCGAATATTGCGAAGCCCACGACCCCGGCACATATGCCTGCGTGTGCTGTGACACAGAATTATTCGAGTCGAAAACCAAATTTGAGTCGGGAACAGGCTGGCCGAGTTTCACCGAACCCATTGACGAAGAGCGCATTCGGTTAGAAAAAGACAACAGTTACGGCATGTCGCGGGTCGAGGTGCTGTGCAACATCTGCGACGCTCACCTCGGACACGTTTTTAACGATGGCCCTCCGCCAAACGGAATGCGCTATTGCCTCAATTCAGTATCGCTGGTGTTAAAGCGAGTCGCCGATGCGGAGTGAATTGCCCTCACCCCAACCCCTCTCCCGGAGGGCGAGGGGCTAAAAAGGTGCGTGGTAAAGCCCCTCGCCCTCCGGGAGAGGGGTTGGGGTGAGGGAATATTTTACTGTTATTCGGCTGATAATCGCATGTGGATAACGTAATTTGCCTTAATTATATCTGGGCAACTTGCTGAGCTGAACCGCTACCCGTGTGTATGAATTATTGGAATCTGACCAAACTGCTTTGTACAGTTGGGCTACTAAGTGCAAATCCGGGAGCCGCTCAGAAGGCCACAGTAGGTACACAGCCTTCGCCAGTCGATTACCCACGAACTTTTTCGGCACCTGCGTCTAAAATCAACTACTACAAAGCTGATTATAATGCACTTACGTCGGTGCCACCACCCGCCGGTTTTTTGAAAAAAAGAAGCCCGAACGGTCGCTTAGCTGCGCCAACTGCTCAGTTTATAGTTAGTTATAAAAATTTTACACCCGAAGCACAGCGGGCGTTTCAGTACGCGGTCGATATCTGGTCGACCCTGCTTGTGTCGTCGGTGCCAATCCGCATTCAGGCCAACTGGATTTCCCAGAAACCAAACCTGCTGGGTTCGGCGGGTCCGGCTTCGTATCAGTATGGCTTCGATGGGGCGCAGAAAGCCTATGCCTTTTACCCAATTGCCTTAGCCGAAAAAATTGCCCGGCGGCAACTAAACAACCCCGCCGACGCCGACATTGTCGCTGATTTTAACCGCAACACCGATTGGTACTATGGCACCGACGGGAAACCACCTAAAGGTCAGACTGACCTCGTGACGTCGGTATTGCACGAACTGGCTCACGGACTTGGGTTTATTGGTTTCTTTAGCGTTGAGGATGGCAAGGGCGACCAGGGCAATGGGCAATATCTGGCATCGCTGCCGTCAATTTATGACCATTTCATTGAAAACGGCCAGCGGCAACGGCTGGTGACGTCGCAAAAGGATTTTCCGAACAACTCCATTCCGCTAAACCGGCAACTCACGGGTGGTGATTTGTACCTGACTGGACCGGTTTTAAAACAAACAACGGGTCAGAAACTCAAAATTCACGCGAAAGCGCAATTCGACAAATCGACCAGTATCTACCATTTGAATGAAGATACCTATCCACCCGGCGATATCAATTCGCTCATGACGGCGCAGTTAGGGCTGGCCGAAGCCATTCACACGCCAGGACCGCTGGTGCTGCAATTTCTCTCCGACTTAGAATGGAAAACAACGTCGGTGCTGCACAACCCGCCGGTAAATACTGAAGAGGCAAAAGATTTTGTGTTTAGCGTTCGAGTCATTAGTGATACAACCCTGACAGCTAATTCGGTTCGGTTATTTTATCGGAAAAAATTACCGACGGCTACCGATTCGACAGCTACGGCGATTAACCTTGCACGCGTGGGTAGCACGGACGAATACCAGTTCACGCTACCCCTGGCACAGGCCCAGGGCGACATCTGGTATTATTTTCAGGCCCAGGATGCCTCGGGGCGACAGTTCACAAATCCGGGCAAACTGGCAACTGGGGCGCAAACCTGGCGCCATGTGCAGGTTGGACCGGATAATAGCCCGCCTGCTATTCTGTATAGCCCCGCCAAACGGACCATTTTCTCGACAACCGCAGCCGACAGTTTACCTATTTATGCCCGCATTGCCGACGACCGAAGCGGCATTGCCTCGGCCCGTGTTGAGTACCAGATTAATGGCATGACCCAGCCAGCCCTGACCTTGCAGTACAGTCGTTTAACGGTCAATAACACGACGTATGACAGTGTGTACGTGAATCGGATAAACTTTCCGGCCAACTCGCTTAAGGCCGGCGATAAGATTAGCTACCGAATTGTTGCACGAGACTCATCACGCGCTAAAAACCAGACCGTTAGTCCGGCAACGGGTTTTTATGAACTCACAGTTGTGCAACCTCAGGCCGTTCGTAATTATTATGAAAACACATTCAGTAGTGCCACTACCGCCAGCGATTTTGTGGGTAATGGGTTCAGTTTCACGACCACAACGGGCTTTTCTGACCTGGCCATTCACTCGGAGCATCCGTACCGCAACGGCAGCGACTTTCTGTTTCAGAGCAACTACGAGTATGTCTTGTTGGCGCCAATTCGGATTAACGCCAATCCCGACAGTGCGGTGATGCGCTTCGATGAAATTGTGCTGGTTGAGCCGGGCGATGCCGGAAGCCGGTTGGGCGATGCTACGTTCTATGACTACGTGATTGTTGAAGGGTCTGGCGATAATGGACGTACCTGGAAACCATTGCTCGATGCCTACACCGCCAATGATAAGCCGGAGTGGTCGACGGCCTATAGCAGCGATTTGGTGGCGGGCCAGTTTAACGAACGAAATTCAAAAGCCAACGGCTACCCGGCCATGTATCGGCGAAAGGAAATCAGGTTTCTAAAGCCCGGAAGCCCCTTTCGGGCGGGCGATCAGATTTTGATTCGGTTCCGATTGTTTGCCGACCAATTGGCCTACGGCTGGGGTTGGGCTATCGACAATTTGCAAATTCAACTCCCACCGCCAGCGCCCGTGCTGGGGACAGAACCAGTTGGTATTGGCACATTCGTTGTTTATCCGAATCCGGTTAACACTGGTTTGGTGCGTATGAAAGCTGAATTGACGAAGCCTCTATCAACCGTTTATCTGACGGTTGCCGGGGCAACAGGGCAGGTATTGCGGCAACTAACGCTGAAAAATACCGGTATGAAGGTGGACGAGCAATTGGATTTAAGTCAATTGCCAGCGGGATTATATTTCCTGCGCCTAAACGCCGACGATTCGGTGCAAACGCAAAAGGTTATCATTACGAAGTAAGAAATCAGGCAAAATTGGTTTGCATCGTATTGTTTGACCCCGCTGGGGTCAGATGTTTATAGTTATACCAGGGCTATACACATCTGACCCCAGCGGGGTCAAACAATACGATAAATAATAGTTTATCTCCATTCTGCATGACTACTTAATTTCAGCGCGTTCACATGAAGATCTCCTTTCTCTTCACATTTTGGTTGCTTGTCATTGGCTGCTCACCGGCCCGGCGCATCAGCCATGCCCTGCGAACGAAACCCATTTATACCGACCATTTCACCGGGGTTGCGCTCTATGATCCTGTCCGGCAAAAAGCACTGATTCAACACAACGCCGATAAACCGTTTACCCCCGCATCAAATACGAAACTGTTTAGCTTCTACGCGGGTCTGTTAACCCTGCCCGACTCGCTGCCTGTGCTTCGGTACGTTGTCCGAAAGGACTCACTGATTTTCTGGGGAACCGGAAACCCGCTCTTGCTGCATCCCGATTTGCCCGACACCACCGCACTGGCTTTTCTGCGCCAGCGACCCGAAAAACTGTTTTTTTCGGCGGCCAACTACGATGGTCCCCGTTTTGGACCGGGCTGGGCCTGGGACGATTACAACGACGATTACTCGCCTGAACTGGCTCCAATGCCTATCTACGGAAATGTGGTCCGTTTTCGTAACGGGCAGCAGGCTAATGCGGTTAGTCCGCGCCGATTCGTGGATAGCGTTCACGTAGCCACCAACGACAAGGCAGTGGGAGGGGTTCGCCGACGTGAATTCAGCAATCAGTTTGTGTGCCCGGCCACTGGGAAAACAGGGCGGCAGGATGTGCCCTTTCGGTGGTCGGCAGCCTTAGTGGCTCAGTTGCTGGCCGATACGCTGCACCGCGACGTGGGCGTTGTAACCTTGCCCGTTGCCCTCAATGCCCGCTTGCTGCGTGGTTCCTCCACCGACTCGCTCTACAAACGAATGCTTCAGGTAAGCGACAATCAATTTGCCGAACAGATTCTGTTTATGGCCTCGGCGGAGCGTAGCCCTGACCAACTTAACCCAATGGCAGAACGGCAACGAATGGCCGATTCGGTGTTGCACTATCCGGCGGCTTCGGCGAAGTGGGCCGATGGGTCGGGCTTGTCGCGGTATAACCTGTTTACGCCTACTGCGCTGATTGATTTACTGGGTCGAATTTGGGCGAAAGTGCCTCAGCAACGGCTGTTTGCGCTGTTGCCTGCCGCCGGGCAGTCGGGAACGCTGCGGAGCTTGGCCATAGACGGTGCACCGTATGTATTTGCTAAATCCGGCTCGCTGACCGGCGTTTATAACCTAAGTGGCTATGTGCTGACAAAACGCCGTAAAGTACTTTATTTCAGCATCATGCACAACAACTTCACCCAGCCCGTCAGCGAAATGCGCCGACGAACGGCGGAGTTGCTAAAGGAGATTCATGAGTGGTTTTAGTCAGGCCCTACCGGGTTGAAATCCGGTGAGACATAGTATCAGTTAAGATTTAATGGAAAAAAAATAGCCTTGTGTGCATAAGCGTGACTAATAAGTAATTTCTTTGAAAGAAATTACTTATTAGTCACGCTTATGCACACATCTTTTAAATCCTGTCTGGTGGGGTTAGCCCTGTCGCTGAGTTTGTTTTCCTGCATCGACCACCGCCTGGTGGCCCGCAATCACCCGCTCGCTTGCGGCTCAAGAAAGTGGGGGGCACTGAGTACACCTACGACAGTCAAAACCGATTGGCGACTATTACAAGACCCAATGGGAGTTTAGGGGTTCTTTCGTATGATGACCCCAAAAGAAACACATCATTTACAGCGAGTATCCAAATGCCGCCGACCGCACTACAGGCTTGGCTACTTTTTTTCCCTACAACCTGGATGGTACTTCGTTCATAGCCGAACAACGATTTATAGTTAACTCAGCTATTTTCCCAGACCCACGCGTAATCATTGCAATTTTCAGTTACCAATTTGATAGCGATAAGCACCTGAGAGGTTATTATAAAGCGGATGCGGCTAATAATGCAACTGCCCGAAATGGGGCCAGTTACACGTACACAGGTGAAAACATTACAAAAGCAAATAGTTTCTCGGGGCGTGACAGAGGACCAGACGGTTTTTATGAATATGATGACAAAATCAACCCTTTCTTTGGTCTACTGGATGACCCAAACGTTGATCCGCAACTGCGTTGTAATCGCAATAATATCATTAAGAGTTACGCACCAGGCTTTCCAAACAGCGATAGGAGTTACCAATACGAATACAACCCGCAGGGCTTGCCCACCAAGCGCACCACCGTGGGCACCAATGAGGTCGTGACCTACACCTACAAGTCGTATTGATTCGAGGTGGTTTGATTGTTAAAAAGCGGATGACCAGAATCCTGTTTTCTGGTCATCCGCTTTTTTAAGGCTCTGCGCTATCTGAAGTTATAAAATGGCTATGGTTTGTAAGGCATGTTTTTAAGCAGTTTTAGATTATTCAATTCCTGAATCACAACTACATTCTGGCGGGGCACAATCTCGCGGTCAATCCAGTTTTGCACCCGCGAGGGCTTGAAGTCATACAACCGGCAGTAGTCGGCAATAGTGACCCAGTCCCCAAACACATACTCCTTGCCTTCATAGGTAACTTTGCCTTTCTGGCTAAGAATCAATTCCGCTTTTTCGACCAGTGCATCCATTTCTTTCAGGTTCTGCTCGATTGAAGGTTGCAGATGGGCCTTCATGAACTGACGAGCTTGCTTGCTGTCCTCGTCACTTAGGGTTTCCAGAAATGCCTGGTAGTGCTCTATAACTTCAGCACGCTCCTCCTGTGTTTTTGCTTTCTGAAATTGCTCCAGATAATTCTTTGCCTGCTCCATATAGTAACGCAGTGGTTTCCCACTCCGGTTTAGAGTTCCTTTAATCGGTGATCAATCGTGTCAAGTATGTCCCGGAAGTTAGCGGCCTTTTTCAATAAGAACGCGAACTCGTCATCATCATCGTCCGGTTTTTATGATGTAAAGATAGGCTTGTGAAGGAAGTACACAACGATGATTTTTTGCTTAGTTATCGTTTGATAAGCCGATACACTGGATAACTCACCGCAATAAACCCAATGGCATATTGACTGCTCGAAAAGTCGCTGAAAACCACGCCCACCAGAAACGCCAGTGAGGCAATCAGCAACCCCCAGGTTGAGAACGGGTAACCCCACGCCCGCACGGGTCGGGAAAGGTCGGGTTCGGTTCGTCGCAGCCAGATTAAGGCGGCAAAGCCCGATGCATTGCAGAGTACGAAAAAGAACGTGGCAATGTCGGACAGCTTGCTGTAGGTATTGGTCAGAATGAGCACGATAGACGTCAGGGCCGTTAGCAACACTGCCAGGGCCGGTGTACCGCCTGCATTGACGTAGGTGACCTGCCGGAAAAACAGGCCATCGCGGGCCATCGAGAAAATAACGCGCGGGTTAAACATCAGTTGGGCGTTGATGATACCCATAATTGAAATCATGAGCAGGAATGTAACAATCTGTGCACTACCGGGGCCGAAAATGAACTGAACCGCATCAGCCGCAGCTAATTTGGACCCGGCCAGTGTTTCCATCGGTAATACGTAGAGCAGGGCCAGATTAACCAGCACATAGATACCAATAATCAACAGGACACCGCCCATCATCGAACGGGGCAGGTTGCGGCTGGAGTTAACGTCTTCCTCGGTGAAGTAAGCGGCCGTATGCCAGCCGTCATACGTGTAAAAAACTGATTGCAGCGCGGCCAGAATACCCAGCCAAACCCCTTTCTCCGCCAACGGTCGGGCAGGGGCCGTAGCGATGGGCACCGACGAATCGGGCGTTATACCAAAACAAACGATAACGAAGGCCAGCAATCCAATAGCTTTAAGCAGACTCATAACCTCCTGCCCCCGGCTCGCTGAGCGAACACCAAGCCAGTGAAACGCAACAAAGGCCAGCAAAATGCCAATGGCGAGCGACTTCTGCCAGTTGACCACGGCTGGTACTAATAAGCCGATGTATTCGCTCATGACGGCGGCTCCAAAAGCCATTGCCGACACACTGCCAAACCAGGCACTAATGCCAATGACGAAGCCTACATATTCGCCAAACGCCCGATGTGCATAGACGTACCAACCCCCGGCTTTGGGCAGCATCGTGCCTAATTCCATGACCGATAACGACCCAATGAGCGCATACACGCCAACAGCCAGCCAGACGGCAATAATGAGGGTTGGGTTGCCAACGGCCTGAGCAATGTCGCCGGGTTTGCGGAGAATGCCGGTGCCGATGGTGCCGCCGACAGTGACGGCCACGCCGAAGCCGACGCCTAACAATTTTTTGAGTTGATTCTGGGCCATAGTCAGGCGGGTAGGAGCGAGATGCTGAAGTGGGTTTCCTGCAATGATAGCGAAAAATCGCGCTTGCTTTGGGCGTTAAGCCATCGCAAGCCCGTTCGATTCCCGTTTTTTCGTAAGTTTGCCCGCATGAGCGCCATTCTAATGCACCCTTATGTACTGGTTTTCATAGGGGGCGGGGCGGGTAGTCTGCTACGCTACTTCGCCGGGCGGCTGATGCCAGCTACATTGATGGGTTCCTCTTTTCCAACGGCTATTCTGGTCGTTAATGTGCTGGCCAGTTTTGTGTTGGGGGCGGTTATTGGCTGGGTCGTCAATCGGTCGGCGGGAGAAGAAGCACGACTGCTGATTGGCGTAGGCTTTTGTGGCGGGTTGAGCACGTTTTCGAGTTTTAGTTACGATACCGTCCTCTTGCTACAACAGGGTCGCATTGGAGCGGCATTGCTCAATATTGGTTTGAACATAGTGCTGTGTTTGCTGGCATCCGTTGGCGGATTGGCGATTGCTGGAAAATTATAGCGTTGCTGTAAGGCGGGTGGACATCCGCAATTTTCAAGCAATGATTGCTGGTTCCTATCCGCCTTATATCGAAACTGTTTGGTAGTTACTTTTTCTGGTCGGCTTAACCCCTAAATCCCCTGAAGGGGACTTTGTCTAAGCATAAACCACGTCCCCTGAAGGGGATTTAGGGGTTAAGCCGACTCGTCAACACATGCGTTTATGCGCTTGATCCTAAACAGCTTCATCAACTTTCGTAACCCAATGGCAAGCCTATACAGATTAGTTGCATTTCTGTTTTTATTGCTCATGATAATAACCCGTTCAGAAGGTCAGGACATGGCCCGTCGGCTGCACGACGCCCACGAGACGTACAAGGAGAAAACGTTTACACATCGTCGGTTCAGGCATAAAGACATTGTGCCGCTTCTAAATGTTCTACCTAACCCCTTGTCGGTCAGTCGGGTAGGCGAATCTCTGGAGAAGCGTGCTATTTACCAGGTAAAAGTCGGAACGGGGTCAGCGAACGTTTTGCTTTGGAGTCAGATGCACGGCGACGAAGCCACCGCTACCATGGCGCTGTTCGATATTTTCAACTTCCTGAAAGCCACAAATGACGGCTTCGATGATTTCCGAAAAGCCATTCTGACCAATACAACGCTCCATTTCGTGCCGATGCTCAACCCCGATGGCGCCGAACGTTTCCAGCGCCGAACCGCTACCGACATCGACATGAACCGCGATGCCCTGCGGCTGCAAACGCCCGAAGGAGCGTTGCTAAAGAACTTGCAACAAACGCTTCAGCCGGTGGTTGGCTTTAATCTCCACGACCAAAACCCGCGTTATAGCGTCGGTAAAACCGGGAAGCAGGCCGTTGTATCGTTTCTGGCCACGGCTTATGATGAGGATCGGAATGTGAACGACGTGCGGCAGCGGTCGATGCAACTGATTGTGGGTATGAACCGGGTTTTGCAGCAGTTTGTGCCGGGGCAGGTAGCCCGGTACGACGACGAATTTGAACCCCGCGCGTTCGGCGATAATATTCAGAAGTGGGGAACCACACTGATTCTGATCGAGTCGGGTGGATACAAGGACGACCCCGAAAAAATGACCATCCGGCGGTTGAATTTTGTCGCCATTCTCTCGGCCCTGAAGGCCATTGCCGATGGGTCCTATAAACAGGAGGCTATAACTGACTATCAGGCGATTCCTGAAAATGGCCGGGCTTTGTTCGACGTGCTGATTCGCAACGCGACGGTCGTGCGGGAAGGTCGCTCCGTAACGATAGATATTGGCATCAATCACACCGAAGTTAACGACGAATTAGAACGAACATTTCATTACAAAAGCAGTGTTGACGACATCGGCGATCTATCGACTTTTTATGGCATTGAGGAAATTGACGCAAGCGGGTTAACAGTTGCGCCAGCTCACACCCATCCTGATACGCTCAACACCGTAAGCGATTTAGCGACTCTTGACCTGCCAGCTCTACGACGGGATGGGGTAACCGTTTTTACGGTTAGGAAGGCACAAAAAGATCGTTTTCCGGTTGAGCCAATCCATATTCTTCACGAAGGAACACTACCAGCCTACCCCCTCGAATTAGAGCATATTCCAACGTTTTTGCTGAAAAAAGGCCAGGCTATTCAGTATAACTTCGTTAATGGCTTCTGGCAGAGTGAACAAACGAACATGAATAAATTAAAGAATGGGATTATTGACTGAGCAGAACAATTAACTGCCGTTTGTAGTATATTCCCTATTTTCTTTGGGTTTTTCTGATCATTTTAGAATGTATACTACTGAATTGTCAGATTTATATAATTATCTGATTTTCAATAATTTACATCTTTTCTAAATATAATTCAAGGGTAATATTGGGGTAACGTTGGCGTAATATTAGGCAGGTAGCTTTGCAGTGTTAATGCGACACCCAAACTACCAATATGAACCATAATTTTTTATCTCTTCTGCTTACCCTTATTTCGACCGCCGTATGGGCGCAGACCGGTACCGTCCGGGGAATCGTTAAAGACGGTAAAACAAAAGAAGCCCTTATTGGCTGTACCGTCCGAATCGACGGAACCCAACTTGGAGGCACCACCGACATCGAAGGCGCTTTTACCATCGCCAACGTTCCATCGGGCACGCAAAAGGTTATTATCTCCTACGTTTCGTACCAAACCAAAGAAATCCCCGCTGTTCGGGTTGAGTCGGGCAACACGACAGTTATTGACACGGAATTAGACGAAGAAGGCAAATCCTTGCAGGAAGTGGTCGTTCGGGCCAGCCGGGCCACCAATACAGAGGTCGCCGTTATTACCGAAATCAAGCAGATGAAGGCGCTGGCCGTTGGTATTTCGGCGCAGCAAATTCAGAAATCGCAGGACCGCGATGCCGCAGCGGCCATTCGCCGGGTGCCGGGCGTAAGTATCGTTGACAATCGCTTCGTGCTGATTCGGGGTTTGGGCACCCGCTACAACAACGTCCTTATCAACGACGTTATCGCCCCGTCGACCGAAGTAGAATCCCGCTCGTTTTCGTTCGACATTGTGCCCAGCAATATTCTCGACCGGATGATTGTGTTCAAATCCGGGTCGGCCGAACTGCCCGGCGACTTTGCCGGTGGAGTTATCAAAATCTATACGAAGCGTCGGCCCGACCAGAATTTCACTGATGTTGGCCTTACCGTTGGTTATCGGGCGAACACCACCTTCCAGAATGTACAATCTCACTCGCGGGATGGTTTAAACTTCCTGGGTTTATGGGACGCTAAGCAGCAACTTCCCAGTAGTTTTCCAACCAAAGCGAGCGAGTTTAATGGCTTGAGTTCAGTGCGCCGGGCCTCTTATGCCCGCCTGTTGCCCAATAACTGGGCGTTGAATGATGTGGCTGTTTCGCCCGATGTCCGGCTTGCCATCAATACGGGTCGGCGGTTTGACCTTGGTAATGTTCGGGTGAGCAACCTGACCAGCATCAACTATGCACTGACCAATCAATTCGCAAACGTTAATGTGAGATTATATGAGAATACCACCGCCAATGACGTACAGCAGGAATATTCTGACGCCAGTTATGCGCGTGGTACCCGCCTGGGTATTTTACACAACTGGACGTTTCGTTTCTCGCCCAATTTTACGCTCGAATGGAAAACGCTGTTTAATCAATTGGGATCAACAGAAACGGTTGTCAGAAAGGGCAGTTTCGTAATCGATGGTGTCGATGTGCAGAGTTATTCTGAACGGTTTGAAAATCGGAGTATTCTAAGCACACAGGTTTCGGGCGAGCATACGCTCAGCGAACTTAATAAGATTAACTGGATTGCCAGTTATGGTTATTCGGGTCGTTGGGAACCGGACTGGAAGCGTGCTCAGTATACTCGAACACAAGGTGCTGTTGGCTCAGACGGCCAACCCGAACCATTCCGGCTTAACATTCCCGTTCAGCCCAGCCCGCTCAATCTGGGCCGCTTCTATTCTATGCTGAACGAGCAGGTAGGTACATTAATTGGGAATTATGAACATGCCTTTGGCAACCCAACCGACCGTGAGCCGAACCGCATTCGGGCTGGGCTGTACGGAGAGAGCCGCAACCGTGACTTTGCCGCCCGTTTTTATGGCTACGAACGAGTTGGCTTAATCAACAACATTAGCGGTTTAGCTATTGGCCAGGCCCTGGCACCTGAAAACGTTACTGGTCGCGAGGGGAGTTTTAGTCTTCAGGATGGAACCGTTGCCAACGACTCTTACAATGGCAAGACAACCTACGCGGCTGGCTATGTATCCGGTGATGTCAATTTCGGTGCTCGGGCGAACCTGACCCTGGGCTTCCGGGGTGAGTTTTACAATCAAACTCTGCGATTGGCACAAGCAGCTAATTCATTAGTAGACAACAACATATTTAGTCCACTACCTTCGGTCAACTTCACATATAAACTGACCGAACGGCATAATATACGTTTTGCTTACTCATCGACCGTGAATCGCCCTGAACTACGAGAGTTAGCTCCTTTCCGGTATTATGACTTTGCCCGGCAGATTGAAGTGGTAGGAAATCCAAACCTGAGGACGGCTACTATTCAAAATTTTGATGCGAAGTACGAATTCTACCCTACACCCAATGAATTGATTTCGGTCACCGGCTTTTATAAAAGCTTTAAAGACCCCATCGAATCATTCCTGATTCCAATCCCTGGAAATTTCATTTTTACCTTCACGAACGCCCTGTCAGCGCGAAATTATGGGGTAGAAGTTGAATTCAGAAAAGGTTTTGCCAAGTCAGGCAGTGTGTTTCTTCAAAATCTTCAACTCGTCGGGAATGCCTCCTATATAAATAGCCAGGTAACAACGGGTGATTTTATTGAAGCGCCAGGACCGGGTGGAACCGTCGAACGTTTCGGTAACAGTACAGACCGGAAACGGGCGCTGGCAAATCAGTCGCCTTACTTAATAAACCTGGGGTTGTATTACGCAAATCCAACATCTGGTTGGCAGTACAACCTGCTTTATAATGTAGCCGGGCCGCGTATTTTTCTGGTGGGCAACCTCGAAGACCCAACTACCTATGAAATGCCCCGTCATGTAGTTGACATGAACATCAGCAAGACGATTAAGCAACAATTTGAAGTACGGCTGGGCATACAGGATATTTTTAACGCGCCTTTCCGTTTCGCCCAGGACTACAACGGGGATCGTAAGATTGGCAGCGACGTCACATCGCGTAACGCCAACGCTGACCAGGATTATATAAAATACCGGCGCGGCCAATATGTGACCCTAACCGGCGTGTACACCTTTGGTCGCCGGACAATTGTTCCTTAAATGCTGAGTACTCAACGAAAACAATAAATAATCAAACCAAACCTGTTTATGCAATTCATCAAACGTTTTCAGTACCTTCTGCTGGTCGGCATGGGTTTTACGGTAGCCCTGTCGGCTTGTAAGAACGACGACACACCCGCACCCGATCCGCTTTCAATTACCAGCATTAGTCCAACACAAGCTCCGCTGGGGGCCACCATTATTATCACCGGAACGAGTTTTAATGCAACCCCCGCCAGTAATACAGTCGTATTCGGCGGCAACGCGGTAGCACAGGTTACGGGTGCCAGCACTACGTCACTCACTGTAGTTGTACCGGCAGGCGCTCAAAACGGTGCCATTTCGGTTACGTCAGGTGGCGTAACGGTCCAAACCCCAGCCAGTGCAAATTTCACCGTCTCGAACCGACCCGTAACAACGTTGCCAAACTCAATTACGGCGAACATGACCTTGTCGGCCAATACGATTTATAACCTAAAAGGCTACGTGTATGTCCGAAACAATGCGGTTCTGACGATTGACCCCGGCACAATTATTCGGGGCTTCAACGCAAGTCAAGACCCGGAAAACCAGAATCACCCTGGCACGTTGATCATCACCCGAGGAGCACGCGTAGAAGCTAAAGGTACGGCGGCTACTCCCATTGTGTTTACGTCCAGCCAGGCGGTTGGCGCCCGGAAATATGGTGACTGGGGTGGCATTGTTCTGATTGGTCGTGCGCCCGTTAACCGGGGAAGCGCCGTTGCGTTCGAGGGCGGTATTGACGGAAAGTTTGATTCAGATTTAAATATGGCGACCGATAACTCCGGTACGTTACAATACGTTCGTATCGAATTTCCAGGTGTTGCCCTGTCCACTACGGCTAACAGTGAAATCAACGGGTTGACTCTGTATCAGGTTGGTTCGGGCACAACGTTAGACCACATACAGGTTTCTTATAGTGGCGACGATGCGTTCGAGTGGTTTGGAGGAACGTCAAATGCGAAATACCTTGTTGCGCTTCGCACCTGGGATGATGACTTCGATACAGATTATGGCTACACGGGTAAAGCGCAGTTTGGCGTAGCGTTGCGGGACCCGAACGTAGCCGACCAGTCAGGCTCTGAAGCGTTCGAGTCAGACAATTTTGATCCAGGGGTTCCGCTTACTGCCGGGCTGCCACAAACTGCCCCCATCTTTGCTAACTTCAGTGCTTTTGCCTTTAATCCTGGTCTGCCTAATGTGGCGAATACTGCTGGTGGTTCAGGCGCGTATCGGGCTGCCATGCACATCCGCCGGAATACGAAAATCAGTATCTATAATTCGGTATTTACCGGTTTCCCGGAAGGCCTGCGTCTCGAAGGAACAACAGCCGGTACGCTGGCTAATATTAACGACGGTAGCATAGAACTACAGGGTATTGTACTGGGCAATTCGGAAAATCCAGGCTCTACAACTGTTGTTCGGGGTGTTAGCGATATCACGACGGCGGCTGCACAGGCGTACTTTAACGCACCTGCCCGCAAAAATCAGATCATCGGGACGGATATTACTGCCTTGTTGCTAAACGCTCAGAATTTCAGTTTGACGGCTCCTAATTTTCTGCCACAAGCCACTTCCCCCTTGTTAGTAGCGGCCAATGCCGCAACAGGTGGCAAACTGGCCGATTCATTCTTCACAGCCGCTCCCTATCGGGGTGCGTTCAATACGGAGAACTGGCTGGCGGGCTGGACCAACTTCGATCCGCAGAACACGAATTACGACAGATAATCAAGAAATGAATTAATTTTCATATTGGTGTCGCACGAAAGGGCCGGGGCTTTGCTTCGGCTTTTTTCTTGTTCAGCGAAAATAAACCATGTGGGATGTGTTTGCTCCAATGTATTGAACAACTTAGCACTTTCAGGCGGTGAATGACAGCTTTCCTGATTACTATTTTTATAGTTAAGGGGTAAGTATGTTACTTACCTCGTCGACATACGTCTAATACTCGACTAAATCCATGAACTTTTAGGGAGTTCATAAATGTTCGGAAATAAATTTGCGCCCGAGGGGGTAAGTTTTTGGCTGAATGTTAAGTAGTTACTAATTTGGCCGTTCCGAATGGCCCCGTTCTGAATAAGTCATTGACTTTCTGTAGTAATCTTTTACCCTTATCAGGCACCGTAACCGATGATTTCAAAAAAAGCGAAGTATGCTATTAAAGCCCTCAAGGTGTTGACCGAAGAGTACGGCAAAGGCCCCGTACTGATTTCCTATATTTCTGCAAAAGAGCATATTCCCAAGAAATTCCTGGAGGCTATTCTGCTGGAACTTCGTAATCACGGGATTTTGCAAAGCCAGAAAGGGAAAGGCGGAGGCTATCTGTTACGTGTCGATCCGGGTCGGGTCAATCTGGCTCAGGTACTGCGCGTCATCGACGGCCCCATTGCGCCTACGCCCTGCGTATCGTTCAATTTCTACGTTAAATGTGACGATTGCGACGACGAAGTAACCTGTGCCTTGCGCCCCATTATGGAGCGGGTGCGGGATGCGAATCTCGGCGTATATGAAAATACGACATTACTCACGTTTCAGAACCCGGAATTACTGGCCACGAAGGAGATTGCTATCGGCGCCAAAGCCACTGTAGTGACGGACACCTCTACCAACCGCATGACAGCGTAAAAAAAAGTTATGGCGTTGTAACGTTGGTTCTGAACGCATCAGCCAACGTTGCAACGCCATAACGCTTTAACTCATTCTGGTTGGTGCTCTTTTCGCAGTAAATCGTTTACGGTCTTAACCGGGTTGAACGTGATTAATGGCACTTCTACGAAAATCGTATTCCAGTCGGCCATCGCGCCGTTCCAAAGGCCGGGCAACTCCTGCGCTTTCAGGTCTTTGCCATCCTTCGATTTTGCCGTAATGAAGCCTGTTTGAGGGTCGCGATACGCAGGCAGGTCATATTTTCGCCCATGATGGTCTCTCAGGCCACAAACCAGATCGACAGGGTTAAAGTGTGTCGCTTCATCAAAAATAGACTTCTGCGCCGGATTTGTTAAGTCAATCTGCGCTGACTCAACCACCTGCAACGAGACCGAACCATCCTGATTTCTGGCCCAGAATGGCCCGCCACCCGGTTCGCCAACGTTTTTTACCATGCCGCACGCCCGAACCGGCCGATCCAACTTCCGGCGAAAATAAGCCAGTTTCTCCGCTTTCGGCAGCTTATCGAAGCCTTCGGGCGCAAGTGTGAAAAGTGTACGCTGAAAGAGTTCGTCGGCTTCAGCTAAGTAGCCATCGCTTACGTTGTCTTTCTCCAAAAGACCCTGCAGGCGGGCAATCTGCTGCTGTGCATCGAGTAGTACAGCCGCCAGCACTTTTTTGTACGTTACAGTCGTCTCCTTAATTTCGTCGGGAACAACGTTATCGATGTTTTTGATAAAGACAATATCCGCGTCGATGTCGTTGAGGTTTTCAATAAGCGCACCATGACCTGCCGGGCGAAATAACAGCGATCCTGGTGAGCCATCGCGGTCGGCATTGCGGAAGGGCGTATTATCCATGTTTACCGAAATGGTATCGGTGGACTTTTTCTGTTCCGAAAAGCTGATGTCGAACGTTACTCCAAGCCACGCTTCGTAGTCAGCTTTTTGTTCGCGAATGAGTTGCTCAAACCGACTGCGGTGCTCGGGTGATACTGTAAAGTGAATTTTCACTAAACCATCCGAGTTAGCATAAGCGGCTCCTTCCACCAAATGTTCTTCTACCGGTGTACGGGGGCCATCGGCATAGCGGTGAAACTTCAGTAAGCCCTTGGGCAGATTTCCGTAGTCAAGCCCTTCATCGGTTAGCAGGAATCGCAGCACCAGTTGCCGATCGTTCTCCGCAAGAGCTTTGTCTAAATCCTGCCCTTTAGCGGCCATTGCGGCTTTGAGGTCATCATAGAACGCAAAGTCGGTTAGGCGGGCAAACACCTCGTCGGTCGATTTGTCGAGCTTTCCATCCAGAGCGGCAAACAGCGATTTGAACATCCGGGTTGCCGCCCCCGAAGCGGGTACAAACTTAACCAGGTCACGCTGATGGGCGGCTTCGTCGAAACGATGGATGTAGGCCGGTAACTGAGCGTCGTCGATGCGAACGATGCCATCGCCAATGGTAGCCGCTTTGATAACGTTCAGATATGGGAATCCATGAATGAAATGGTTTATCTGCTGATCAATTTGGTCGAGCGATATGCCCTGTACCCGAATCTGGTCCTGATCCTGCTCAGTAAAGTCCATATTTATAGAAAAGAAAATAGCGTAAGGAACGGGCGGCAAATTGGGTATTTCGACAATATGACGCAAATCAAATTTTTGTAAAAATCAGCCGATTGCCAGGAATCTGTCCGGCTTACTACCTTTGCTTTATTGCTGAACAGTAACCTTAGCACACTTATGAAACTAATTGCGTTTGATGCAGACGATACCCTTTGGGTCAACGAGCCAAACTTTGTTGACGTAAAGCAGAAATTGTGCGAACTACTCGCGCATTATATTGACGAAGAAACGCTGTCGCAGCGGTTTTACGACGCCCAGATTCGCAACCTGCATTTGTTTGGCTACGGCGCAAAGAGTTTCATCCTGTCCATGATTGAGACGGCCATCGAACTCACTAACGGAGCCATAACGGGCGCCGAAATTCAACAAATTATTGATGTGAGCCGCAAACTGCTGGACTTCCCCATCGACGTGCTCGACGGGATTCCCGAAGTACTGGAAACCTTATCGAAACATTTTGAGTTGATGGTGCTGACAAAAGGCGACCTCTTCGATCAGGAAAGCAAAATAGCCCGGTCGGGTTTAGGTCATTATTTCAAACACGTCGAAATTGTCAGTGAAAAAAATGAGCAGGCCTATCAGCGTGTTTTACAAAAATATGGCGTACAACCGGCTGATTTTCTGATGATTGGCAACTCGTTGAAGTCGGATGTTCTGCCGGTTATTCAGATCGGTGCGCGGGCCATCCATATTCCCTACGAAATTACCTGGGTGCATGAGCGGGTAGATGACGAGCAACTGACCGGCAAATCGTTCACTACGCTGAGCAGTGCGCGGGAATTGCTGAATGTATTCGCAAAGGTCACAGAGACAGTGTAAAGGAATCGGCATCCAGATTGGCCGGAAACGCCGACCGAAACGCCCGTAATTCATCCAGCGACAGCATTTGCTGATGCACGAGGTCGGCATCGGTTTGACGGAACAGCACCTCGCCTTTAAAGTCAATCACGGCGGAGTCGCCAGTGTACAGGTGATGCTTGCCATCTTCGCCAACACGGTTCACACCGACAACATAACTCAGATTTTCGATAGCGCGGGCCTGTAGCAACACATTCCAGGCGTTGCGCCGGGCGGCTGGCCAGTTGGCAACGTAGAGTAGTAAATCATAATCAAAATTCTGAGATTCACCAGCTTGATTCCGGCTCCAGACTGGAAAGCGAAGGTCGTAGCAGATGAGCGGGCAGATGCGCCAGCCTTTCCATTCTTTCACAATCCGGCGCGTTCCGGCCGTATAGACAGCATCTTCGCCCGCCATCCTGAACAGGTGACGTTTATCATACGTATCAAATTGTCCGTCGGGCTGCATCCAGACGAGCCGGTTAAAGAAACGGCCATTTTCCTGCACGACATAACTACCTGTCACTACGGCGCGGGTCTGCGCGGCCATTTGTTTCAGCCACCTGAATGTTGTTAGGTTCATGGGTTCGGCAACAGGGCGGGCATCCATCGTGAAGCCCGTTGTAAACATTTCGGGCAACACAATCAGGTCGGTCGGTTCGGGCAGAGTAAAAATACGCTCCTCCAGCATGGCCCGGTTCGCCACGGGGTCGTGCCAGTAAAGATCAGGTTGGAGGAGGGTGACATGCATAGAGCGGGGGGCAGGGGGCAAAGGGCAGGGCTATTACACCGCGCACCATGCCCCCTGCCCTTTATTTCGGGAACTTCATCTTATACTCCGCGTCGGTCTTGCCTTTAGTGATATCGGCTAATTTTTTCTTAATAAGCGTCCGCCGGAGCGTGGGCAGGTAATCTGTGAAGAGTTTACCATCGAGGTGGTCGTATTCGTGCTGAATAATGCGGGCAGCCATACCTTCGTATTCTTCCTCATGCTCGTTCCAGTCGGTATCGAAGTAATGAATCACAATGATTTCAGGCCGAAAAACCTCTCCCCGAATGCCCGGAATACTCAGGCATCCTTCTTCAAAGCCCCAGTCGTCGCCCGCTTCTTCAATAATTTCGGGATTGATAAACACTTTTTTGAAGCCAATCAGGGTTTTGTCAATGTCTTCTTCTGGTTCATCCTCATTAAGCGGTTCCCCATCGACCACAAACATCCGAATACTCTGCCCAATTTGCGGGGCCGCCAACCCCACGCCCGATGCGGCATACATCGTCTCAAACATGCTTTCACTCAACGCTTTCACATCGAGGCTGCCGGGTTCAATAGTTTTAGCCCGTTTCCGCAGAACCGGGTCGCCATAGGCAATTATTGGGAGAATCATATCTTTAATGAATAATGGAGAATGAATAATGGAGAATGGACGCCTTATGCACTATTCATTCTCCATTATTCATTCTGCATTACTTTTTGCTTTCCATATACGACTGAAGAATGATAGCCGCGCTCACTTTGTCGATATTACCTTTCTGTCGGCGGTCTTTTTTAGTGCTTCCACCCGCAATCATAGCCTGTAGCGCCATGACGGACGTAAACCGTTCATCATGCCAGTAAACCGGGATGTCGGGCAAAGCGTTCTGCAAATGGGTTACAAATTTCCTGACGCGGGGTGTATTATCGGTATCCGCGCCATCCAAACCTTTAGGCAGACCAACCACAAACGCTTCGACCGGTTCGCGCGCGACATACGCTTTGAGGTACTTCAGCATTTCGTGCGAAGGCACGGTTTCCAGCGCCGATGCAATCAGTTGCAGGGGGTCTGTAACGGCAATACCGGTGCGCTTCGCGCCGTAGTCAATCGCTAAAAGTCTGGCCATTTCAGCAACAAAGGTACGAAGGGGATAAGCAGGGGGCAAGGAGCGCAGCACAGGGAAGAAAAAAACTCACCAGCATTTTCTCATCCCTTAACTTAAAGGACGTGATTATACTCCTCGCTACGTGCTTCCGGCACCTTGCCACTTCTTCACATCCTGCGGGGTATCCAGGTCAATGGCCGCTAAGGGGAATAAAACGGCTGCACAGTCAGTTGAGTGCTGCTGAATCAGTTTTCGGGCACCTACATCGCCCGATAAGGCTAAAAAATCTGTTTTATACCGACGGTCGAACAGGGCCGGAACACCCAGATGCCCTGACTCCCCGTATCGGCAGGCCACAATACCCCGACCCGTTTGCTGGCGGGTTGCAATGAGTTGCCCGAGCAGGTCAGCGGTGATGTGTGGCTGGTCGGTGAGCAGAATCAGGAAGGCTTCGACCAAGTCATCAGTAAGTAAACTCAGTCCTGCCCGCAGCGACGACGCTAATCCTTCCTGCCAATCGGGATTTACCACAACGTGCACCGGAAGAGCAGCAAGTTCAGGCTGAATACGCTCCCGATTGGCGCCCACTACGACAATAACCGGTCCAGCTTTAAGCGATAAAGCCAGGTTTGTTGTGTGCCGGATTAACGTTGTTCCCTGTTGGGTGAGCAATTGCTTGGGTTCACCGCCCAATCGGCTCGACGAACCGGCGGCTAAAAGTAGGGTAGCAATGCTCATTGCCTGCGTTCGTTTATGCCTTTTCCAGATCGAACGGAAGCCGACGGATTCGTTTGCCCGTTGCGGCAAAAACTGCATTGGCTAATGCTGGGGCTAAGGGCGGCAAACCTGGTTCGCCGACACCTTTAATGGTTGGGCCGCCTTCGGCCAGAATATGCACCTCAACGTCCGGCATTTCGTTAATACGAAGCATCCGGTTTTTGTCGAAATTTGCCTGAACCGCCCGCCCATGCTCGAACGTGATCCCATCTTTATTGGCGGCAGTGAGCGCCATGGCAATAGCGCCTTCAACCTGCGCTTTCACAGTGTCGGGGTTGACGACCGTTCCTAAATCAATTACGCAATACACCTTATCGACGGTTAGGCCCCCGGCTTTGTTTTTGGAAACTTCCACAACCTGCCCGGCCAGTCCGGCAAAAAACTCCCATTGCGCCACGCCCCGGCCTTTCCCCGCCGGAAGAGGTTTATCCCATCCCGATATTTCTCTGAGTTTCGTCAGGACCCGTTTGGCATCGGAGTCTTTCGTGAGCATCGCCAGCCGGAACGCCAGCGGGTCCTGCCCGGCTTTATGAGCCATTTCGTCAAGGAAACACTCGTGGGCGAAGGCCAGCGTCGAACTCGTCACCGACCGCCAGTAGGTAAGCGGAATATGGATGTCGGCGTGAACGTAGCGTGTACTGAGGTTCGGAATTTCGTATTTCTGCTCGTTGGTACCTTCGAGCATGGTGCCATCGGGCTTGGTTTTGTCATACGTTTCGCCCATTGTCGCGTCGATGGACGGCGAAATGACTTTGTGCTGCAGGGCAACGGCTTTACCATCGGCTGACAAAGCCCCACGCATGGCTGAGAACGTCATCGGGCGAAATGGCCCAAGATGCGTATCATCTTCGCGGGTCCAGACAACCTTAACCGGTTTGCCGATAGCTTTGGAGAGCAGGGCCGCTTCGGTGGCGAAATCCTGCGTGAGCCGCCGGCCAAAGCCCCCGCCGTTGAACAGCACATGCACCGTCACGTTAGCTGCCGGAACCTTCAGCACGTTAGCTACCGCATCTTTGGTCAAATCGCCCCCCTGCGACGATACCCAGAGTTCGACCTTATCGCCGGACGAATTCACGCCGGGCTTGTAGTGGGCCAGGGCGTTCATCGGCTCCATTGTTGAATGGCTAACAACAGGGGTTTCATAGAAAGCTTCGAGTTGGGTTGGCGAGTCAGCAAAGGCTTTGTCGAAATCACCCGCATTGTGGCCCACGACGCCATCCGTTTTGGCTAAATTCCGGAGTTGCTTCTCGAAATCGGTAGAGCTAAAGGTGTCGTACCCCCGATGATCCCAGTTGATTTTCAACGCTTTGCGACCCTGCTGGGCCGCCCAGTAGGTATCGGCAATGACGGCCACACCCGCATACCGATTTTTGCCGACAACCCGATCGACCTTCACGGCCTGCCGGACCCCTTTGATTTTCAGCGTTTGAGTGGCATCGAAGCTAACTAACTTACTGCCCAATACCGGGCAGCGTTCGATGGAGGCATAGACCATGCCTGCTACGGTTGCATCTATGCCAAATGTAGCCTGTCCGGTCACTTTTAGCGGGACATCGGGCCGGGGCATCGACTTGCCCAGCATCGTAAACTGCGTCGGATCTTTCAGCTTCGGATCTTTCGGGACGGGGAGTTTAGCGGCTGTTTCGGCTAACTGCCCGTAAGAAAGTTTTTTGCCGGTGGGTTTATGGACAATCGTTGCGTTTTCGGCCACGCATTCAGTAAGTGGCACATTCCACTGTTGGCTGGCGGCCTGGCAAAGCATCTCACGAGCCGACGCGCCTACCTTTCGCATCTGCGTATAGCCGCCCCGGATGGAGCCACTGCCGCCCACTGCCTGCGACCACAACCCACCAAACTTACTTTCGCCCCCGGTTTGCCGGATAACTACTTTGTCCAGCGATACTTCCAGTTCTTCGGCGATCAGAGCCGGAACCGACTGGAAGGTTCCCTGACCGATTTCGGGCCGGGGATTCATGAGGGTAATTCGCCCCGATTTCTCAATGAGAATATAAGGCGTAAGTTCGACGGATTCAGGTAAGGCGCTTAGGTTCAGAACCGGGCTGGCAAACGCTTCGCTTGTGGGAAACCCAAGCGCAAAAGCCGCTCCGGTTAAACCGGCTGCTTTCAGGAAATCCCGGCGGGAGGTGCCGGACTGAGTTGGGTTTGTGCTCATCGCCGACCGATTTTAGGGGTGGATTTAGGTACTTTGGGCGCTACGGCCATGTCTGCCGACGCCGTATGAATGGCCTGTCGGATGCGGCCATACGTACCACAACGGCAAATATTTCCCTGCATGGCTGCGTCGATGTCGGCGTCGGTTGGCTTAGGCGTTTGTTTCAACAATGCCACGGCCGACATGATTTGCCCCGACTGGCAGTAACCGCATTGCGGCACCTGATGCTCAATCCACGCCTTTTGCACGGGGTGGTCGGCATGTTTAGAGAGGCCTTCAATGGTAGTGACTTGATGCCCCGCAGCCGCCGATACCGGAAAACTGCACGAGCGAATGGGGCTGCCATCCAGATGCACGGTGCAGGCCCCGCACTGGGCAATGCCACAGCCGAATTTGGTACCGGTCAGGCCCACCACATCCCGGATGGCCCAAAGTAATGGCATTTCCGGGTCTACATCGATCGTATAAGGCTGATTATTGATGGTTAATTTTAGGGATGCCATAATCAGGAGAACAGATAGATCAACAAGATACGGGTTTGTGGTAATCGGGCCAAATGAGATGTGATGAAAGGAACCGCTTGTGGGCAACGTGCAGCAGACTTTCTCATTAAGTGGGTTTCTTTCAACATAATCTGTTCCGGGCTGTTGTTTCTTTGACTACAACACACAAATTATGGAAACAAAGGCGACGCAAACCCGCGAAATTGGCCTTGGCGTTATCGGTATGGGCGGCTTTGGGCTGTTTGCCGTTCAGCAGTTTTTGCAGTCCGGACCGCCGGACCGCCCCCACACGAAGTTGGTGGCCATTGCCGGGTCGAAGCGGGAGGAGGCCATCAAAACGGCCAAACGATTTGGGGCCGAACAATTGGGAAGTATCGAAGAACTGGTCAATCACCCCGATGTCGATCTCGTTTACATTGCCACACCCCCTTTTCTACATTTTGAGCAGGCAATGCTGGCCCTGAATGCGGGTAAGCACGTTATCTGTGAAAAACCGCTGGCCCTGAATCCTGAAGAAGGGGCGCAAATGCTGGCCCTGGCTAAGGAGAAAGGATTGCTGATGATTACCAACCTGATGCAGCGATATAACCCCATGTTTGCCCGCATCAAACACCTGATTGATAAGAAATTATTGGGTGAATTTCTGCACGGATATTTTGAAAATTATGCGGGCGATGAAGGACTGTCGCCCGAACACTGGTTTTGGGATCGTAGCAAAAGCGGTGGGATTTTTATTGAACATGGTGTTCACTTCTTCGACATGTTTGCGGGCTGGCTGGGTGAAGGAACGGTACAGGCCGCGCAGGTTGTGAAGCGTCCGGGTAGTCAGGATATTGAGGATCAGGTGCAGGCTATAGTCGAGTATGGTAACGACGAAACGGGAAAGAAACTCGTGAATTTTTATCATGGTTTCACCCAGACCGGGCGTATGGACCGGCAGGAAATGCGGCTGCTGTTTGAACGGGGCGACGTTACGCTGTTTGAGTGGGTACCCACCCGGATGATCCTGCGCTGTGTGGCCGACGAAGAAACGAGCCGTGCCCTGATGGACCTATTTCCGGGCGCGCAACTGAACGTAACAGCTAACATCAGCGGTAAAGATCGACCGTTGCGCGGGCGGCACAAAGAGTTTGATGCCTACCAGCAAATCGAAATGCGGTTTGGATTTGGTGACGAAAAACAGCATCTCTATAGCCAGCTTCTCCGGCTCATGTTTCGTGATCAGGTCAATGCTATCCATTATCCGGAAACCCACAGGCTTATTACGGAAGAAAACGGCCTGAACTCCCTGACAATCGCCACTGACGCCGACAAGATGGCGCGAGCTGACCACCCCAACCCCGCATCAGTTAATAAAAAAATTTAGTAACATTGATTTCATAACGTGTAATCTCTACCATATAGCTGATTTTTTTTCGACCTTTGTGCGGTCTCATCTCTTCTCCGCACAGAACCTTATGATTACGGAGTCTCCTCAACTCGACAACCCAGACGGACAATTGTTCGTAACATCGCCTACTGGTGGCCCTATTCAATCCGCCATCACCTACGAAAAAATTCCGACCCACATCTACGCTGACGCAAAAGCTGCATCGCGGGCTGTGGCGCAGGAGATCGCCAGCCTCATTCGTCAGAAACAAAGCGAAGGGAAGCCCTGCATTTTGGGCCTGGCAACCGGCTCATCCCCCAAAACGGTTTATGCCGAACTGATTCGGATGCACCGCCAGGAAGGGCTGAGTTTTCATAATGTCGTTTCGTTCAATCTGGACGAATATTACCCGATGGAGCCAGACTCACTCCAGAGTTACTGGCGGTTTATGCGGGAGCAATTGTTCGACCATGTCGACATTCCGCAGGGGAACTACCACGTTCCCGACGGGACACTTCCGCCCGAAAAGGTAAGTGAATTTACAAAGCACTACGAATCCGGGATTGAAGCGGCTGGCGGGCTTGATTTTCAGTTGCTGGGTATTGGCGGAAACGGCCATATTGGTTTTAACGAACCGGGGTCGCTCATTAATTCGCACACCCGGCTGATGATGCTCGACAACTCGACACGGGCGGCTGCATCCGTTGATTTTGGTGGCTTGCCCCGAACACCCCGTAAAGCGATCACGATGGGCGTTTCAAGTATCCTGGGGGCACGGCGGGTGGTGTTGCTGGCCTGGGGTGAACGTAAAGCGCCTGTTATTCGCGGGGCTGTTGAAGGCCTGGTAACGGAACTGAACCCGGCATCTTATCTGCAAACGCACCCGAACGCCTTGTTCGTGATCGACGAAGCGGCTGCGTCGGAGTTGACCCGCATGAAAACGCCCTGGTTGGTGGACTCGGTCGTGTGGGACAACCGGATGAAGAAAAAAGCTGTTACGCATCTCTCGCTGACGCTTAATAAGCCAATTCTTAAACTGACCGACCGCGATTACAACGACAATGGCATGAGCGACCTGCTGGCGCAGTACGGTCAGGCCTATGATATTAACATCGACGTTTTTAACCAGCTTCAGCATACCATTACGGGCTGGCCTGGCGGCAAACCCAATGCCGACGATACCAACCGGCCCGAACGCGCCCTGCCCGCCCGAAAACGCTGCCTGATTTTCAGCCCCCATCCCGACGATGACATTATTTCGATGGGTGGCACCTTCCAGCGCCTGCGCGACCAGGGCCATGAGGTGCATATTGGTTATCAGACTTCCGGCAACATCGCCGTGGCCGACGACGAAGCCCTGCGGTTTGCCGATTATGTAGTGGACTTCAACACAAAATTTGGCATCGAAAGCCCCGAAGCCACCCGGATTTTCCAGGATGCGGCTGCATCACTGCGGGAGAAGAATGACAGCGAAATGGACACCGCCGAGGTGCGCTATGTGAAAGGGTTGATTCGCATGGGCGAAGCTAAATCAACGTGCCGGTTCGTGGGTATTCCGGTCGAGAACGCTCACTTCATGAACATGCCCTTCTACGAAACGGGAACTGTAGCGAAAAAACCCCTTAGCGAAGACGATATTAAGATTACGATGGCCTTGATCGAAGAGGTAAAACCGCACCAAATCTACGCAGCCGGTGACCTCGCCGACCCGCACGGTACTCACAAAGTATGCCTGGATGCTGTATTGGAGGCCGTTCGTCGCCTGAAGCAGTCGACCGCGTCGGTGGGGGGGCAGCCTGAACATTTTATGAACGATTGCTGGGTATGGCTCTACCGGGGTGCCTGGGCCGAATGGGATATTCACGAGATTGAAATGGCTGTGCCCATGTCGCCCGACCAGGTGATGAAAAAGCGGCTGGGTATTTTCAAGCATCAGTCCCAAAAAGACGGTGTCGTGTATCAGGGAACCGATTCGCGGGAGTTCTGGCAACGGGCCGAAGAGCGCAACCGTGCCACGGCTGCCTTGTATAATCGGCTTGGCCTGGCCGAGTACGAAGCCATGGAAGCGTTTGTCCGCTGGCGATTTTAGGTACCACTTTTCGGTTGACGAAAGCCACTTCCGGGCAGGGGGTGGCTTTTTCATGTCGTTAAAATTTCATGTAATCATTCATTATAATACAAAAATTGAATATACTTGCAGCAATATATAATAGTTGTATTATATAGCCCTTGTAGGAATATGACCAGGCAAAACAAACAGAGAACACTCCGGCTCTTCGCGCTGCACGAATTCATTCAGGATTATTTTACGAAATCGGACTGGATTAAAGTGGCGTATCTCACGGATAGCCTTGAGTTGATAGAAGATCATCCCCGGCTGATGCGTAGTCTGGATTTTAAAGACGATGATTATGAGGGCAATAGCTTACAGGTATTATCAAAATTAATCAGTGAAAATACCAGTAACTTATACGAAATAGAGCGATTTATTGAATCAAAAAAAGCGATTATAAATCGCCCCCTTCGGGAAGTGCCGGATTTCATTTCGACCGTTCAAACCAGCACGCCCGAGCGGGTGATCACATTCGCGCCCGATGTTTTTCGCATCCCGAACAAGCCCGTCGAAACAAACGTCCTGTCGGTCATGATGCCTTTTGACAGTAAATTCTCGGGGACGTATTCCGCCATTCGGAATAGTTGCGCCAAACTCGGCATTGACTGCCGCCGGGCCGATGATATTTGGGATAACAGCATTCTGATTCAGGATGTGTTTGATTTGATTTTTACCTCCAAAGCCGTCATTACCGATTTCACCGACCGAAACCCTAATGTGTTTTACGAAACAGGTGTGGCCCATACACTGGGCAAACTCGTGATTCCCATCACGCAGTCGGTCAGCGACATTCCATTCGACCTGAGGCACCACCGGGCCTTAACATATTTGCCCAATGCCGAAGGGTTATTGAAATTGGAAAAGGATTTGGAGAGAAAACTGGTGAAGGTGTTTAGTTGATTCATTCGCCTTACATGTTTACCTTCGGGAAACCTTCCCGGCTCTTATGCAATCTTCTGTTTCGACACGTTCCGCCAGTTCTCAACGTTCCGAAGTTGGTTCCGGTCGATTGCTCTCGCTCGATTTTTTTCGCGGGCTAACCGTTGCGGCCATGATTCTGGTCAATAACCCCGGCGACTGGGGGCATATTTATGCCCCGCTCGAACACGCTCCCTGGAACGGCTGGACACCTACCGACCTGATTTTCCCGTTTTTCCTGTACATCGTTGGGGTATCGATTACGTTTGCACTGGGCAGGTCGGCGGGGGGCAGGGAGCACGGAGCCGGGAGTAATAAGCAGGGCCTTGTCGGTAAAATTGTGAAGCGGAGCCTGACCCTTTTCTTGCTGGGATTGTTTCTGAATTTCTTTCCCCGGTTCGACATTACAACCGTGCGGATTCCGGGTGTATTGCAGCGAATCGCGCTGGTTTATTTAGCCTGTTCACTTATTTTCCTGAAAACAACGCCCCGCCAGCAGGTTTACCTACTCGGCATAGTATTAATTGGTTACTGGTTACTGTTAACGGTAATTCCCGTGCCGGGCGTGGGCTATGCGAACCTCGAACCCGAAAGCAACCTGTCGGCCTGGTTCGACCGGGTCATTCTAACGCCGGCACACGTCTATAAACCGGCCAAAGTATGGGATCCTGAAGGGTTGTTAAGTACGCTTCCTGCCATTGGCACCGGACTGTTAGGACTCCTGACCGGAACATGGCTGAGAAGTGGGCGTCCGTCGGCTGAGAAGGTCGCCTGGCTTTTTGCCGCTGGCTGCCTGACAACGCTTGGTGGGCTGATCTGGAATGGATTTTTCCCAATCAATAAAGCGCTCTGGACCAGTTCGTATGTGTTGCTGGCGGGTGGTCTGGCAATGCTTGGACTGGCCTTGTGTTACTGGCTGATTGATGTGCGGCACTATAAAAAAGGCGTGTTGCCGTTTGTGGCCTTTGGTGTGAATGCCATTACGGTATTTTTTCTATCCGGGCTGATTCCGCGTATAATGACCCTGATCCTTGTCACGAAATCGGATGGAACCCAGGTGGGTCTGCGGGATTATCTTTACCGAACGTTTATTGCTCCGCCTTTTGCCGACCCCAAAAATGCGTCGCTGGCGGGTGCACTTACATTTGTGCTTATCTGGTTCGGAATTTTGTGGTGGATGTACCGAAAAAACGTCATTATCAAAGTATAAACTTTGTTGGTTATCAGCCTCGATGGAGCCTGTAGTCACATCAAAACCCTACTTTCAACTGGGCGCTGGCCCCATAACTCAGAGTTTGTCCGGCATCGAAGCCCACGCGCTTTGCCATGGCCAGATAACCGGGGGGGATCGTTACCAGATGCTTCACCTGGACCACATCGCTGCTGACGGGTAGACGGCCACATGACCAAACCGTCGGGTCATTCCACGAACCAGCTTTCACAGTGAACATAGTGGGGCAGGTTGCAGGCGTCTGGAAGGTAACAGAAGTACTAAAGTCAGAACTTTCTGTGCCTGAGCATAGGGTGCGAATCTGCCACTCATACATAGTGCCGCTACTCAGCCCCGTCAGCACCGCAGAACCGGCCCCATTTGTACTCACTAAATCATTGACAACACTCCAGTTCGCTGTGCCTACTACCCGGTAGCGAACCTGCTGGCGTGTTCCGGGGCTGGCATTGTAAAAACTCCAGTTTACCTGAGCGGATGCAACCGTGAGGTTCGTAGTTAGTAAGCTAAAGGGTAAAGTGCAGGGCAATGTGAAAAAAGTACGCACCGAGGAGAAGCCGGAGTAGCTGCCATCGCTGCATCGGGTTCGGACCTGATAATCGTAGCCAAAATTGGTATTTAGGCCGGTGATGGTCACTGAATTGGTGGTCAAACTACTAATCGTCGTTGTCCAGTCGGTCGTACCGGCCACCCGATACTGAACGTCATAAGTAACATCAGCGCCCATCTGGCTCCAGATTATAAACACCGATGTTACCAGAGGGGTGGGGTATAAATTAATCGGAACCGGGCACACTGCCAGGGTCGTGAAGTTAGGCCCCGGCGTATAGGTTGAACTCTGGGTCGGCGAACACACGGTTCTAACCTGCCACTCATAGGTCGTATTGCTGGTTAGCCCCGATAATGTATAGGCCACCGTAGACGTAGTACTGCTGGTAGTGCTGACCGTGAGCCAGTTGGCTGAGCCTACCGGCCGATAGCGAATGTCGTACTGGGTGCCAACATCATTAATTACGTTCCATCTCAATTGGATCGACGTTGGCGTTGCCAACTGAGGAAAGAACGCGTTCGTTGCAACAGTTCTGCAAACGGTTGTGAAACTTTTTAGGGTAGAGTAATCCGAATAAGAACTGGCTGAACAGGCCGTGCGAACCCGCCATTCGTATGGCGTATTATTGGTCAATCCCGCCAGCGTGTACGAACGACTGCTACTATTACCGACGGTATTCCACGCCGTACTGCCAACCGGACGGTATTGCACCTCATAGGCCGTGCCCGGATCGGGAGCGCTGCTAATACTCCAACCCAACGTTGCGCCGGTAGCCGTGGGCGTGTCGGTAAGTCCGGCTGGCATTCGGCAGTTGATGGTGAAGGTAGCGACCGGCGTGTAGTCTGAAAACTCGGTAGCCGTACATCGGCTCCTGAGCTGCCATTCGTAAGTTGTGTTATTGGTCAGACCAGTTAACGTGTAGGTTGAATTAGAGGAAGAACCCATCAGATTACCAATGGTTATCCAGCCAGGGGTGCCCACCACCCGATAGCGAAGTTCAGTTGTTCGGTCCGGATCGTTGAACGTGGCATACCAGTAAAACTGGGCGGATGCCCCTCCAACATTGCTCGTACCGGCGAACTGTGGAACCTGACAGGCAAGCGTTGTGAACGTCTGTGGGTTAGTAAAAGTTGAGCTAACGGTAGGTGAGCAAACGCCCTGCACCTGCCATTCATAAGCTGTCTGAGAAGACAGTCCGGTTAGCGAATACGACGTGCTGGTTATGTTGTTGACAACGTTCACCGGAGTAGTGCCAACCACCCGCCAGCGCAGAGAATAGGTTTGACCACTGAAACCGCTCCAGGATAGCGACGCCGAGGTGCGGGAAATGGAGGTGCTATTGGGAGAGGATGGCGTTGGGCAGACATAAACGGGAAGGACTAAACTTAGGTTGCCTGTCGTCGTATTAGAGGGGCGGATACGATAATAATACTGGCTGCCCAGTGCAACCCGTGTATCTGTAAAAGTGGTTACATTAGGAGCCACCCCACCAACCGCTACATACCCTTCATTGGGCGAGGTAGAGCGTTCAATGAAGTAGCCCATTTCGTTGTTAGCATTGTCCTGCCAGGTCAGCACGACGGAAAGGCCATTCAGGCTGTTCGCCAGATTGGTAGGGGGCGTTACATTGGTAGCCGGGGCATCGAGTGTATATGTTGTATGGCTTTGGCGTAATGCTAAACCTTGCTGTATTCGGTCGTACTGACCTGGTGTAAAGTCGCTTGGGCAACCAGGATATACATAGTACGACATAATATTTGTTGTTGATGGATTGAAGGGTTCCCCGTTGGCATCGCGTGGGGTGCTGGTAGGGTCATATTGTGGGCAACCTTGATTGATAAAATTAATACCCGGAACGTTATAGGGATCAGCAGGCGTATCACAAACAAAGTCTCCGGCTGAGTTGCAGTTAGCACCTGCTCCGCGCGTGACTAATTCGTCGGTTAGCATCGTGCCAATTCCGTAGCCCCAGGTATGGAGAAGCCCCCAGGTATGGCCTAATTCATGCGGAATCGTATAAGAGCCGAGGAATTGTTTGACATGATTGGCATTATCTACCACGATGATTGACCGGGTTGAATTTGGATTATCCGCCGGGAAGTCTGCTAGTCCTGAAAAACCCTCTACTATCGTATGGACATAATATTGATTTAATGCATTAGTAACATTATAGCCGTTTATGGGCGAGTTTTCACTGAAATTTTCGTAAAGTCCGTCGTTATCTATATAATTAGGGATGATACCAGCAAAGTAATATTGAATTCCCGATCCATTCAGTAAAAAGTAACGGTTCGTAGCTGCCATTACTTCATTTAAGCTGGATAATTCAAACCCCCCCGTACCATCGCTCCGGCGAATGATGTGTGGGCGAATAGGTACATAGGTAATGTCTGTGAAAGCCCTTCTGGCAGCCATTTTGCGTTTGAGAGCCAGAACAATCTGTTTACGAAGGTCTTCGGCCTGGGCCGGTGTCAGGTCTTGTGTACCGCAAACAGGTTGATCAGGCCGGGAAGGCGTCTGAGCATATAATGGCCGGTAGAGTGCCAGCAGCAAAAGCCAACCTATCAGTAAATGCCTATATGATAGTTGCATCTTTCCTATAAATAGTAAGACAAATCAACTATTTATCCAGCAAAATTCTATCCATATAGGCAAATACCACTACAGAAATCGTGGGCAAGCCAATAGATTTTATTATTCGGTAGGGTCTGCCTACTATTTACGCCTGTAAAAAGACAGATTGTTTATAACCTACTTCGTTCTTCTAAGGCGATTCGGGTCAAATCAACCGTGTTTTTGACGCCCGCTTTTCGCAGAATACTCGCCCGTTGGTTGGCTACGGTGTTGGGGCTGATGCCGAAGCGATCAGCTATTTCGGGGCTGCTCATGCCTTCCATCAGGCAGGTCAGGATTTGGGCTTCGCGGGAGGTGATTTTATTCCAGATAGAGGGTTTTTGTGAAACGGCCGTTTTTAGGTCTTTCCGCTGGGTATTGTTTGGTAAAACTAAGTGCTGGATAATCACCGAAGACGCATTGGGCGGATAGTATAATTCGCCATCGACCACCGTGCGAACGGCCCGTAATATTTCTTCCTGATTGGTATCCTTCAGCAAATACCCGGCGGCTCCGTTCTGAACGGCTTTCAAAATATAATCCGGGTTGTTGTGCATACTGAACATCAGCGTTCTGACCTTCGGATACTGCTGTGAGATAACCTTCAGCGCGTCAATACCCGACATGCGGGGCATCGTGATATCTAATAATAAAACGTCCGTCTGAATGCCCGAAAGCAGGGCAATGGCTTCGTCGCCATCGGCGGCCTCGCCCACGATTTGCATATCGGATTCGTCTTCCAGTAACGTCCGAATCCCTTTTCTAACCACAGAATGGTCGTCGGCAATAAGAATTCGTATCGACATAGCTATTGAGCGTTATCTGGCAACTGAACACACACCCGAACGGCTGTGCCTTTTTTAGGTTTGGAGGTAATCGTTAAGTCGCCGTTGAGCAACCGCGCACGGGTTCGCATATTTTCAAGGCCATTCACAACCGATACCGGGTTCTGGTTCTGCCGATTCGTTTTCAGCGTAAATCCTCGCCCATCGTCTTCAACCGATAGTGAAAGTGTATGATTCTCCTGGGTCAACTCAATGCGTATGGCCTGAGCCTCAGCGTATTTCACCGCGTTGTTCAGGGCTTCCTGCGCGATGCGGTATAAGCCAATTTCCATTGCCGGGCTGACCCGGGCAGAGTCGCGGTTGCCCTCAAACACAATAGTTATACCCGACGAGCGGCTTGTTTGTTCGGCCAGCAATTGCAACGTGGCCCCCAACCCGAAATCGCTTAGCGTCGACGGCATCAGATTGTAGGATACCTGCCGGGTTGTCTGAATAATATCAGCAATCAACTCGCAGAGTTCGGCAAATCGCTGCCGTTGTTTCTCGTCGGCCAATGACATGGATTTCAGCTTTTCGGCATGAAGTTTCAGGCCGGTCAGCATTTGCCCGATGCCGTCGTGCAGTTCGCGGGCAAAGCGTCGTCGTTCTTCTTCCTGACCTTCCAGCAAAGCCGCCGAACGGACCAGGTCTTCGGCGAGTTTTAGCTGGTATTTTTCTTCCGTTGTGCGAACAAGTTCCTGCTGCGTATCAAGGAGTTTACGATTGGCGAAGGCCAGGCTTTCATTGGTGGCTTCTAAGGCCCGGTTTGTGATTTCCAGCCGATTATTTACCTGCTGCAATGAATTTTCTGATTTGGCTAATCGGCGAATGATGGTTTTTGTGTGCGCGACAACGGGCCGAAAAATAAATAAACCTTCAACCAGCAGGGTTAATACAGTAGCAACGGTTAATAGCCATTCTATTCGCTCAAGGTGTTCTACCTGTTCAAAGCTTTCGGTGTCGAACTGAAAAACGATGTCGTTCATCTGCTGCAAAAAGGAAACCTCATCCCGCAGGATAACCCCAAGTGCATCTTTTTTTTCAGCCAGCAGCGTATTGGCGCTATTGATGTGTGTAAACCCCTGATAGATAGACTGAAACACCGGTTCAATGTGCGTAAACATGCTATCTAACCGAGGACTTTTCCGCACGGTATACGGCTTCTCCATTTGAAGTCTGCCAGTCCGCAACTGAATGTGGCTCTCGCTCCAGGTGTGCAGCAACGAGTCGAACGAAACGGTATCAGCCGCCGATAGTCCCTCCATTCGCAACAAGGCAAGTTTCGTTAGCCGCTGACTCAGCATTCGCTGGCGTCCCGCCACATTCACCACCCGGCTATCGTCGTAGTGATTCTGGAGAGTACGTTTGATGAACAGAAGTCCACTTAACGACAACACGGCAACGACCGTGAGGGCTATCACGTAAAACCGGGTTAATCGGCGGGCTACCTGCTGATCGAGTTGCTTCATCATACTCCAATATACACCATTCCGTCGGTTACTTTAACTGGGAAAGTAGTAATCTGATAACCATCATCGTTGAGGCATTGACCTGTTTTAAGGGAGAAAGTTTTTTTGTGGAACGGACAGGCCACCTTAGGCTCGTCGCCCTGGCTGCCAATCATGCCCCGCGCGAGGGCCATCTGCTGGCGGTGTGGGCACTCGTTGTCGGTTGCGTACCACTCGCCCCGGCGAGCAAAGTTAAAAATGGCAATCTGCCGACCGCCAAGCAGTACACAGGCTCCCCCGTCTTCGGGAATATGGTCGGTCCGGCAGGCTGCGTGCCAGGTAATTTCGTCTTTTTTGATTGAGAGCGTTTCCATTGGTTGTATAGTAGTTTTGTTAATTAACCCTCACCCCCAGGGAGAGGGGCCGGGGGTGAGGGGAAGTTTACACCCACTCCTTCGCTCGTTTCTGGTCGCGTAGCCGCTCGAATTGAACGGTTGGGTCTTTTTGTTCGGGGGCGTTCACGAAATGAGCGAACCGTTGGCGGAGGTCGGGATTCTCCACTACTTCGGTCCATTCGCATGTAAACGTATCTACCAACCGCTGCATGTCGGCTTCCAGGTCGGTAGCAATACCCAGCACATCATCCACGACAACCGCTTTGAGGTAGGTCATGCCGCCCTCCATTTTGTTCAGCCAGGTTGCCGTGCGGGTGAGCGGGTCGGCGGTTTTGATGTAGAACATCAGAAACCGGTCGATGTAGCGAATGCAGGTGTCTTTGTCTACGTCGGAAGCCAGCAACTGCGCGTGCTGGGGTTTTATGCCACCGTTGCCGCACACATATAGGTTCCAGCCCTTTTCCGTAGCGATGATGCCAAAATCCTTACTCTGCGCTTCGGCGCACTCGCGGGTGCAACCCGATACACCCGACTTGATTTTATGTGGCGACCGAACGCCTTTGTACCGTTCCTCCACCTCGATGGCGAACGAAACTGAATCCTGCACGCCATAGCGGCACCAGGTGCTGCCCACACAGCTTTTCACCGTCCGCAATGATTTTCCGTAGGCATGACCGCTCTCAAATCCGGCCGCAATCAACTCTTCCCAGATTATAGGCAAATCGCCAACGTGGGCACCAAACAAATCAATGCGCTGACCGCCCGTGATTTTGGTGTATAGCCCGTATTTCTTCGCCACCTGCCCCAGTACTATCAGTTTGTCGGGGGTGATTTCACCGCCCGGAATGCGTGGCACGACAGAATAGGTACCACCCTTCTGAATGTTGGCCAGAAAGCGGTCGTTAGAATCCTGGATGGTAGCCCGGCCTTTTTCCAGAATGTTTTCATTCCAGAGACTGGCCAGAATCGACCCTACAGCAGGCTTACAAACTTCGCAGCCGTCGCCTTTGCCGCACCGGTCGAGCACGGCGCTGTACATTTTCAGACCGTTAATTTTCACTAAGTCCAGCAATTCCTGGCGGGTGTACTCGAAGTGTTCGCAGAGTATGTTACGGACGTAGATGCCCTGCTGTTTCATCACGCCCTGAATCAGGTCTTTCACCATCGGCGTGCAACCTCCGCAGCCCGTGCAGGCTTTCGTCACTTTTTTGAGCGCATCAACCGTGGTATGCCCGTTTTCGCCGATTTCGTGGCAGAGCATGGCTTTTGTGATGGCTTCGCAGGAGCAGATGAGCGCGTCGTCGGGCAGGCCCATAACCCCCGCACCCGATTCTTCGCCCCCCGGTCCGGCGTTTCCGCGTGAGCCTAATATCAGGTCTTCGGGGTCGGGCGGGAGGATGGTCCTGTTCTTGCAGGTTTGCAGCAGCATGTTATACTGCTCGGCATCGCCCACCAGAATTCCACCCAGTAGCTCTTTTCCATCTGCCGACACGTTAATTCGTTTATAAACTCCCTTTGCCCTGTTTTCGTAGACGATTGTGCGGCAGGCCGGTTCAGTTGCAAACGGGTCGCCAAACGAGCCGACGTCAGTGCCGATTAGCTTCAGTTTCGTGGACATGTCGTAAGGCTTGAACTCTTTCTGATGACCTATAAGCCGCGACGCCACGACTTCGGCCATTTCGTAGCCGGGAGCCACCAGCCCATAAATCATGTGGTGGGCTACGGCACATTCGCCAATAGCGAAAATGGCCGGGTCGGATGTTTGCAGGAAGTTATCCACCAGAATGCCCCCGCGCGGGTGCGTGTCTAAACCCGCCGACTTCGCTAATTCATCGCGCGGACGAATGCCCGCCGAAATCACCAGCATATCAACGGCCAAGTGCGACCCGTCGGTGAACTGAAGCCCGGTAATGGCATCGTCGCCAGTGATTTCCTGGGTGCTTTTCGACAGGTGAATATTCAGTTTGAGGGATTCTAATTGCCGTTGCAAAACACCCGAACCTGCCTCGTCAATTTGCCGGGGCATCAGGCGAGGAGCAAATTCCACCACATGGGCTTCTTCCATACCTAAATCCAGCAACGCTTTGGCGGCTTCCAGCCCCAGCAAACCGCCCCCCAGCACGGCTCCCCGGCGGGCCTTACGCGCATACGATTGAATAAGTTCAAGGTCTTCGATGGTGCGATAAACAAAGACCCCGTCTTTTTCGACACCGGCTACCGGGGGTACAAACGCGCCTGAACCGGTGGCCAGTATTAAATAGTCATACGGCACCACGACACCATGATGCGACCGGACCTCCTTCCGCTTCCGGTCAACATCCACTACCGGGTCGGTGAGGTAGAGTGTGATGTTGTTTTCAGCATACCATTCGATAGGCGCCAGCGTCAGGTCATCGGCTGTTTTGCCATCAAAATAGGCACTTAGGTGAACGCGGTCGTAGGCTACACGCGGTTCTTCCCCGAAAACCGTCAGCGAAAATCGCGGTTCATTTTTTTCTTTGGCGATTAATTTCTCGCAGAACTTGTAGCCTACCATGCCGTTGCCAATGACGATGACCCGCTTGTTTGTGTTTGTGTTCATAGTTGATAATAACTATACTGATAAAACAAACCTGTTTTTAAATTGAACTATTTTTAGAATAACCCCCGTATGTTCTAAAATAGCGACCATCAAATTTAAACTGATTTTTGATAAAAACATAGAATAATGTTTCAAGTAAGTTAAATTTTAATCTTAATTTTGTTGTAAAGCTATTGTTTTTCCAAATTATGACTTTACTTTTGACCCATTCGATTGACTATTTGGATTTTCCGGATATAGTACTATTCAACTATTTGTCACTAACTAACGAAAGCGATGCAGCCAAAGCTAACACTCGTGGGGGCGGGTCCCGGCGACGGCGAATTGATTACCTTAAAAGGAATCAGAACGCTTCGGCAGGCCGACGTTGTTTTATACGACGACCTGGCCAATAACAGCCTGCTGGAGTTCGCTCCCGAACGTGCCCTGAAAATGTACGTAGGCAAACGGGCAGGCCGGGCATCGTTCACGCAGGAGGAAATCAACGACCTAATTGTTCGGCTGGCGCAGGAGCACGGTCACGTGGTGCGGCTGAAAGGGGGCGACCCGTATGTGTTCGGGCGGGGGTACGAAGAATATGAATACGTGCGGCAATACGGCATTGCGTGTGAGGTAGTGCCGGGCGTATCGAGTTGCATTGCGGTACCCGCTTCGCAGGGCATTCCCGTCACGAGCCGGGGCATCAGCGAGAGCTTCTGGGTCATCACCGGCACCACCCGTACTGGCGACCTGGCCGACGACATGCGCTTAGCCGTTCAGGCGAAGGCAACGGTGGTGGTGCTGATGGGGATGAGCAAATTAAGCGAAATATGCACCCTCTACTGCCAGGCCGGACGCGGTCAGTTACCGATGGCGGTGGTGCAGAACGGAACGCGTGCTGATGAACAGTGCGTGGTTGGCCAGGTCTGGAATATTCCGCAGTTGGTGGCCGAGCAGGGCGTGGGGGCGCCCGCTGTGCTCATCATCGGCGAGGTCGTGACGCTGCATCCGTCGTATTTGGCGGAGTGTTTGCGCGGGGCGGCAGTGGCTGGTTAGTTTGAGGTTTGTAGTTTTTGGTATTCGGTTTACGGTCGGTTGTATCCTCGGTCTGTGTCCTCACAGACCGCATTGTGGGGTATCTTGCTGACGCCAGAGCGGTCTGTGTCCTCACAGACCGAGGATACAACTGACGCGTCAGCTACTCTCGCGTCAGCCAACTACAAACCTCAAACTAAAAACAAAAAAAGCCGATCCGGTGTGGGGGCACCTTTGGACCGGCTAAAACAGGGTTGTTTATGCGAAAAACACAAACGCTTCAAAGAAAATGAAAAAAAATCCGTAAAGCAAATACGCTTTCTCCCGCCGTAGGGCAGGGTGTTGTTCCAAACATCCGAATCCGATTCGCCCAACGCCTGCTTCTCCGTTCGCTAACTGCCTGACTTGTACCACCCTTGCGTGGGTTGGGAGTGCTGTGTGTCAACGCCATTCATTTTCTCTTTTTACTCCATTAACAGGATGAAATCTTACCGCACGAGACTATCGCTTTTGAGTCTGTTCCTACTGGGTTTACTGCCGCAGGTCAACGCGCAGTTCTCCTTAATCGGTCAGCTTCGTACCCGTACCGAATTGCGAAACGGACTCGGTAATCTGGCCCCGAAAGATGCGCCTGCCGCGTTTTTTACTTCGCAGCGCACCCGGCTCACGTTTGGCTACAAATGGGACCGGGTCCAGTTTCAGACGGCCGTTCAGGATGTTCGGGTGTGGGGACAGGATGCCGCCACCATCAATAACGCCGACGGAAACCGCTTGATGGTGCACGAAGCCTGGGCCGAAATTACGCTCGCCAACAGTGCCGATACGACGATTAAATTCAGGGCGATTCAGAACCTGTCGCTCAAAATTGGCCGGCAGGAACTGGTTTATGATGATGTACGGCTACTGGGCAATCTCGACTGGCTCCAGCAGGGCCGTCGGTTCGATGCAGCTTTGCTCAAAGGGCAACACCTCGGCTGGGCCTTTGATTTAGGTGTGGGTTTTAATCAGAACAACGACGCATTCGGAACGGTGGGTGATTATTACACGGCTGGTAACGCGCCTGCTTCGGCCCTGTCCAGCAAAAACGTGACGCTGGCCATTCCGGCTGGTTTTCTGCCCACGTTGGGGAAGGGCGGTGCGCCAGTGTTGGCTACGCCCCTGAGCACCAACGGTCAGAATCAGCAGTTCAAGTCGTTTCAGATGGCTTACCTGACGCGCAAATTCAACCAGACAAAGTTCTCGGCTCTGTTCTTTAAAGACGATTTTCAAAAGTACCGGGTCGATTCGCTCGGCAGTGCAACGGCGGGTTACGTATATGGGCGACGTTATGACGTTTCCGGTACGAATTCGCGGCTGACCTATGGGGCCATGCTGACGGGTCAGTTGGGCAACGCGTCGGCTAAATCGGGCAAGGTGCAGTGGCAGGCGTTTGCCTATGGACAGAGTGGCAAAGACCGCGACGGGCTGACCATCAAAAAAGCCTACCACTACGGCGGTAACGTACTATTTCAGAAGGGGTTATTCAGCGCGGGGCCGGGCTATGAGGTGCTGTCGGGCAACAATGCAACGACCATTCAACCGGGCGAAACCAGCCGGTTCGACCCGCTCTATGGCACACCGCATCGGCATTGGGGCTACATGGACTATTTCTACGTCGGAACGGGGTCGCCCGCCGGGGGTTTGCAGGATGCGTTCCTGAAGTTCAAATACGCCGGAACCCGCCTGACAACGACCTTCGATGTGCATTACTTCGCGCTGGCGAACACCACGCTGAATAAACTCCCCGATGCCCCCGCCGGTGCACACATAAACGCTAAACTGGGGATGGAGTACGACTTCATTGCGACCTACGCGCTCAATAAATTCACCAGTCTGGAGTTCGGCTATGCCATCATGAACGGCACCAACAGCCTCGAATACGCCAAGCAGGGGACCATGAACGAGAAGAGCAGGATTGGCACCTGGTCGTACCTGATGATTAACATCCGCCCCGATTTCTTCTCCGCAAAACCAGCTACTAAATAACCCAAACCTAACTGACTATTCGTTCACGCATTTTCTAAACACATACAACCATGAATCTAACGAATAATAAACCACTCGAAAGTCTCAACATCTTCAGTTTCAGGGGCATTCAGATGCGGACCTTCCACATCACGTGGTTCACCTTTTTTGTCTGTTTCTTCGGCTGGTTTGGGCTGGCTCCGCTGATGCCCGCCATCCGCGCCGACCTCAACCTCACCAAACCCGAAGTCGGAAACACCATCATTGCGGCCGTGTCGGCCACGATTCTGGCCCGGCTCGTTATTGGTAAACTATGCGATACGTGGGGACCGCGCAAAACCTATACCGCCCTGCTTGTGATTGGTTCGCTGCCAGTGATGTTTGTTGGGCTGGCCCATGATTACACCACGTTTTTGCTGTTTCGACTGGCCATTGGCGTTATCGGTGCTTCGTTCGTGATTACGCAGTTTCACACGTCCATCATGTTCGCGCCGAAAATCAAAGGCACGGCCAATGCGGTTGCTGGTGGCTGGGGAAACCTCGGCGGGGGCATCACGCAGTTGGCGATGCCCCTCATCATGGCGGCTATCGTTGGCTTCGGCTACACCAAGCCCGAAGCATGGCGGCTGGCGATGATTGTGCCGGGCGTACTAATGCTCGTTATGGCCTATGTCTATTACCGGTTTACGCAGGATACCCCAACTGGCAATTATAACCAGATTGAACGTTCCGTTTCCTCGGGTGAGAAAATGAGCTTTTGGAAAGCCTGCGCCGACATCCGCGTGTGGGCGCTGGCCCTGGCCTATGCCTGTTGCTTCGGGATGGAAATCACCTTCGATGGGGTGGCTGCGCTTTACTTCTTCGACAACTTCAAGATGGAGCAAACCGAAGCAGGTTTCTGGGCCATGCTGTTCGGCTTCATGAACATTTTCGCCCGTGCCCTCGGCGGCATCGTGGCCGATAAAGTGGGCAACAAATATGGTATGCGGGGCAAAGGGATTCTGCTGGCGTCTCTGCTGCTGATGGAAGGTCTCGGTATTATTTTGTTCGCACAATCGGGTAATCTGCCAATGGCCATTATGTCCATGCTTGTGTTCGCGCTATTCCTGAAAATGTCGAACGGCAGTACGTATGCCATCGTACCCTTTGTGAACCCGAAGGCGGTGGGCGTCATTTCGGGGGTTGTGGGCGCAGGCGGCAATGTGGGCGGGATGCTCATGGGCTTTCTGTTCAAGTCACAATCCATCTCCTACGGTCAGGCGTTCCTGTATATTGGTGGCTGCGTGGCAATTATCGGACTGCTCCTGTTCTTAGTGAATTTCAACAAAGCGGTGGTTGTTGAACCGGCGGAAGCTGAATTGCAAACAGCTTAAATAGAACGCTGATTTTTATGATTCTTAAGATTGGTAATGATTTTTACGGTCGTTGGCGAATACTTTGCGTTTTTGTTGCGGTTCGCGACCAAAGTTGAGCAATAAGCCAACTTCAATGGTGGTGGCTTTAAGGTAGTTAGTGAGCTGGGCTTCATGCTCAGGCACTAACCCATCTGCGGCTTTCAATTCGACAATAATACAGTTATCGATAATCAAATCAGCGTAATATAGCCCTACCTTCTCTTGGTCATAATACACATCAATGGGTTGTTGTGCAATACAGGTTAAACCCACCTTACGGAGTTCAATACACATGGCATTTTCATAGACTTTTTCCAGGAAACCATATCCTAAGGTGTTGTACACTTTGTAAAAACACTTTAAAATCAACTGTGTAATATCGGAGTGCTGATAATTGGTATTCATGGTCGTTACGGTACTTAATAAACCATAAAAGTATCTTAATAATCATAAAAATCAGCCGGTCCGCCGGTGCGGTTCTATTGATTCATTAAAAAGTCATGACTCATCAAACGACCTGTTGTTATTGTGGTGTTGGCTGTGGAATCGTGGTCAAACAGGAGTCGAATGGGCGGTTGACCGTTGAGGGTGATGCGCAGCACCCGTCGAACCGGGGGATGCTTTGCTCGAAGGGGATGAATCTGCATTATACCGTCATGGACCAGTCCGACCGGCTGCTGTACCCGCAAATGCGGCTCAACCGGAATATGCCCATGCAACGGGTGAGTTGGGATGCCGCGCTGGAGCGCACAGCCGCCGTTTTCAAGACGTTTATTCAGAAATACGGTCCCGATTCCGTCGCGTTTTACGTGTCGGGGCAGTGTTTGACGGAAGAGTATTATTTAGTCAATAAACTCATCAAAGGGTTCATTGGCTCCAACAACATCGACACCAATTCGCGGCTGTGCATGAGTTCGGCCGTGGTGGGGTATAAACTGTCGCTGGGCGAAGATTCGGTGCCGGTTTGCTACGACGATATCGAAGAAGCCGACGTTTTTCTGGTGCAGGGCGCCAATCCGGCCTGGTGCCATCCCATTCTCTGGCGCCGGATTGAGGCCCATAAAGCGGCTAACCCGAATGTTAAAATCATCTGCGTCGACCCCCGCAAAACCGATACCGCCCGCTCGTCGGACCTGCATCTGCCCATCCGCCCCGGCACCGATATTGTGCTGAACAACGCCATCGGGCGGCTGCTGATTGAGAACGGCGACATCGACGTTGATTTCATTACGAACCACGCCGACGGATTTGTAGCGTACCGGGAGCAGGTCATGCAGCGCACCATTGCCGAAGCCGCTGAGCTATGCGGCATTTCGCCCGAAAGTATTCAGCAAACCGCCGACTGGATTGGTCGCTCGAAGGGGTTTCTGTCGCTCTGGACGATGGGCCTGAATCAGTCGGTTATTGGCGTCAACAAGAATCTGGCACTCATTAATCTACACCTGATTACGGGGCAAATTGGCAAACCGGGCAGCGGACCGTTCTCGCTCACGGGTCAGCCCAACGCGATGGGTGGCCGAGAAACGGGCGGCCTGGCGAACGTTCTGCCCGCCCACCGCGACGTGACCAATGCCACCCACCGTGCCGAAGTCGAAGCGTTCTGGAACAGCCCGGTCAAGATTGCCGCCAAACCCGGCCTGACCGCCACCGAAATGTTCGAGGCATTAGCCGACGACCGCTTGAAAGCCATCTGGATTATCAATACCAATCCGCTGGTGAGTATGCCGGATGCCAATGCTGTCGAAGGCGCGTTGAAAAACGCCCGGTTTGTGGTCGTGCAGGACGTATCGAACCGGGCTGATACGGTGCAGTTTGCCGATGTGGTATTGCCCGCTGCGGCCTGGCTCGAAAAAGACGGCACCATGACCAACGCCGAACGCCGGATTGCCTACCTCCCCAAAGTCATCGACGCCCCCGGTGAGGCCCTGCCCGACTCAGAAATCATCTGGCGGTTTGCCCGGAAAATGGGTTTTGGCGATGAATTTAAATACAGCAGTGCATCAGAAGTATACGACGAATACGCCCGAATCACTGCCGGAACAAACGTCGATATAACGGGCGTGAGTTATGAGCTATTGAAGGAAAAACGCACCATACAGTGGCCTTTTTCAGTGAACAGTAAGCAGTTAACAGTGAACAGTGAAGACGGGTCTGCAACGGGCACGAACCACAAACTACAAACTACAAACCACAAACCACAAACCGGCACGAAGAGGCTCTTCACCGACCATCAGTTTTATACGGCCAACGGTCGTGCCCAGATTCACGCGCTGCCCGACGAAAACACCTCCGAACCGACGGACGACGATTTTTCGCTTGTGCTGACGACTGGCCGCATCCGTGACCAGTGGCACACCATGACCAAAACGGGGCGGGTGGCCAAACTCAATCAGCATAGCCCACAGCCGTTCCTGCAAATCCACCCCAACGATGCCAAAGCGCGTGGCATTCAGGACGGGCAATTGGTGGAAGTGCGGGGTAGGCGAGGGGAGGTTCGGGTGAAAGCGCAACTCACCGACGATGTGCGCTCTGGACTGTGCTTTTTGCCCATGCACTGGGGTAAAATGCTGGGTAGCAATCTGAACCGGGCTAATAACTTGACCAATTCCCTGGTTGACCCGCGCTCGAAAGAGCCGGATTTTAAGTTTTCGGCGGTAGAGGTTGTGCCGTATCGGAAGCCAGTCGAGAAAATTATTATCATCGGGGCTGGTTCGGCGGGATTGGGCTTCATCAATGCGTATCGGACGTTAAATTCTGACGACGAAATTCACGTCTTCTCCAAAGAGATTTACCCGTTCTACAACCGGGTGCTGCTGCCCGATTACATCAGCGGGGCGCAGTCGTGGGAACAACTCGTGAAACTGCGCGAGGAGCAATTTGAGGAGGCCAACATCATCGTCCACAAGGGCATTGGTATCGCGCACATCGACCGGCACGCTAAAGTCGTAACGGATACCAACGGCGTTGAACATCAGTACGATAAAATTCTGCTCGGCACGGGCAGTAGCGCCTTCATGCCCAAAGGCATACCCCGTTTGCCGGGCATTTTCAACATGCGCTCGCGGCTCGACGCCGATTCGCTCATGCCGTTTTTAAATCAGCAGGACCCCCACACCGGAACGCCGGCCGCCGTCATTGTAGGCGGTGGGTTGCTTGGGCTGGAATTAGCGGCTTCATTGCGGCAGATTGGCGTTCGGGTAACGATTATTCAGCGGGTAGGTCGGTTCATGGAACGTCAGCTCGACCCGTTAGCCAGCGAATTGCTGTATCAGGAACTGCTCGACCGGGGCATCGACGTGTATTTCAACGAAGAAGTGCAAACGTTCATGGGCACCGACCGGGTGGAGGGCGTTCAGTTGAATTCGGGTCGAAAAATTGCCTGTCAGGCGGTCGTTATCGCTATCGGAACCGTGCCAACCATCGACCTCGCCCGCGACGCCGGACTGACCTGCAACCGGGGGGTGGTCGTGAACGACTACCTGCAAACCTCCGACCCCGACATTTTCGCGGCTGGCGAGGTGGCGCAGTGGAACGGACAGCTATGGGGCATTACCCTTGCCGCCGAGCAACAGGCCGACGTAGCCGCTCGCTTCATTGCTGGCGATATTTCGCAGCCGTACCGGGGCAGTTTATCCATCAGCATCCTGAAAATGGAGGGACTGCACCTGTGCAGCATGGGCCTGACCGAAGTGCCCGACAACGCCGGAAACGACTACGAGGAAATTATCTTTATCGACAAGTCGAAGCGGTACTACAAAAAGTGCATCGTGCAGGGCGATAAGCTCGTGGGTGCAATTCTGGTCGGTGATAAAAACGAGTTTGCCGAATTTCGCGAACTGATTGCCAACGGCGCTGAACTGTCTGAGAAACGCCTTCAACTCCTGCGGGCCAGCAAAAAAGTGGACCCCGTAGCGGGCAAGTTAGTTTGCTCCTGCAATACCGTCGGGCAGGGAAATCTGGAGCGGGCCATTCAGGCCGGATGCACTGATTTTCAGCAACTCTGCCAGCAGACCGGCGCCGGAACGGGTTGTGGCTCGTGCAGGCCGGAGGTGCGGAGTATTTTGGAGAAAATGCGTGAAATTGTAATAGTGAGTTGATTTTTAGTAGCCCACAGTTTTAACTGTGGGAATACGAAATTGAGAACATATCCCCTGACCTGAACCGTTTCAACGGTTTTTGAATCGGGCAAAATAAACCGTTGAAACGGTTACGGGTCTGCAAGCCGTATTCTGTATAAATCCACAGTTAAAACTGTGGGCTGATAGCTTAAAACCATGCGCGACTATTACACCCTGAAAATTAACATGCCCGGCGGCATTATGTCGCCCGGTGCGTTGCAGCAGGTGCTATCGCTGGCTCACGAAGCACAGGTTCGGAACGTGCGGTTTGGGGCGCGGCAGCAACTGCTGATGACGGTGCATTATGAGACTATGCGCTCGTTCGAAAAAGACCTGAAACAGCAGTTGGTGGCTTATGAAGTCAATACAGAGAAGCACCCGAATATCATCAGTTCGTATTGTGGCGAAGACGTGTTTCGGACGGGCGCGTGGCTGCGCGAAAGCGAATACCACACCGTACTCGACCAGTTTGATTATGAACCCCGGCTAAAAATAAATCTGTCCGATTCGAACCAGAGTTTCACGCCGTTTTTCACCGGTAACCTGAATTTCATTGCCTCGCCCGAACCGCATTTCTGGTATCTCTACGTCCGACCGAAGCAGACGAATACCGTTTTTCGGTGGCCGGACTTAATTTACACGAACGACGTTGGTCGGCTCGCCAAAGCCGTTGACGAAGCAATGGTAGACACAGGGCATCGGGATGAAGCATCACTTTATGAAGCCGTTACGCTGGGTCAGACCTTCATCACACAACTGGCCACGCGGGACGTTGAATTACCCGAATTTTCGCTGCCCTATTACGAAGGCTTCAACCGCTACGGGCAGCGGTCGTGGCTGGGTTTGTATCGTCGGGATGAACAATTTTCGATAGCATTTTTGCTGGACGTATGCGCCCTGTGCCTGAAAACACGCGTCGGCGAGTTATGCGTGACGCCCTGGAAATCACTTATTATCAAGGGTATTGAAGAAAAAGATAGAGCCTCCTGGTCGTATGTGCTGGGTAAACACAACATCAATGTGCGCCACGCGGCCAACGAATTAGCCTGGCAGACCGAAGACCATACCGACGAAGGAACGCAACTCAAAAACTATGTGCTGCGGTATTTTGCCAAAAACGACACCCGCACCTTTGGCTTGTGTTTCGGCATTCAAACACGCCCAAAATCGGAAGTGTTTGGCTCGGTGCTCATCCGCAAACGCCCACTGCTCCAGCTTGGTCAACTGGCGTTGTTCAGTGTCTACGATGTGTATTTCACCGAAAACTTCAACCCGAATAGTCGGGTTTATGGCTTATTTGAAAAGGGCTTGTTTAAACTGCACTTGCCCAATCAGCTAAACCGCCTGTGTCGGAAATTCAACGCCCGGCGTGCGTTTGAAACCGCTGAAACCGTGCGACCTGATACCGAAAAATCGGAACCGGCTCAGCCGGGCCTGTCGCTGGTACACCAATGCCCGCACTGCTTCACGGTATATGACGAACAGCACGGCGATGCCCGGCGTGGCATTCCGGCGGGCATCGCTTTCCAGAACCTACCCGACGACTATACCTGCTCAACCTGCGACACACTGAAAGCCGAGATGGTGGAGGTAAATTTAGAGGGTAGTATTGCGGGCTAAAAAAAATAGCATTTGTGGATAACCTTGGTTATTCGGTGGCGATACATAGAGAAAGCGACCTTCATTTCGCTTTCTCTACCCTCAAATTCTACTGCTATGAAAACGTTCGTCGCCCCTCTATTCAGTCTTATCTTATTCGTACTTGGCCTGGAACTGAAGTCCCAGGCCAGCCAGCACAGCAACCAGCAGCGGATTGATTCGCTAAAAATCGGCCAGAAATACTACGACCGAGGGAGCAGGGAGTTGCAGGCTGGCCACTACCTTAAAGCCCTTGAAACCTTTAACCAGGTAATTGCCTTAGTCCCCGGTTGTGCTATGGCCTATAATATGCGGGCAATCGCTAACATTCAATTAGGGGATTACCCCAAAGGGATAGAAGACTTTGACCAGGCTATTCAACTTGATTCGACCAGGCCCCTGCCCTACGCCAATCGGGGCTATTTTCACTTGTTGCTGGGCAATCATGACCAGGCGTTGGCAGATGTCGAGCAGGCTATACAACTGGATTCAGCCTGTGCCCTGACCTATCATAACCGAGGCTTAATCCGGGCAAATCAGGAAGCCTACTCAGAAGCTCTCCAGGACTTTGATCGAGCCATTAAATTTTCTCCTAAACAAGCCGATATGTACTGTAGCCGGGGCTCAGCGCAGTATCGTCTGGGTAATCACGTGGAAGCTATCCAGGATTTCGACAAGGCTATCCAACTACAACCAACCCATTCCATGGCTTATAACAACCGGGGTTCGGCTAAGGCAGAACGGGGCGATTATCTCGAAGCCCAGCAAGACTTTGAGCGGGCCGTTCAACTGGATCCCAGGAATAAAATGGCCCATAACAATCGGGATTTAATCAGGGAAAAATTGCGGGAACAGCAACAAGACGACGAGAATATAGTGTATATACCTGCAACGGCACCCAAAAAGTAGGAACCCAAGAAGGTTACGAAATATTACAAATTCCTAAGCCAGCGTTCGCGCAGTTGATTTTGCTGTACAGTTGCCTGTGAATCAGGCTCAAACGAATAGCGTTTGACATCGTCAATCTCCTGCATTGTCGGCTTTACCGTCACCAACTGCCCGTTGCGCCGAACCGTTAATTCATAGGTATCACCCGACTTCAGGCCACTAATGAGTCCTCTCACGGTAGACAATGTTGACGGGTTTACAGGCTGCTGATTGAAGCTAAGCACTTCGTCATTGTCCTGTAAACCGGCCAGCCGTAATGGTTCGCTCACCTGTCTGAGTCGAATCGTATCCCTGACCGGAGTCATCCGCATACCGAGTGAGGGGAGCTTCCTGCCTGTTGTGGCGGCAGGGTTGTAGTTGATGCCCAATTTGCCGTAGTATTCCTGCAAGGGCAAAGGTTCTGCATTTTTAATGTACCGGGCGAAGAAATCGGCGATTTCAGGATACGTTTTCTGCGTGAAAATGGTAAAGAACTCATTCTCCGGGAACGGACGGTTAGGGCCGTAGGTGGCCGCTAAGTCATTGATCACTTCGCGCAGTCCACGCTGACCGCCCGATAATTCCAGCAGCCGAATATCGAGCAGAGCCGCTACCAGCGCTCCCCGGTGGTAGATGTTCACGTACTGTTTCTGGCCCTCCGGCGTGTAGCACGTCATGGCCAGTCTGGATAAGCTGTAGGTTGTGTCTAACTGCTTGTCCACCTGTACTTTCTGGCTCAACTCTTCGCAATATTCAGGTAAGTCAATAAGGCCACCCCGCAGGCGCATCATGCCGTTGGCCCATTCGGTCACGCCTTCGTAGAGCCATAAATGTTCCGAGGGCGTGGGCGTAACAAAGTTGAACTGCTGAATCAGTTCGCTATGAATGTTGAGGGGCGTTACGACATGGAAAAATTCGTGGGCGGCAATATTGGTCGCGCGGGCGGCTAAACTGGCCGAAAAAGGTTCTTCTTTAAAGATATACTCCGAACTGTAGGAGTGCTCCCAGGCACCCCAGGATTCATCCTCAAAGTGGTATAAAAACGCATACCGCTTAACGGGTAATTGCTTCAGAAACTGCCCGGCCGCATTGAGCATGGCCTGCATCCCATCGAGCAATTGCTGGGAAGTTACCTGGTCGGTTTTTGAGTAGGTGAACATCTCAATAGCGGCTCCGCCAACGGTGGTTTGAGCGCGCGTCAGGCGGCCCAGCAAAATGGGTGAATCTACAATACGGTCGTAATTATCAGCTAAGTAATAGCCGTTGGCGTTTTTGTCTAACGCTGTGCCAACAACCCACTCAGCCGGGTAATTTAGCTTCACCATCAGCGGAGATGCCTGCATACCGGCGGGAAAGCCAAATACACCCTGACCGTTAATCAGCACATGGTCTTGTTCGATGGATGTACCGCACATCCGATAGATAACGTCTTTCTCGACGCGCGTATCCCAGGTTTCGGCAATCTGGTACCGAATCTGACGCACCTGTTCAGGCTGCTGAATTTTCCATTGGTTGGTCGACACATGCTCGGTTTTCAGCTCGCGTCCTTTTTTATCAAATGCCTGAAATGAGCGGACAAATCGCCCCACGTCCATCACCTGATAGGTGCCGGGGGCAGTGGCGGCAAACTGGTAAATGGCGTTCTCCGGCTTTAATCCTTCCACGTGCAGTGTAACCTTAAACTGGTCGTCGGCGCGGTCGTTCAGGTTGACTTCATAAACGAGTGGGGCAGATGGGGCGGCCCAAACGGTTGCCGCTACTAAGCTGAGCACTAAACTAAAAAAAGTGTATTTTTTCATGGAACTGAAGAGCGACAAGCGTCATCCGCCGTGTTACCAGGCTACGGGGTAAACAAAACTATAAACGACCTGGCGTAGATACCAGTAAAAACAGGACAACAGGCAGAAAACCGTGATTTGTGGATGCGCCGAAAAAGTGCTATCCTTAAGGTATGACCCCACATACCGACGACCTCAAACAGCAAATTGAACGCATCCTGCACTGGGAGCAATCGTCGCACTGGCGGCTGCGTGACTTTGCACACCTGAGCAAGTTGATTTTTAAACGCACGCACCAGCAAGTAGATGAACGTGACCTACAGGCATTCTGGCAATCGTCTGTGGTTCCCTGCCGGTCGTTTCTGGATGCCCTTGCTCACTTCGCCGATTACGTGGACTGGGCCGATTTCTGCGCTCGGAACTTCTACGGCGAAGTCGAAGCAGACCACGAGACACAAGGGCTTCATGCGCCTATGTGGGAAATTCCAATGCGCTGGGTAATTCTTATCTGCTGGTTCTCCGTCGTTGCGTCTATAGTCATTGCTGTTTTGTTACTCTGGAAACGATAAACGATTCAGCTTTTCCAATCGTTATTGTTCTGTATTCGTAATCAGTTTTCATTCAACATTTTTGTCATGCTGACGAAGGAAGCATGACAAAAAACAACCCTATTCCAACGACCGTATGGTACGTTTTTCGCTCTCACTAAGTTTATTATTCAGCGCTTCATTCGTGCTGGCACAACCTGCCCGCACCGGCGCATCCAAACCTCAATCATCTGCAAATCATCAGGCTGTCACCACGCAGACCGCAACGCCTAATCTCAACACGCCTATCCCGCTCGACCCCGCCGTTAAGGTTGGCAAACTGCCAAATGGGTTGACCTATTACATCCGCAAAAATGCCGAACCAAAGAACCGTGCTGAACTTCGGTTAGTGATTCGGGCGGGGTCGGTGCTGGAAACGGATAACCAGCAGGGACTGGCGCACTTCATGGAACACATGGCGTTTAATGGTACGAAGAATTTCCCGAAAAACGAATTAGTTAACTTTCTGCAATCGGCGGGCGTTCGGTTCGGGGCTGATTTGAATGCCTATACCGGCTTCGATGAAACGGTCTATCAATTGCCAGTGCCGACCGATTCGGCGCGACTCTTTGAGCGGGCCTTTCAGATTCTGGAAGACTGGGCACACAACGCCACCATCGACCCGGTGGAGGTGAATAAGGAGCGGGGTGTTGTGCTGGAAGAACGACGGTCCGGGCGCGGAGCGGGTCAGCGGATGCGTGACCAGTATTTTCCGGCTTTGCTGAACAACTCACAGTACGCCAACCGATTGCCTATTGGTACGGAGCCGGTCCTGACGACCTTTAAAACCGAAACCCTGCGTCAGTTTTATCAGGACTGGTACCGGCCCGATTTGATGGCTGTTATTGCCGTTGGTGATTTCGATATGAAGCAGGTAGAGGAGATTATTCGTGAAAAATTCAGCCGCATCCCGGTTGTCAAAACCCCAAAGCCACGGGTTGATTATAAAATTCCTGCTCACAAAGATACCAAAGTCGTTATCGTGACTGACCCTGAGCAACCCAACACGGTTGTGCAGGTGATTTACAAACGGCCCGAAATCAAGGAAAAAAACCTGAATGACCTGCGGGAGAGCATCAAGCGGGGTCTATTCAACACCATGCTCGGCAACCGGATTCAGGAACTGACGCAACGCGCCGACCCACCGTTTCTGGGCGGCTACAGCAATTACAGCGCCTTCCTGGGGAATCTCGATGCCTTCACCTCCATCGCCGTTGCGAAAGAAGGGAATGTTGAAAAAGCAATTCGGGCGGTGCTCGATGAGAATGCCCGTGTGAAACAGTTTGGCTTTACGCCGACTGAACTGGCCCGCGCCAAGCAGGAATTTATGACCAATGTGGAGCAGGCCTACAGCGAACGTGACAAAATCCGCTCAGCTAATTTTGTGAACGAATACGTGCAGAATTTTACGGATAAGGCCCCATACACCAGCATTGATTTCTACTACAATTTCCTGAAAAAAGAGCAGGATGGCATCAAGCTGAACGAAGTCAACGCGCTGGTCGACCTGTTCATCCACAACGAAAACCGGGCCGTTATTGTCATGGCGCCCGAAAAGGACAAAGCAAAACTCCCCACCGTTGAGCAAATTATTGGCTACATCGACAACGCTGGCAAGGGTCTGACGGCTTACGAAGACAAAACCCTCAATAGTCCGCTGCTGGCAAAACAGCCAATCGGTTCGCCCGTGGTTAACGAGAAGAAAATCAACGACATCGGCGTAACCGAGTGGACGCTTAAAAATGGCGTTCGGGTGGTGCTGAAACCAACCGATTTCAAAAACGACCAGATTCTGTTTTCGGCGAATAGTTTCGGGGGCACTTCGCTCTATGACCTCAAGGATTTTCAGTCGGCACGCTTTTCATCGACCCTCACCTCAATGGGCGGCACGGGCGACTACAACCAGATTCAGTTGGGTAAATTCCTGTCGGGCAAGCAGGTGAGCGTGTTCCCATATGTGGGTGAGTTGAGCGAGGGCATCAACGGCAGCGCAGCTCCAAAAGATTTGGAAACGGCCCTGCAACTGCTGTACAGCTATTTTACACAGCCCCGAAAAGATGCCGACGTTGTAAAGGGCTTTTTGTCGAATCAGCGTAGTACGCTGCAAAATCGAATCAATACGCCCACGCCACAGGGCGTATTTCAGGATACCGTGACGGTTACGCTGGGCAATAACAACCCACGTCGGCAACCGCTCAAACCCGACGATTTGGACAAAGTCGACCTCGACCGGGCCGTGCAAATCTACCAGGAACGTTTCGCCAATGCGGGCGACTTCACGTTCTATTTTGTTGGTAATTTCAAGGAAGACCAACTGAAACCGTTGGTTGAGAAATACCTCGGCGGTTTGCCCGCAACGGATAAAACCGAGAAGTTTACCGACCTCGGCATTCGAATTCCAGCCGGACAAATCAACAAGACCGTTTACCGGGGCCTCGACCCAAAAGCCGCCGTGCAGTTGGTTTATAGCGGAGATTTAACGTGGTCGCCCGAAACAACGACGCAACTGGACGCGCTGGGTGAAGTGCTTGAAATTAAGCTCATTGAGAAACTGCGCGAAGAGGAGAGTGGCGTTTACAGCGTTGGGGTCAATGCGGCCTATGCGAAGTATCCGGTACCGCGCTACACCTTCCGCATCAACTTCGGCTGTGGGCCGGAGAACGTTGAAAAGCTTATTGCCAAAACGCAGGAGTTGATTAACGATGTGAAGCAGAAGGGCGCACTTCCTACCGATATTGCCAAGTTTAAAGCCGAAACCCGCCGGGAAACCGAAGTGCAGTTGAAAGACAATCAGTTCTGGTTAGGTTATCTCCAAAACCAATATTATAACGGCGACGCGCCCGACGAAGTCCTGCATGAAACCGAGCAGTTAGCCAACGTGACGGTCGAAAGCACGAAAGCTGCCGCCAACCAGTACTTAGGCCCCAATTATATTCGGCTGGTGCTGATGCCGGAGAAGAAACAGTAACATTAGTCGGTCGTCAATAGTCGCCAGTTTTATAGCAGCGAACGGACAACTATTGACTACCGACTAATTTTAATACATTTACTTAAAAACGCATAAGCGATGGAAAGCACACTGCTCGAAACCCCAGATAAAGAAGCTGTAGTCGGCATTCCGATGTCAAAGCAGCGGTTCCTGAACTGGAACCCTGATGACAGCTTTTTGTATGAATTTGAGAATGGATTGGCTATACCCACCGATGGCATGAAGAATGTTGAACGCCCTATTATTCAGAAGATTTTACGCAAGTTCACGCAGACACACGCTTACCAGCAAATGGGTGAATTACTCCCTGAAACAAAATGCTGGTTAAGCAAGCAACAAATGCGTATTCCCGATGCTGCTTTTTTTACGTCATCTCAAATTCGGGAATCTGGAGCCAATAAGCATCCTATTCCAGCCTTCGTTATCGAAATTATCTCACCTACTGATAAAGTTAAGCCGGTAGAGCAAAAAGTTATCGAGTATTTTGAAGCTGGTGTGCAGGTCGTTTGGCACATCCATCCGGCCCTTCGTATGGTGCGCGTGTTTACCTCGTCCCGGCAGAATATAACTTGTTTTGAAAACGATACCTTCCATGCGGCTCCAGCCATACCCGACCTGCAACTGACTGTCGAAGAGTTATTTACCTTATAGAAAAGATAGGCACTGGACTTGGCAGGAATTCTTTATTTCATAACGGGCGTGTCGGTAACAACCGGGACGCCCGTTTTTTTGATGCCCGCCATACCACCTTCTATGTTTACAATGGTATCAAAACCCCGCGCTTTCAGGATAGAATTGGCCACCATCGACCGGTAGCCTCCTGCACAGTGAACATACACCGGCTCATCACGCCGAATCTCGGCCATGTGCTCGTTCAGATTATCTAAGGGCCGGTTCGTTGCACCCTCAACGTGCTCATCTATAAACTCACTGGCTTTTCGCACATCAATTACGGTTATCGCCGGGTTTTGCTGTCGTCGGTGAGCAAATTCTTCGGCTGAGATAGACTCAATCGTATCTACTTCTTTGCCAGCGTGTTGCCAGGAACTAAATCCACCATCAAGATAACCAATGCACTGATCGTAGCCGACACGGGCCAGCCGAACAATCGTATCTTCCGCTAAACCAACCGGCGTAATAAGCGCAATGGGTTGGGTTAAATCAGGTATAAGCGCCCCCGCCCAAGGCGCAAATTGACCATCCAGACCAATATTTATCGAATTAGGGATAAATCCTTTGGCAAAGTCGGCAGCAGTCCGAACATCCAATACCAATGCCCCCGTTTCGTTCACGGCCATTTCAAAATCATCTGGCAACAGGGCCTGACTCCCGCGCTGAAGCACCTTGTCTAAACTTTCAGAACCTTCCTTGTTGAGCCGGGCGTTTTCAGCAAAGTAAGCCGGAGCCGGGGTTAATCCATCGAGGACTTTGTCAATAAATTCGGCTTTCGATTTAGCCTGGAGCGCGTAGTTGAACCGTTTCTGATTCCCCAATGAATCGGTTGTTTCTTTGCTCATATTTTTGCCACAGGCCGACCCCGCGCCATGAGCCGGATAAACAATAACATCATCAGCTAAGGGCAGAATTTTCGTCTGTAGACTCTCGTAGAGCATACCGGCCAGGTCGCGCTCAGTTAGGTTACCTTTGATGGCCAGGTCGGGTCGGCCAACGTCGCCGATGAAGAGCGTGTCGCCGGTGAAAATTGCGTGGTCTTTTCCGGTTTCGTCGATAAGCAGATACGTTGTTGACTCAGGGGTATGGCCAGGCGTATGAAGGACTTTAATTGTAGTGCTTCCTACGGTAAACGTTTCGCCATCTTTGGCGTGATGAACGGCGTAACTGGTGTTGGCATTTGGGCCATAGACAATAACTGCACCGGTTTTTTGGGCTAAATCCAGATGCCCCGACACAAAATCGGCATGAAAGTGGGTCTCAAAAACGTACTTGATTTTAGCGCCTGCTTTGTGGGCTTTTCGGATATAGGGTGAGGTTTCCCGCAAGGGGTCGATGATGGCCGCTTCGCCTTTGCTCTCAATATAATAGGCTCCCTGCGCCAGACAGCCTGTATACAATTGTTCGATAATCATAAATCATTGTTCCAGGTTTCAAATTTCATGTTCCAGGTTGTTGACTCTGTATTAAGTTGGAACCTGAAACAAGTCTATGAAAGCTCCCTCAAAATCATATAACCCGCCACGATGAGCACAAACCAGCCAAAGCCTCTCTTTAACCGGTCGGGGGCAACGAAGCGGGCTAAGTACATCCCAACAAAGATGCCGATAATAGATAAACCCGTGAAGGGCAGCAGAAAATTCCAATTTAGCTCCGTATGGTGAATATCGCCCAGAAACCCGACGAATGAATTAACGGCAATGATGAGCACCGATGTGGCCACTGCCCGGTGAATGGGCAGGCCCGCCAGCAACACCAGCATGGGCACAATCAGAAAGCCCCCGCCCGCGCCAATCGTGCCGGTCAGTAACCCAACGGCCAGCCCGTCGAGCGCCAGGCTCCCATAACGCGGTCGCCCGTCGGCGGCTGCTCCCTGCTCCGGGCGATCACTCCGAATCATGGCGCGGGCCGCAATAATCATCACGATGGCGAAGAAGTAGAGAATGGCATTGCTTTTGGGCAGCACAAACTGCCCAGCCTGAAACAGCGGGTCGGGGAGCGCAGGGACTAAAAAACGCCGGCTTAAATAAACCGATATAAATGAGGGAAGTGCGAAAACTAAGGTTACCCTCAGGTCGACCCGCTGTTTCCAGATGTGGTTTATTGAGCCAATAAACGACGTTGATCCAACCACAAACAGCGAATAGGTGGTGGCCAGTACGGGCTGAATATGAAACAGATACACGAAGATTGGCACTGTCAGAATGGACCCGCCACCACCCGCCAGTCCGATAACTAATCCGGCAATGATAGCGGCTCCGTACCCGATTACTTCCTCGACACGCATGCGCCAAGATGGGAAAACTTTTGGAATTAGGATACAGGTGCATATAAAGACGCCTGAACTCTATGAGGCTCAGGCGTCTTTATAATGCACTACAGAAAACGTTCAGGACCTTAATTTACTATGATAACGACCATAGCCAAAGTAAATCGCCAGACCAATTGCCATCCAGATAATCAGCCGGGTCCAGTTTTCCCAACCTAAACTCATAATCATCGCCAGACATATAGCAGCGCCCAATGGGCAAACAATGAAATATAAAGGCGTTCTGAACGGGCGGACGATAGTGGGGTCGGTCTTCCGCAGAATCATGATACCAATACAGACCAGCACAAAGGCAAACAGGGTTCCAATACTGGTCATATCGCCCACCACACTATCCGGTACGAAGGCCGCAAACATCGAAACAAAGACAAAGAACACCCATTGCGAACGGAAAGGCGTTTGGTACTTCGGATGAAGTTTTGAGAAAATGGCAGGAACCAGCCCGTCTTTGCTCATGGTATAAAACACGCGGGTCTGTCCCAGCAACATAACCAGAATAACGGACGAGAAACCTGCCAGAATAGCCACCGTAACTAAAGACGCTAACCACTCATAACCAGGCATATACTTGTTAATGGCGTACACAACGGAGGCTTCACCACCCTGCCCAATGAATTCTTTGTAGGGTGCCAGGCCGGTCAGCACGTGCGAAAACAGAATGTACAATACCGTGCAAATCGCCAGCGATACCAGAATACCGATGGGCATATCCCGCTGCGGATTTTTAGCCTCCTGCGCGGCTGTCGATACAGCATCGAAGCCAATAAACGCAAAAAACACAATCCCCGCGCCCCGAAGTACGCCCAACCAGCCGTGATTTAGTGAATCAGCATAATTATGAATCTGTCCGGTGCTGAGTGTGGCCGTTCCGGCATCGGCTGGAATCAGATACGGTACGTGGTTGGCCGGATTGATGTATTTCCAGGCTAATGCGATGATTAACAGGACAATACTTACCTTCACAATGACAATAACATTATTGAACGTTGCCGATTCCTGCGTTCCTCTAATGAGCAACAGGCTCAACATCAGCAGAATAAATACGGCGGGCAGATTAATCATTCCGTGTATGCCTGCTTCGCCCGCGTAGATACCCAATCCATCGCTGACCTGAAACGGAGAATGGCACCATCGATAGGGTATATGAAAATGAAGAAAATCGTCCAGCAACGCATTCAGGTACTGCGACCAGCCAATGGAGACCGTTGCCGCTCCGAGCGCATACTCCAATACCAGATCCCAACCGATAATCCAGGCAACAAACTCGCCCATTGTTGTGTAGCTATAGGTGTAGGCGCTGCCAGCAATGGGGATCATCGACGCGAACTCCGCATAACACAAACCTGCCAGCGCACAGGCAAAAGCGGCAATGGCAAACGAAACCGTCACGGCAGGCCCGGCATGACCCCCTGCCGCAGCCGCGGTTCTGACAAACAGACCCGCTCCAATGATGGCACCGATACCCAACGCTATCAAATTCGTGGAGGTGAGAGTACGTTTTAGCGTACCCTCCTGACTAATCGGGTCTAAGCTTGTTGGCTCGTCAGAGGTCTCCGCCATCAGTTTCGCGAGCGATTTTTTCGCCCAAAGCTGACTTTTGGCTGACACTGGTGCTTTGGTAGTCTCCATATAGGCAAACAGAGTTTGGTGATTAGGTCGTATTAAGAAATATTCTTGGGTTCTTCAGCGAAATATACGAAATATAATGAGTGAAAGAGCGAAAGAGTGACAGAGCGAAGAAAATTGCCGAATGGTTTTCGCCCTGTCACTCTTTCGCTCTTTCGCTCATTAAAAAACTACGACTGCGATGGGCGAATCAGCGGTTTCTTTTCTTTCTTCTCCTTCTTCGCCGTAAATTCTTCGGGTGTGGCGGGTGCCGCGCTCGTAAAATCAGCCGGAATCGCGTCGAAGCCAGTTTTCTTTTCGGTGGCCGATGTACCAACTGTGAGGGCGGCCCCGTCCTTCTCCTGGTCGCGGCTCAGGGAATCAACCACAATGGGAGTAGCGACGAACAGCGACGAATATGTTCCCACAATAACACCAATCAACATGGCGAACGAGAAACCCCGAATGGTTTCACCCCCGAAAATAAAGAGAACCAACAACACCAGAATGGTGGAGAAGCCCGTCACCGCCGTGCGGCTCAGGGTTGCATTCAGGGCATTGTTAATAATGGTCGGAATGCTTTCTTTCTTGCCCTTGTTCTCGGCTAAGTATTCCCGCACCCGGTCGAAAACCACAACCGTGTCGTTCATCGAATACCCCATAATTGTTAGCAGGGCGCCCACAAACGCCTGGTCGATGTCGAGCGAAAAGGGCAGGAGACCATTGAAAATCGAGAAGATAGCCAGAATAATCAGCACGTCGTGGAACATAGCCACCACCGCGCCATACCCAAATGCCAGCCGCTTGAACCGGATGAGAATGTACAAAAAGACGACGGCAACGGCCAGCAAAATCGACCATAGCGCTGAGGTAAGAATGTCGTAGGCGATAGTTGGCCCTACCTTTTGCGAGCTTTCTATTTTTGCTGGATTGCCTTTAATATTGCTTAGTCCTTTGTAGATAGTGGCTTCAGCCCGCTTATCAGCTCCCTGCGAGTTATCATCAATCAGGTAGGGTGTGGTTACTTTCACCTGATTGGCACCAATGCCAGTGCCCCCGTAAGTTTTCACCTCCGGCGCAGCCCCCAGCACACTTGCCAGCGAGGTACGTACATCATCGGTACTGACTGATTTTTCAAAACGAACAACATAGGACCGCCCCCCTTTAAAGTCAACGCCTAATCCGAATCCTTTGAAGATAATCGAGATAATACCGGCAGCAATGATAATTGACGAAACTGTGTAGTACAGCTTCCGGCGCGACACGAAGTCAAAGTTAGAATCTTTAAATAGGTTCTTTGCCCATGAAGAACTGAATGTCAGTGTTTTGCCATTACGAATGTAGTACTCCAAAATCAGACGGGTGAGGAAAATAGCCGCAAACAACGAGGTTAGAATACCAATAATCAGTGTGGTCGCAAAGCCCAGAATCAAACCCGTGCCGAAGATAAACAGGACGATACCCGTCAGGAAAGTTGTTACGTTTGAGTCGATAATGGACGATAGCGCGTTCTTGAAACCATCGGTAACGGATTGCTTGAAGGTTTTCCCCAGTGCCAGTTCTTCTTTAATCCGCTCGAAAATAAGTACGTTGGCATCGACGGCCATACCAATCGACAGCACGATACCGGCAATACCAGGCATGGTCAATACCGCGCCCAGCGAGGCCATCACACCCAGCAGAAAGAACAGGTTAACGATCAAGGCAAGGTCAGCGATGAAGCCAGCCCGGTTGTAGTAAAATACCACAAACGCCAGCACCAGCAAAATACCAACTATCGACGAAAGTACCCCGGCGCTCACCGCTTCTGAACCAAGCGTAGCGCCTACTACGTTCTCTTCAACAATATTCGTTGGGGCAGGCAGCTTACCGGCTTTCAGCACGTTAGCCATGTCTTTGGTTTCTTCAACCGTGAAATTGCCGGAGATGCTCGACCGCCCGTTCGGAATTTCGTTCTGTACGTTTGGCGCCGTGTACACCAGATTGTCTAACAGAATCGCTACCGGACGGCCTACGTTTGCCGCCGTCAGATTTTTCCATTTCCGGGCGCCCTCGGCGTTCATGTTCATGGTCACTTCCGGGCGGCCCCGGTCGTCGTAGTCGTTGGTGGCATCGGTAATGACATCACCTTCGAGGGGGGCACGGCCAGCCGCTTTCTTCAGGAAATAAAGCGGCAAAATTTCTTTGCCATCGGTTGCTTTGAACGTCTTCCGGTCCCAGGCGAAGAACGCATCGGATGGAAACAAACTGCGTACTTCGGCTGCGTTCAGCACGTCGTTGGCGCGGGCCGTATCTTTCAGGTAAACGCCCAACTGATCCTGACCAACCGGCAGAAACAACTGTGTGAGGGCTGTACCTTGTGCAGCAGCGGCAGCCGTATCATTTTTTGCCTTTCCGGTCGAATCCGTTTTGCTACCCTGTGCCAGTTGCGACTCAAGGCTCGATGCGCCTTTAGCGGCTGAACCAGCGGTTGGGGCCGTTGTTCCTGCGGCTGGTTTCAGAGCGGCTTTGCGGGTAGCCTCTTCGCGAAGCAGATAAGCGCCCATGCCTTCAATGGCGGGGGCCAGTTCGTTCAGCCGATAAACTTCGGTAAACTCCAGTTTGGCCGCGCCGGTCAGCAAACGACGAATGCGCTCGGGGTTATCGACGCCGGGCAGTTCAATCTGAATCCGACCCGAACCTGGCAGCCGCTGAATATTTGGGTTCGCTACGCCAAACTTATCAACCCGCGCCTGAATAATCTGGTAAGCCCGCGTGATAGCTCCGTTGACTTCTTCATTCAATAACTTTCGTACTTCGGTATCCGACGACTGGAAGTTTATTTTGCTGCGGTTGGCGCTGGTAGCGAATATAGTGGCCAGCCTGGTATCCGGTGCCGCTTTTTTGAACGCATCAGCAAACAGGTCGACAAAACCGGCGTTGCTCGTTTTCTGGTCCTCCAGTGCCTGTTTCAACGCCTGATTAAATTTTGGGTCGCGGTTGTTACCCGATAGACTGCGTAAAATGTCGGTGGGTGATACTTCCAGCACAACGTGCATACCGCCCTGTAAATCAAGGCCCAGACCCAATTCGCGCTCGGTCACTTCCTGAAGGGTACTGCCCAGATAAACAGGCTCTTTCCAGAGCGAATCGAGGTAGTGTTGTTTTTTCGCCCGGTCAACAAGGCCCTGCTTGTTGGTGGCGTAGGTCTCCGCATCGGCTTTAATGCCCCGCGAGACGAAGGTAAACGACAGGAAGTAAATGCAGATGGCTGCAATGACACCCGTCAGAATGAGAATTCCGGTTTTGTTTTGCATGAATGTAGCCTGAACCAAGAGGGTCGGGCATCTGAATTAAATTGATAAAATTGGAGAAAATCAGGGAAGAATGCCGTTCGGCTGAGGTTGCCGTTACGGCGCATTTGTGGCTATATGATGCCCAAATACGTGCTTGAAATAAGCAAAATAGAAATGCGGCAGGGTAAAATGCCGAAGCAGTGCAACGCTCAACAGTACCAGGATTATGAGCGTAGGTGCGGGAAGCAGAAAAGCGGTTTGCCCCGATTCGCCTAATTCAACAGCCGGAGTAACGACCGCTTCAAACTGGGCTGCGCTCAAAAGGGTATTCGAGGATGGGACATCTGCTGATTTGCCCGACTTGGCCTGTTCCGCAATGGCTTTCTTTGCCAGCAATGCCTTCGTGTTGGCTGCGTTGCTGTTTCCCCAAACGGCGGTGAATAGCAGCAGGGTAACCAGCATCAGGCTCGAAAGACGTTGTATGACACGCGGTTGCTTCATATATTTCCTTTGCGGATGACAAATTTCGTACCAATTTTGGTGGAATGCAAGCGGTTTTTGACAGGATTACAGGATTAACTGGATTTGATTTAGCTGAGTTATGCCGCCTGTGTTCAACCTGAAAATTGTATTCAGAATCAAATCCTGTAATCCTGTCGAAAAATAATCTGCTACCTTGCGCCTATGAAGCTGCATGAATTTATTCAATTAGCCTTAGCCGAAGATGTTGGCGACGGCGACCATACGTCTCTGTCGACCATTCCGGCCAATGCCCAAAAACGCGCCCGGCTCTTGGTCAAAGAAGCGGGTATTCTGGCGGGTGTTAAGGTGGCTCAGGCTATTTTCGCCGAAGTTGACCCGGCGTTTGTTGTTGACATCCTCATGCAGGATGGCGCCACTATTGAACCCGGCGACATCGTGCTGACTGTTAGCGGCAATGCCCGTAATATTCTGACGGCTGAGCGCCTTGTACTCAACTGTATTCAGCGTATGAGCGGCATTGCCACGCATACCCGTGAGTTGGTAAATCTTCTGGAAGGCACGCGGGCGAAACTATTGGACACGCGTAAAACTACCCCCAACTTCCGAATCTGTGAGAAAATGGCCACGAAAATTGGTGGGGCCGTAAACCACCGGTTCGGGTTGTACGACATGATTCTGATTAAAGACAATCACGTCGATTATGCCGGAAGCATCGAAGCGGCCATTACGCAGGCTGTTGCTTACCTGAAAGAAACAGGTCGTCAGTTACGTATCGAAGTGGAAACCCGAAACCGGGCGGAAGTAGAAGAAGTGCTGCGGGTGGGTCAGGTGGATATAATTCTGTTGGATAATTTTCAGCCAGAAGGGATTCGGGATATGGTACGGCTCGTTGACGGTCGTTTCGTGACCGAAGCGTCGGGCGGTATTGACGAAACAAATCTGCGGGCCTATGCCGAAACGGGTGTCGATTTTATTTCGTCCGGTGCGCTTACGCACCAGATTAAAAGCCTGGATTTGAGTTTGAAAGCGTACTGAAAAAGATGTTCCATATGGCGAACTTGAAACCTGGAACATAAACCAACACTACCGGCTCGTTTCATTTCGCCGGGTTCTCATCAACGCCTAATCTTGGTAATGCCGGATTCAGTAGTCTGGGAACAACTTTCACCCGAAACACGCGCGTTCCGGCAACATCGAAATCGCAGCTATAAAACTCGCGCTGCTTCACCCCCCGATAAACAGCCATATAGTTAACCCTGGGAGGCCAGTTGTTTAGGGCTAATTCGGCCGTAATGGCATCGACAGCTTTACGTAGGTTAGAGAAAAAAGTGGTGGTCGGTTCGCGATGACGGAGCATACTTAGTGATCCTACATGTTGAATGGTAACTTCATAAATGGTTCGGCTGGTGGGTTGCATACAAAGGTTTTGTCCAGAGTCTTATGCGTTTTTAAGCAAGTTTATGCATAATGTGAATATTATGAAAAACTATCTACTTATTTTTCAATGCTTAAACTAAAACCCTGCTTCAGACGTTTTACCTACAATTGTGCTAATCAACGCCTGGCTCTTAAAATAGTCAGGCTTTTTTATGCTACATAAAAAAAGCGGTGGTCTACTCGACCACCGCTTTTTTTGTTTTTGCAAGGCGGGTGGAAACCCGCGATGAGTAAGTAATAATTGCGGGTTTCTACCCGCCTTACACAAGTTACTTCTTATACATAACCGTCTCTACGGCCTGTAGCGTGCGCTTCACATTAGGGAGGATGGCCTCAATGAGCGTGGGCGCGTAGGGCAGGGGCAAATCCATGCTATTGACCCGAACAACGGGTGCGTCTAAGTAATCGAACGCATTGCGCTGAATGTTGTAGGTCAATTCCGACGAGATAGCCGCCAGGGGCCAGGCCTCCTCCACAATCACACATCGGTTCGTTTTCTTTACTGAGTTGATAATGGTTGCGTAGTCAATCGGTCTAACCGAACGAAGGTCGATGACCTCCGCCGACACGCCGTTTTTAGCCAGTTCGTCGGCAGCCGCGAGGGCCACTTTCATAATTTTACCGAACGAGACAATCGTTACGTCGTTTCCTTCCCGCACAATGTTGGCCTGCCCAATCGGAATCAGGTATTCTTCTTCAGGAACCTGCCCTTTATCGCCATACATCAACTCTGACTCCATAAAAATAACGGGGTCGTTGTCGCGGATGCACGACTTCAGCAAGCCTTTGGCATCATACGGATTCGATGGCACGACTACTTTCAGCCCCGACGTGTTGGCAAACCAGTTCTCGAAATTCTGCGAGTGCTGGCTCGACAGCATCCCGGCATTACCGGTAGGCCCGCGAAATACAATGGGGCAGGAGTATTGCCCACCCGACATCGACATAATTTTGGCCGCCGAATTAATGACCTGGTCAATGGCAACAAGCGAGAAGTTGAAGGTCATGAACTCGATAATGGGCCGCAACCCATTGATGGCAGAACCAACCCCAATGCCCGCAAAACCTAACTCGGCAATGGGTGTATCAATCACGCGCTCCGGGCCGAACTCGTCGAGCATACCCTGGCTAACTTTATAGGCGCCGTTGTATTCGGCGACTTCTTCACCCATTAGATAGACCAGTGGGTCCCGGCGCATTTCTTCCGTCATGGCCTCCCGCAGGGCTTCGCGGAACTGTATTTCTCTCATTATGAGTGCGTTGATTTCGGTTAATTGGTTGCCAATGAGTTGCCCGCATTGGGTAATAGGGGATAAAAACCGGTCAAAATTAGGCAAAATGACCTGATTCATCAAATCGTCGTTTACGTGTGCTGGCAACCCAACTTAGCGACGGTGATTATCTATACCAAAAACGGCAAACATTGTTTTTTCTACCGCACTACAGCCAATTTCCCGGCTACACCTTCCGACCCGTCGGATGCTACAACGACAACTAAATAAATGCCCGTTTGTGCCATGCGGCCCCGATAATCGTGTAAGTTCCAGGTGGCCGTGCCGCCCTGCGACCGGGTTTCATAAACCAACTGCCCGCCCGCATCCAGTATTTTTACGGTTGCATTGTCGGTCAGGCCGTTGATGCCAACTGTGCCTGTAAAATCAGGTCGGACCGGATTCGGAAAAAGAGTCAGGTTATTCAGTGTTTCAGCGGGTTCGGTTGCTGAACCTTGAAAAGAAATCAGGCCATTTATCGTTCCGATAAAAACCTTTCCGCTAATCGGTTCGATGGCCAGCGCCTGAATCAAATTAGTCGGCAATGGGCTGTTCTCCGCCGTGAATGTATCAAACAGTTGCGAACCATCGGGGGCAAGCTGGTAAAGTCCTTTTTGCGTACCAATCCATTTCCGGTTGCCGCCATCGACCGCAATAGCTGTAATGACTTCATTAGCCAGCAGCCGCCGTCGATTCAGCAGTGGGGGCTGGGCATCTATAGTCCCATCAAAAGCCCCGGCCGGATTGTCGAACACGACCGGACCGAGGTCGGTTCCGACCCAAATAGCACCATTTCGGTCTTTGGTTAAGGCGCGAATGCTATTGGTTAATAGCCCACCTTGTCCACGTTCGGTTGTTAGAAAGCGACTGCGGTTTGTTTGTGGATCAACAACCAGTAACCCCCCGCCGAGGTCGGGCCGAAGCCACAGGAACCCATTATCGTCGGCTACGACCTGCACAATATTTGTCTGGCTACTAACCGGAAACGATTGAAACGTGCCATCGGGTCGGCGAACATGCAGGGTAGACCGCTGGGTGGCATTCGTTCGTCCGGTAGTTATCCAGAGATTCCCGTCTAAATCGGTTGCCAGACTGCTGATGAATGGGCTGATTGTGGTCGGTAAGGTAACCGAAGCGAGTGCCTGCCCCGCTGTCTGGCTCCATAAACCTCCGCCGAAGCTGCTAAAATAGAGTTGTTGCTGAGTAGGCAAATAAACGGCGGCATTAAATCCCCGAGTCTGGCCAGCAGCCGTTGCCGTAGTCCAACGCCTATTTGGAACCGAGAATAGTTCACCTGCTGGCTGATTTATAGAACGTTGAGTGTCGCTCAACGGGCCGGTGGGCAGGGCTATAAGCGTTTGAGCGTAAGCATATAAGCTGGCAAATTGGTCGCGGGTTGGCCCTTCGGGGGCAATGCGCTGAAACTGTCCTGAACTTCCTGAAAGAAGACCAGTATTTATATCGGCAACCCAAACCGTACTACCATCAGCTATCACCTCGCGCGGATCGGTCAGCAAGGAGCCTGCAAAAGTACCCGAATTAGGCAAGGTAATGGTCCGATTCGTCGCCACAATTGGCCCTGCCACCGATGGAAATAGTCTGACGATTGGATCAGACGTTTGCCGGGATAGTACCCAGGATCCATTGGTTTTCGTGTACATGCCCTTTCCGTTTACCGATACGTACAGGCGGTTCTGATCAGTTAGCAGCGACGACATAAACGGGTCAGGCTCCTGAATTGGTCGCCAGTTAGCGGGGTCGGCAATATTGACATTCGGAGCGAAGCGCACCGCCCGCAGTCGAAGGCCGGTTTCGAAGGGCTGCGTGGGTGAGGTTAGGGCGTATAAGCTGTCAGTCGTAGCGGCTGTCTGAAAAATGGGCAGGGGCGACCCGTCGGTTTGCTGACTGAAGTATGTATCCCGAATTTCGTTTTTGAGTAAATCCAGCACTACTACTCCAAAATCGGTGCTTAGATAAGCGTTGTTGCCAATTCGGTTGAGTTGATGAATAACGCGCGAGGCTGGCAGGTTGGGGGCCGTAACGATTGTGTTCACGTTGGTGACTGAGCCGGGTTCGCCGGCATCGGTCAGGCTCAGAAAATCCAGATTACCGTTTCGGTAGGTGAGGAGGAGTTTTTGTTGATCGGCCAGATAAAGTAATCGGCTGATACCAACATCGCTCAGACCGGATGATTTACTGAGTGTGAAGGTCTCATTCGTGACTTTATCGTAATAGAAGAACCCATTTTGTGTAGCGGCATAGATTTTGTTACCAACCACCGCCACCGACTGCCCGGAGTTGTAGCTTACGTGTGACTGCCAGGTGCCGATTTGAGCAAATGAATAATGAATAATGAACAATGAACAATGAACAATAAGAACTAAACGGAAAAATCCCCTCTCCCAGCCATTATTCATTATCCATTGTACATTATTCATTACTTATCTACATTTTCATACGCCCACTCTTTCTGGCCAGCGTCGTTGCCGAGGTTAAAGCATCGTCGGCAACGGGCTTCATAACTATCGGTTTCGCCCAGCAACACGCGCTCCTGCGAAGGTACGAGCCGATAGGAATACTGAGCAATGTCGCCACAAACCACGCAAATCGCGTGAACTTTGGTCACGTATTCGGCAATGCTCATCAACTGAGGCATACAGCCGAAGGGTTTGCCCGAAAAGTCCATATCCAATCCGGCCACAATAACCCGCTTGCCCTCATTGGCCAATTCCTGGCAAACATCGGTAATGTGGGCATCGAAAAATTGGGCTTCATCGATACCAACTACGTCACAATCACCGGTTAACGAAGGAATCTGGCTCGCTGTTTGCACCGGGATCGACTGAATCGTGAGGGCTGAATGAGAAACAATATTTTCCTCATGGTAGCGAACATCCAAAGCCGGTTTAAAAATCCGGACATTGAGTTTCGCAATGCGGGCACGCGTAAGCCGACGAATCAATTCCTCGGTTTTGCCGGAGAACATCGACCCGCAAATAACCTCAATCCAGCCAGTACGGAGGTGGGGCGGTTCACGTCGTCGGGGGGGTTCAATAAACATTGGGTAATGGCCGTTTTAAGGCCGGTTATTAGTTTTAATCAGGTAAATTGACTTGCAGAGTTCTGGTCAAAATCACAATTTCAATTTATTGATAACTAAAAATGGGTTTGCGCCTGAAAACTTTATCTTTACAAAACAAAGGCTTTTCCTAATGTCGAACAAGTTTAACGCCAACGCCCTTACTGACTACAGCAAGTCCTACGCGCGTCGGATCGCTGCTGATTTTTATCAGAACCATGCCGCCATAACCGGGCAGCAACTCCTGTCGCTGACGCCCATTAGTCAGATTAATTTGTTCATCATCAATAGTTTGTCCGATAAGTGGCAGGCGGATGCAACAAAATTTCGCAGTCACTACTTCGACTTTGCCGATGCCGATGTGCAGGAAGCACTGCAAAATTTCATGAACATCGTGTCGCAGCATATTTCGGTTCGTCGCGAACATCTCGAACCCCTGCTGGCCGATGCCACCCGCCGGGCCATCATCATGATCTTCGACCCACGGGCTTATTTCGACGATATACTGCGTAGCCAGCCTGAATTTACCGTAACCGCCGATGCGTTAAAGCAGATCACCCGCTATACAAAAATCAATCAGTTTATTCCGGCTCATATTACGCAGCGTGTCAATGGTCGGCCCTTTGTGTATGTCAATCAGGCCCTTACGTATTTAGACGAAGCGTTAACGCAGAAAGGCCATGAGTTAGAGCATTATGACAAATTCGTCGCGCTGTTTTCGGAAAAACACCCAATGGATGTGTCGGCTTTACTGCGGAGTCATGTGCCCGACAGCATTCCGGCGTCTCCATCCCGCTCCTTTTTCGATACCGTTATCGAACCGGCGGTTCCACCTGCTCCCTTAGTTCCGGCAGAAGCAACCCCCGAAGCCATTGCCCCGGCTATACCACCACAGCCCGATCCGACCCCTGCTCCCCCGTCCGAACAGGCAATGGAGCCAACCGGCCCTATGTTCCTTGACGGAACTGACCATGCGCCAACTGCTCCCAGTAACCAACCGTCGCAGGTAGAGACGGAGGCCGTAGCACCATCCATAACAACAATGGAAACAACAGCCATAACAAGCCAGACAGATTCTGTACCCACGCTGAATGATACACTGCGGGAAGTAGCCCCGACTGAATCGTCAACAATAGCCGAAACGTTCCATCGGGCACCCATCGAGAGCATCGCCCGGAGTATTTCGCTGAATCAGAAATTTCGGTTTATCAATCAGCTCTTTAATGGCAACAGCAGTGCCTATAATCAGGCCATCGAGGAAATTGACACCCTGAATAATTACGGCCAGGCACTCGATCTGATTTCTTACCGCTATGCGTCTCAATATTTGTGGGATATGAGCAGCGATGAAGTAAGTGAACTGGTTGAAATTCTGAAACGGCGGTTCGCCTAAGGTAGCCGCTTCGATTCTACTAAGTATCCTTTTTGTTTCAAATGTATCTTTTTTAGGCTTTGACCGTCTAAGGCTCAACCGTATTGGCTGGTCATAATACTCAGGAACGAGTGACCGGCTTAGGGTGGTTAGAGGTCCTATCCGAAACCTGAACAAAAAAGATAGTGCGAACACGTTACCTGCTCACAGTGGCCGGATGGTTGGCCGTTTCTCCTGTTTTTTCTCAAACAACTATACCACCCCGAAGTTCGGCGGATGTCAGCCGGTATTTACAGGATTTATTTCCTGTGCAGACGGAAGGTATCGACTATCAGGCTGTTTATGATGCCCTGACGCAACTCTACGCCAATCCGCTCGATCTTAATCTGGCCAGCCGCGACGAACTGGAAACAACGTATCTGCTCACGAACAGGCAATTGAGCAGTTTAGCCGCCTATCGGGCTGAATTCGGTGATTTGCTGTCGGTGTATGAACTTCAGGCTGTCCCCGATTTTGATTTGTCAACCATTCGTCGTCTGTTACCCTTTGTGACGGCATCGGGAACGCCCGGTTTATTTGGCACGCTCCCAACGCCCACCGACAACTACCTGATTGTGCGCTACGAACAGACGCTGGAACAACAGAAAGGCTTCTCAGAAGCTATGGCGGACAAAAAAGGTAATTTGCCGACGCGCTATCTGGGAAGTGCCGGACAGTGGTATGCCCGCTACCGATATAGTCGACCCCGTGCGTTTAGCGTTGGTCTGACGCTGGAAAAAGACCCCGGCGAACCAATGGGCTGGCAGCCGTCGGCGCGTCGATATGGGGTTGACTATGTTTCGTTTCATGCCCAGATACAGAACCGGGGCCGTTGGCGGAACATTTTGCTGGGCGATTATCAGGTACAGGTAGGACAGGGGCTGGTGCTGTCAGCGGGGTTTGTGCTGGGTAAAAGTGCTGAGACGGTGCAGCCCGTTCGTCGCCCAACACTGGGTGCCCGACCTTATACTTCCTTAACAGAGTATGGGTATTTTCGGGGCGCAACGGCAACGTATAGCATCCATCGAACAGTTGATCTGACGCTTATAGCCGCCCGCAACCGACGCGATGCCAACATCGCAGAAGGCAGCCCGGATGAAGGCGTTATGGCTACCTCTCTGCAAACCTCCGGCCTGCACCGAACGGCCTCCGAACGGGCCGATCAGGGCAGTCTGCTCGAAACCAATCTGGGCGCTCATCTACTCTACCACAATCGACACCAGTTTCAACTGGGCCTGACCCTATTGCATACCCGCTTCGATAAAGTCTATCGCCGACGCGATCTGGCCTACAATCAATATGAATTTACCGGCACAAAAAACGCCGTTGTTGGCCTACATGGCGGCTATATCTGGCGAAACTGGAATCTGTTTGCTGAAGTAGCCCGGAGTGGCGGCTCAACAAAAAATTCGGGCGGCATTGGCACCGTAGGAGGGGCGTTGGTTAGCCTGACGAAAAAAATCGACGCGGCCATCGCACTCCGCCACTATGACCGTAATTTTCACAGCTTTTATGGTAATGCGTTCAGCGAAGGGAGTCGGAATATCAACGAAACGGGCGCTTATCTGGGTCTGAAATACACCGTCTATCGCAAACTAACGTTAAGTGGTTTCGCCGATTATGTCAACTTTCCCTGGCTAAGGTATCTGGTTGACAAGCCTTCGCATGGGTTTGATTATCTACTCCAGGTTCGGTATACGCCCAGTCGCCAAACGGCATTTTATGCAGTTTACCATGAAGAACATAAGGAGAAAAACCTGACCATCGGCAAGGTTAAAGAAGTCGTTGGTACTACCCGCCGAAATTACGCCCTGAATGCCGACTATAAACTGATGCGCGGGGTGTCGCTGCGGTCGAGGGTGCAGTGGGGCGGATTTGGATTTGCCGGGCAACCTGTTTCGCGCGGATTTGCGGTGGTGCAGGATGCCACGATGGATGTGCGACGGTTTAGCTTGAGTGGCCGGGTAGCCCTGTTTGGCACCGACGACTATGACAGCCGACAGTACGTATATGAGCGTGATGTGCTCTACGCTTTCTCGTTTCCAGCCTATTTTAACCGGGGCGTTCGCCACTATTTGCTGGCCCAGTACAATCTGAGCCGTCATCTGGATGTGTGGGTCCGCTGGGCCAGAACCGACCTGACCAATCAACCGACAGTCGGCTCCGACCTCGACCAGATTGATGCTCCCCATAAATCAGAGGTAAAGATTCAGGCCCGGTGGCGGTTCTGACACGACCTCACTTTTCCATTTCCCGAATGAGTTTATTCGCATTAATGAACTCATTCAGTTCCTCCACAGTAGAGTGGGTAAGGGTACTGCTGGTGCCCTCCCAGAGTTTTTGGCCCTTGTAGAGAAACATAATCTGCTCCCCAATTTCCATCATCGAGTTCATGTCGTGGGTAATCACAACCGTTGTAATCTTGTATTCATCGGTGATTTCGGAGATAAGCTGGTCAATTTTAATGGATGTGAGCGGGTCGAGGCCTGAATTAGGCTCGTCGCAAAATAAATATTTGGGATTCAGGACAATAGCGCGGGCAATGCCGACCCGCTTCTTCATACCTCCGCTTATTTCTGAGGGCATGAACTTACCGGCGGCCTCCAAACCAACCCGTTGCAGACACTCCTGTGCCCGATCTATTTTCTCACTCTCAGATTGCTCGGTCAGCATATCGAGCGGAAACCGGACGTTTTCCAGCACGGTTTTTGAATCGAATAAGGCTGATCCCTGAAATAACACGCCCATTTCACGCCGTATGGCTTTCTGCTCATCGAGGCTGCTGGTCAGAAAGTTGCGTCCGTCGTAGAGAACTTCACCTGAGTCGGGCTTAACTAAGCCAATCATACACTTAAGCAACACACTTTTACCCGTGCCACTGCCGCCGATAATCAGGCTTGTATCCCCCGGCTTAAACGTTCCATCGATACTCGTCAGAATCTGCCGGTCACCGAACGCTTTTGAAATATTTTTGATGGAGATCATAGCTAATGGTTGAATAGGTGACTGGGTCAATCATTCAGTCACTCTATCATTCAAAATTACGTTAACAGCATCTGTGTCAGGACGAAATCGGCGGCTACAATGGCGATGCAGCTATTGGTAACGGCGGCTGTTGATGCAGCTCCGACTTCCAGCGCACCACCCTGCACGTTATAGCCCTGATAGGCCGAAATCGTTGAGATCAGGAAAGCAAAAACAACGGTTTTAATAAGTGCGAACGTAACACCGAACGGTTTATAATCGAAGCGCAGCCCGGAGACATAATCCTCCGAGGAAATAACACCCGCCAGCGTTCCGGCAATATAGCCGCCCAGAATGGCCAGAAAACCGGCCATAATCACTAAGAGCGGAAACATCAGTACCGACGCTATAACTTTTGGCAGTATCAGATAGGAACTTGAATTGATGCCCATAACTTCCAGCGCATCAACCTGTTCGGTGATTTTCATGGTGCCTAATTCGCTGGCAATATTAGAGCCTACTTTGCCCGCCAGTACAATGCACGATAACGTTGGCGCCAGTTCAAGAATGGAACTATCGCGCACGATGAGCGCAATGATGTACTTCGGTACAAACGGATTCGTCAGGTTATACGCCGTTTGCACACAGGTGACAGCGCCAATAAATATGTTGACTAACGCAACGATAAAAACGGAGCCGACGCCAATCGACGTACATTCATTCAGAATAAGGCCCAGATAAACGCGGAGCTTCTCCCGATTGCGGAAAAGTGTGCCCAGAAAAATAAAGTAACTGCCTAAGCGTGACATATAATGTGTAGCGAAACGAACGGACTTTGCCCTGGCAAAAGTCGATATTATCTATTGGAGAGAACCCCCGTAAAGATAGAATGGTTTCTAACGTAACTTGCGCCATTTGCTAAACCTTGTGCGCTTTTGCCTTTTCCTGAACTCAGAACAGGATATCCATCGTCTATGAATCCACTCATTGTTGTAACCGGTGGCACCAAAGGTATTGGCCGGGCCATTGCCAGGCGGTTCGTGGCCGAAGGGTTTGATGCTGTTATCTGTGCCCGTTCGGTGGAGGGTGCCGAAGCTACGGGCGAATTTGCCGCACCAGCCGACCAACCGGGCTTGTTGCCGATTGCGGCTGACCTATCGACCCGTGATGGCATTAAAACCCTCCTTACGTATATTCATTCGCTCAACCGGCCCGTTGATGTGCTGGTCAATAATACGGGCATTTTTCAGCCAGGTCAGATTCATAATGAAGCTGAAGGAACATTTGAGCAGTTAATGAACACGAACGTTGCCAGCGCTTATCATCTGACTCGTGGGTTGGTGGGCGACATGATTGCCCGGCGGCAAGGGCATATTTTTATGATGTGTTCCACGGCCAGCATCACAGCCTATACCAATGGCGGTTCGTATTGCATCTCTAAATTTGCCTTGTTGGGCATGAGCCGGGTACTGCGGGAAGAACTCAAACTGCATGGTGTAAAAGTAACGGCCATTTTGCCCGGGGCTACCCTAACCGCCAGTTGGGAGGGCACCGATTTACCCGAAGAACGGTTTATGAAACCCGAGGACGTGGCTGATAGCGCCTGGGCCGCTTATTCGCTCTCGAAAAGTGCCGTTGTTGAAGAAATTTTAATTCGACCCCAGTTGGGTGATCTGTAGCGTTCGGTGCAAACGGCAAACTCGTGACGACTAATACCTGTTCACTAACGACTCTTTTGTATCTTGCGCCCCGCTTCATCTTCCTAAACACATATAACTTTTCACTAATAAACTGATTAGCAATTCGCATGGCTTCCGTTGAGTATCTGGGTATTGACGTCGGCGGCACGAACGTCAAAATGGGTATTGTCGATGCCAATACCGGTAAAATTTCAAATTTCTACAGCCACGACACCATTAGCTGGCGCGAATCGGGACACTTCGTCGAGCGCTTTGGCGATGCGGTAGCCCTTCAGTTGTTAAGCAATAAAGACATAAAACAGGTCGGAATCGGTCTGCCGGGTATGTTGAATCGGGAGCGGACAATTCCGCTCGAAATCACGGCGATTCCCGAAATTAACGGCATTCCGATGGTGGATTTGCTGAGTAAGCGATTTCAGGGCATTCAATTTTTTCTGGCCAACGATGCTAATGCAGCGGCTCTGGGCGAATATTACTTCGCTGAAGAAAAAATTACCGAAAATTACATTTTCATTACCCTGGGAACGGGCGTTGGCGGAGCCGCCATTATCAACAAGAAAATCTTCACCGGGGGTGATGGCAACGCCATGGAGCCGGGTCATATTCCGTCGCGGAATGGCCGGGTGCTGGAGCGGAATATTGGCAAAAAAGAATTGTTGGATTTAGCCAATGAACGGCGAAGCGAATACACAGGCGAAACGCATTTGCCCGACGATGGCAGTATTTCAACAACCGGTCTGGTGGCAGCCGCAGGTGAGGGTGACAAATTGGCCCTGCAAATCTGGACCGAAGTCGGTGAAATGCTGGGTGAAGGCCTGGCGGCACTTATCAAAATACTGGATATCAAACAAGTACTCATTGGCGGAGGGCTATCGGCTTCGTTTGATTACATTTTACCCGCTGTCAGCAAAACGCTCGATTACTGGCTTAACCCGTACTATAAAAACGGCTTGAGTATTAAAAAGGCAACCCTCGGCAACGATGCGGGCCTGCTGGGAGCAGCTTCTCTTTGTTTTGAGTAAAAGCGTCGAGGAGGAAGGGAAGAAAGGAGAAAAGGAATCCTTTTGTGAAATCCTTTTCTCCTCGACTGCTTTTTCATACTACGTTCACCTCCGGTGTAATGGTAATCCCAAATTTTTCGAGCACGGAGTTTTGTACCTGTTTGGCCAGGGCAAGAATTTCGTCGCCTGTAGCATTGCCATAATTGACCAGCACCAACGCCTGTTTGGTATGAACACCAGCATCGCCGGAACGGTAGCCTTTCCAACCCGCTTGTTCGATAAGCCAACCCGCCGGAACCTTCACCCTGTCGTTACTAAGTGGATAACCGGGTAGGTCCGGGTACTGTGACATCAACGAATTAAACTGAGTTACTGGAATTTCGGGATTTTTGAAAAAACTACCTGCATTACCAATTTGTGCTGGGTCGGGGAGTTTACTGCGCCGAATCCGGATAACCGCTTCACTAATAGCTTTAATCGATAAGTTATCGTCCGACACACCCATGGCGGCCAGCGTTTCCTGAATAGCTCCGTAGCGGGTATGAAACGTTGGCTGTCTGTTTAACTGGAACGTAACGTTTGTGATAATATACTGGCCCTTAAGCTCTCGTTTGAACACACTTTCCCGGTAGCCAAATTCACAGTCCGCGTGAGTAAATAGCCTCTTTTCGCCAGTCAGGATATGAACGGCTGTGAGTGATTCAAAAATCTGCTCCAACTCCACGCCATACGCGCCAATATTCTGCATGGGGGCCGCCCCAACCGTACCCGGAATAAGTGACAGGTTTTCCATACCTGCATAGCCCCGTCCTACGCAAAACAGAACCAGTTCGTGCCAGTTAACCCCTGCGCCAACTGTCAGGTAGATGTGATCGTCCGCTTCCCGAACAACCTCAAGGCCGTGAATACTTACTTTAACGGCCAATCCATCAAAGTTCTGGCATAACAAGACGTTACTGCCTCCGCCCAGAATTAGTTTTGGGGTGTCAATAAAGTCGGAAAGCTTAAGTAACGTCTGAAGGTCTTCTTCAGTAGTGATGTTCACCCAATATCGGGCATAAGCATCAATCCCGAAGGTATTATACGGCTTAAGCGACACATGACTCTCTATATTCAGCATGTAATATGCATAGTGGCTGCTCAAAATTAACCAAATTCCCGGACGGGTGAGTATTCGGGTAAATGAGCCGGATGATTGAATTCACAAAATGGCTATTTTTGTGGCTACTTAAATGGGGATTATGGGTTTCAGCGTAGGTGGAATATCGGTAGCAGGCGGACTATTGTTCCTGTTGATGGGGTGTGCCAGTAGCCGTTCGGTTACGTCAGGAGGGTCCACTACCGATTATAACAGCTACAACGAGGATTTATCATCGGTGCGCCCAGTTTATAACAGCACCATGGTTACAAACCGACCAACGGCCCCCGTAACGAATCCGGCCACTACCACCCGTAAAACAGAACCCCGAAAATCAACTGCACCCGTTGAGGCTCTGCATATTAACCGACGACTTGATTTAGTACTCGATACCATCGCCAATCAAAACCGATCCATTCGATACGCGCCTGGGTATCGGGTTCAGGTCTACGTAGGTACACAACGGCAGGAGGCCGATGCGGCCAAACTGCTCATTTCTCAGAATTTCCCGGAGTTGAATCCTTACTTAAGTTATAATCAACCTACCTATAAACTTAAAGTTGGGGATTTTATGCGTCGTATAGATGCCGAACGCTACTACACATCGATTCGCCGTTTAATTGGTTCAGCACAGTTACAGCCCGACAAAGTAGATATTCGTCGAAGCGTTTTAATAAAATAAGTTATAGAATTTAGGCTCTATGGCTTACATTTGATGGATTTTGTACTATTTTAGGTACTGGGCGTATAAATTTAGGATACTATGAAAAAAGCATTAATTACTGGGATTACCGGGCAAGATGGGGCTTATCTCGCTGAACTACTGTTAGAAAAAGGCTACGAAGTGCACGGTATTAAACGCCGTAGTTCCTTATTCAATACGCAGCGGATTGACCATATGTATGAAGACCCGCACGAAAAAAATGTGCATTTTAAACTTCACTACGGCGATTTGTCGGACTCGACCAATATAATCCGCATTATTCAGGAGGTTCAACCCGATGAAATTTACAACCTCGGCGCCATGTCGCATGTGCGGGTAAGTTTCGACGAGCCAGAATACACCGCTCAGGTTGACGGTATCGGCACACTTCGCATTCTGGAAGCGGTGCGTTTGCTGGGACTGACCGAAAAAACACGTATTTATCAGGCGTCAACATCTGAGTTGTACGGGGGCGTACAGGGCCACGCTCAGTCAGAAACGACACCTTTCTATCCCCGTTCGCCGTATGCCGTTGCTAAATTATATGGCTACTGGATAACGGTTAATTACCGTGAGGCCTACAACATGTATGCCTGTAATGGTATTCTATTCAATCATGAATCGCCACTGCGGGGCGAAACCTTCGTTACCCGCAAAATCACGCGGGCTGTAGCCCGAATCGGCTTAGGGTTGCAGGACAAAGTGTATCTGGGTAATCTGGATTCACTGCGCGACTGGGGCCACGCCAAAGATTATGTGGAAGCCATGTATCTGATTCTTCAACAGGAGAAGCCCGAAGACTTTGTCATTGCCACCGGTGTTACAACGAGTGTACGGGATTTTGTACGAATGTCGTTTGCTGAGATTGGCGTTGAACTGGCCTTCTCCGGAGAAGGCGTTTCTGAAGTGGGAACGGTACTTAGCTCATCGAACCCAGAATTCCCTGTTGAAGTTGGTAAAGCAGTCGTGTGCGTTGACCCACGTTATTTCCGCCCAACAGAAGTTGATTTGCTGCTTGGCGACCCAACCAAAGCCATGACCCAACTGAACTGGCAACCCAAATATGACTTGCCTGCGCTTGTAAACGATATGATGACCGCCGATATTGACCTTTTCCGGCGGGATCAACTCCTTTCCAAAAGTGGCCATCAGGTACTGAATTACTTCGAATAGACTTTCGAGTTTGCCTATCCTACATAAAAAGACCCGCCAAGTGTTGGCGGGTCTTTTTATGTAGGATACTGGAAAAAAGTTGTTTACACGGGAACTGCGTAGTAATACATCCGTGAACTATTCGGATACATGCCGACCAGCATGAGGCCTTCTCCTTCCTTCACTGATGACATAATCGCCTGAAGGTCTTTCGTTGTTTTAACCGGCTTCGTGTTCGCTTTCACGATAATAAAGCCTTCTTCAATGTCAGTTTCGGCCATCTTACCGTCAATAATCTTTTTTACCCGAACACCACCGCTGATCCCTAACTGCTTGGCATCCTGCGCCGAAAGTTCTTCAAATTGAGCACCAAGTGAATTCAGGGATAGATTGGCTGCAGTTACGTCTGCTTTTTTGATGATGTCCCGGCCACCGTTCCGATTACGTAACTCAACTTTGAAGTCGCGTTCCGTACCGTCGCGGTTCACGGTTACTGTCACCGCGTCACCCGGGCGACGGCGGCCAATGATTTCGCGCATCTGAGCATCGGAATCGAGTGGCTGACCTTCCATCTTCACAATAACATCACCTTTCTTCAGACCGGCAAGTTCGGCTGCACCTTTCTCAACAACGTTCTCCACGTAGATACCACGGCCTACTTTCGTGCCTTTTTCTTTGGCTATAGTGCTGTTTAGTTCGATGGGAAGAATACCGATATAACCACGCTGTACATTGCCATACTTAAGCAGGTCAGCCGATACTTTCTTCACGAGCGAGACAGGAACGGCAAATCCATATCCACTATAGTAACCCGTTGCCGAAGCAATAGCTGAGTTTATTCCTACCAATTCACCCCGCAGGTTGACCAATGCACCGCCTGAATTACCTGGGTTAATAGCGGCATCCGTCTGGATAAAAGCCTCTACCGGCGAATCGGGTTTTGCGTCTGTTTTACTGATGTTCTGGTCAAGAATACCAATCCGGCGACCTTTGGCACTTACGATACCGGCCGTAACGGTCGATTCAAGGTCGAGCGGGTACCCAACCGCCAGCACCCATTCGCCTAATTTCAGCGCGTCGGAGTCGCCCAGCGTAATAGCAGGCAGGTTGTTGGCGTCAACTTTAATAACGGCCAAATCCGTTAGCGGGTCGGTGCCAATAACTTTCGCTTTAAAGCTGCGCTTATCAGTCATAATTACCTCCACTTCGTCGGCATCCTGAACAACGTGGTTGTTCGTAACGATGTAGCCGTCTTTGCTAATAATCACCCCCGAACCCGATGCCTGACCTTGTTGCCGACGGGGTTGCCGCTGACCACCAAACTCATCGCCAAAAAACTCCCGAAAAATATCGGGCATTTGCTGCTGGCGAACCGTTCGGGTCATCGTTGTGCGAATGTGAACAACCATTGGCGTTACGGCCTCTGCCGCTGTCGAGAAATCGCCCGGTACAGAAGCTGGACCACCTGGCATGGATGCCAGCCGCCCCATAATCGTCGGTGCTGACGAGGCCTCATTAAAAATCACATCCCGCTTGTTGAATCCCAACAGGTTGTAAGCGGCAAGCGTTACTACACTCGACAGGAGTGCCATCAACGCCAATAATTTCCAGTTGCTTTTCATGGTTAAATGGGAAAATCTGATTGCTTCTTTTTGTGTTAGCGACGCTTATTCGTCTATTGATATAACGGAACCCACTTCCGAAAAATCCGCCTTGTGTGCGTCCTTAACAAAATTTAACAAGGCTTTGTTAGAAAGCAATTTCGCCGTTGTACTTGCCTACAACGTCAGTCACTCACTAACCTGTTAACTATATTTTCAATTTTTATACCAACTTGATAAATTGCTAAAATAAAGACGATTTGACATAAAAATACCTTAGAAAAATTGAGTTCTGCCAAAATGACGTAATGGGGCGTATGAATAGCCCAGAGATGCCAGGTCTCTGACGGGCAGTACAATAATAAAGATGAATAAGTTGAAATCAGCGGTGAACAATCTATTTGATTGCCAGTAGTTCAAACGCTTTTTCGGCGGCTGCCTGTTCGGCCTTTTTCTTACTATACCCACTACCCGTTGCAAACGGCTCATCGTCAACCACAACCTGAGCGATAAACTCGCGGAAGTGACTATTCCCTTTTTCGGAGATGATCTCAAAGCGAATCTCCTTGCCCTCCCGTTGTGACCACTCAATTAGACGGCTCTTATAATTACCGTTGTTTTGCACAACAGACTCAATATCATAGTGAGACAGGAGGTCTTTGAGGATAAACTGCCGTGAGAACCGAAATCCTTTGTCCAAATATACAGCACCCACCAACGCTTCAAGTGCGTCGCCATACATCGATGTGCGGGCGGGCAGGCTACGCGTCCGGCTTCCGTCATACTCAATGAGCTGGTCGAGGCCAATTTTGCGGGCAATTCCGTTCAACGTCTCCCGATTGACGATTCGGGAGCGAATTTCGGTTAAAAATCCTTCGTCTTTGTAAGGGTATTTTTTGAAAAGAAATTCGGCAATGACCATGCCCAGCACGGCATCGCCCAGGTATTCGAGCCGCTCATTTGATTCCCGGAAGCCTTCGATAGGGGTTGCTTTCGAGGCCGATGTATGCCGCAACGCCAGTTGGTACAGGCCCAGATTAGATGGACGACCACCAATAATATGGGCAATAGACCGGCGCAGGTTTTTGCGCGGATCGGGGTTGCCGGGCCGAAACCAGTCGAGAGGGTTAAATAAACTACGGGGCAGAGCGAGTTGCACGACTCAGCTAAGTTTACGGAAAATGACGATAGCATTGTGACCCCCAAACCCAAATGCATTACTCATCACGGTTGTGATGGAGCGATCCTGAGCCATATTAAACGTTAGATTGAACCGCGAGTCAATCTCGTCGTCGTCGGTAAAGTGATTAATTGTTGGCGGAACAATCTGGTTTTCAAGGGCTTTGATGCAGGCAATTGCTTCAACGGCTCCAGCCGCTCCCAGCAAGTGCCCGGTCATCGACTTTGTCGAACTGATATTCAGCCTGAATGAATGCTCACCGAACAACTGATAAATAGCTTTTAGTTCCTGTGGATCACCGATGGGAGTCGATGTGCCATGGGTATTGATGTAGTCAATCTCTTCGGGAGCAATGCCCGCATCATTGAGTGCATCCTGCATCCCCAAAAACGCCCCTAAACCGTCAGGATGAGGAGCTGTAATGTGATAGGCGTCCGACGACATACCACCCCCAATCAACTCCGCATAGATTTTGGCACCCCGCCCCTGAGCGTGTTCATACTCTTCCAGAATGATCGACCCTGCCCCTTCACCCAATACAAAGCCGTCGCGATCTTTGTCGTAGGGTCGCGATGCAGTTTGGGGCGAGTCGTTGCGCTCCGACAAGGCACGGTTGGCATTAAATCCGCCAATACCTGCCCGCGTAACGGCAGCTTCAGAACCGCCTACTACACACATATTGAGCCGCCCTAAGCGAATGTAGTTAAAGGCGTCGATGATGGCATTGTTTGTGGAGGCACATGCTGAAACCGTTACGTAGTTTGTTCCCCGAAAACCATAGCGCATTGAAATCTGGCCCGACGCGCTGTCGGCAATCATACGAACAATAAAGAACGGATTGATACGGGGCGTACCGTCGCCCCTGGCGTAGTCGATTACCTCATCCTCAAACGATTTGAGACCACCAATGCCGGATCCCCAAATCACGCCAACTTTATTTTTGTCGATGCTATCGAGGTTCAGGTTAGCATCCCGAACGGCTTCATCAGTTGCGATGAGGGCATAATGCGTAAACGCATCCATCTTTCGAGCCTCCTGCCGGGGAATGAACTGGGTAACATCCAGCCCTTTTAGTTCGCAGGCAAAGTGCGTGCGAAATTTGCTGGCATCAAACTTCGTAATGGGACCGGCCCCGCTAACGCCCGCGGCCAAGTTGCTCCAATAGGTGGGTACATCATTGCCAATGGGTGTCAATGCACCGAGGCCGGTCACTACTACTCGTTTGAATGTCATACAGCAATACTGCGTAATGAAGAAGGAAGACGATGCCTGAATCAACTTGTTGGCAAAGATTTCCGGAAACTTATTGGGTGTGCCGAAATGGACTTATCAAACGAATTTATTTTCCGATGTGTTTTTCCAGGTATTCGATGGCTAAACCAACCGTAGAGATTTTCTCAGCCTCATCGTCAGGGATGGGTAAATTAAATTCTTTCTCGAATTCCATAATCAGTTCAACTGTATCGAGCGAATCGGCACCGAGATCGTTGGTGAAGCTTGCTTCTGGCGTTACTTCTGATTCTTCTACGCCTAATTTCTCTACAATGATATTCTTTACTTTTTGTGCAATGTCCGACATTTTCGTAGTCCGTTGGAGTTAAAAAACTGTGCAAAGAAACGTATTTGCCTTTGCATTATCAAACAATTTTTTAGGATGTACACCGTTGGCAATTACGGCTTTTGTGGAAAAATTGCTGTGAAAATTAGGTAGTTATCCGAACCTCATTCAGTAAAGCAACTGAATAGATGACGAAAGTGTACGCGTCAGAGTAGGTTCTGTTCACCGAATGACAACTGATTTACAGACATAAGTAGGAATAATACCGGTGCTTTGTATTTGCACTTCGGCATCTTGGGGTTGTGTGTTGCCGGTAAGAACGAGGGCGGTATCTAAGCCAAATTTATTGCCACCCAGAATATCCGTCCGCAACGTGTCGCCTACCATCAGAATATCTCGTTTGCTAATATGCGCTGCATTTTCGAGCCGCTCGTAGGCAAACATAAAAAGCTGGGCGTCAGGCTTCCCAAACCGGATGAACTGCTTGCCAACGATGGTTTCAATCATTTTTGCAACCGCTCCTATAGCAATGGAGATGCGGGTTTTCGAGACGGGATAAGTGGCATCAGTATTGGCTACGATGACCGGAATATTGCGTTTGCGAAGCAAATTGACCGTTTTCGTTAGGTCCGTATTCCAGTCGAAACCTTCATCATCGAGTAAGACTAAGGCGTTTATATCGGCTACATTCTTAAGGTCAACCTGACTGATAGGAAGTGTCTTCAGTCCGGTGGTTTCAAGGTAATGAGCTGATTTTTCGGTTCCTAAATAGGCCACGGTACCACAGCGGACTTTCAGATCAAGATACTCACGGGCCAGCATTCCCGATGAGATAATACGGTCGGCCTGGATGGCGTAAAGACCCTGTTTATGGTAGGATTCTGCTAACTCGTGCGGTCCGCGTGAGGCATCGTTGGTTAATATATAAAAATCTTTACCCGTTTCCCGAAGCCAGTCGAAGGTATGCTCAATACCGGGTAAGATGCCTTCCGAATTTTTCAGGACACCAAACGCATCGAAGAAAATAACTTTATATTGAGAAGCTACAGTTTTGAAATCGGCAAGTTGCATAGACGAATAAAATGGCAGTATGGCTCTCGCTCATCTACAGATTATTCGTAAAAGTACAATTCAAGCCGAATTTTCAATCAGATTCTGCCTTTAATGTCTTTATATCAGCAATCAGTTTGTCAATATCTAAGGGTACTGTTCCATTATAAACGCCACGAATTCGGCGGTTTTGGTCAATCAGAATCAGGTGTTCGGTATGCAGAAATTCGGTTGAGTCTTTAGTGAAACCAATGGCTTCTTCGGCAAAGTACGACCGTCGGGCAAGGTTGTAAATCTGGCCCCGTTCGCCGGTCAGGAGGTGCCATTTGTTGGGCATGATTCCTTTTGTAGTAGCATACTGACGCAGTCGTGGCACCGAATCGAGCCAGGGCGTTACACTAAATGACAGCAAAGCTACCTTCGGTTCATGTTGGAATGTATCCTGCACAGCTTTGAGCAGGTTGGTCATTTTAGGGCAAATGCTGGGACAGGCCGTGAAGAAAAAATTGGCGACGTAAATTTTGTTCGCCACGGTTTCCTGTGTAACAACCTGATTGGTTTGGTCGCGAAATGAAAAATCAGCAATACGATGCGTGATTTTCTGGTTCACATCGGCCGGATTGGTAAGCCAGACGGGAGTGAAGTCGGGCGTATTGTAGTATGGAACGGCTTCGGAGGTAACCTGGTTCGTCTGCTGACAGGCAAAGATACCTGTTAGCAGACTGATTAATAAACTAATGCGAAACCGTAATTGAATCCCAGACATTGACGCAGTTTTTAACACCGGTAAATCCATAATTTCGACCATTGCGGGCTACATAATTTACTTTCAGGCTCCCATTGGCAAACCACTGCCGTTGCGCCCCGTTCTCCTGCCCTTCATGATAATTACCGTCCCGAGCTGGCTGGCCATTCGGATACCATTCTTTCAGATTACCTTCATACACATCGTGCTGGAAGTGGTAGACGAAGGCCGGTTTGCCCGATTCGTACCAGCCCCGTTGCTCGCCCTCCTGCCACCCCTTGCTATACTGCCGAATTTCTTTTGGCCGACGATTTGCGTACCATTGCCGGTGCCACCCTTCGGTTTTCCCCGCGTTAAATGCCCCGACAAAGGCCGTGTCGCCGGTGGGCCAGAGCTGGTACTGCCAGCCGCTAAAGAGCGTATCATGCCGCCACAAGTGCCCATCCCGCTTCTGCCAGCCTGATTGGTCAACGCCCGCAAAAACTTTGGGGATAAACGTTGTTGCGGGCGTTGTTTGCTGACAGCCGAATAGAAGCAGGAATAGGCCAATAAACTGGATAAATTTACTGGGTAACTGTACCCGCTTTTCCATAAAATCCGCTGCCGCTGATATAAGGGTCTTCGGCTGTAATGTGGTAATGATAGATACCATTGGGGTAATCGGCGGTGGCGTGACTATGGCCATGATACTTGTCCAGATCAGCATTTGTTACAGTTTTACCATTTTCGGTGGGGCCATAGACTGGAAAACCGTCTAACAGAAAACCCAATAGCGCATCCTTTCCTTTAGCTTTTGTTAGATACGTTGGTTCAACATGATAGTGGTATTGACCTTGTTGCTGTGGATGACCACCGTATTGGTCAAAGCCATTTACTTCATTAGTCAATGGCGCATTCATGGCTGCGTATTGATTGAAAAACGGGACGCCGTTGATAGAAACACCAGTTGAGCCGCCAGGAGTTGCCGAGTGTGCGGCATCAACCTGGGGATTCATCGGAATTTTGAATGTCAAATTTACCTCGCTAATCGTATTCGGATTAACACCGAATTTGGTATTCGTACCATTATAGGCTTCGTAGAGCGTACTTTCCCAGGCTGTTCCTTTATAATACGGGCTTTTGTGATCCGGGCGTCCTTTGGTTTTGATAACGATGTTTGTGCCTTCTACATAAATCTCGGTAGCTCCATAAATTTTTTTATAAACATTAGGAACCGTTGAGCCGACGGAAGTACTCGTACTGCTACCGATTGTAGTTGTCGTACTGGTTGTGCCAGTCGAAGTGGTGGGTGAAACGGTATCATCATTTTTCTGACAGGCAATTAACGTCAGCAGTCCACAGAATAAAGTTAATCCACTTAGGACGGTCAATACATTCGTGCGCTTCATACAATAGGTGGTTGTTTACTTTCTTTGACGACACCGTCCAATCAATTCCTACGGGCGGGGTGGAAAATTTTCGGGTGGCCCGCCCGGATGGCCATCGGGTGGGCCGTCGGCACCGGGCCGGGGTGGGCGTTGCTGCTGACCGAATAAACGGGCTAAATCGCCTGCCAATTTCGTGAAATCGGCTTGCTGGTCGGGTCGGCACAAGGCTCTGATTTCCTGAAAATGCCTGAAATTCAGTTGTGCCTGTTCCTGCTGGTTTTGAGCGATTTCCTGACTAAACGCTATCGCCTGTGTCGAATCGGGGTGAGCCGATGCCAGAAGACCATAATAGCTGCTGACTAATTGCCTCATCTGTTTCTGTAGCTGTTCGGTTTGAGCGTGATGCGCTTTCCGAATTTGCCCAAACGCCTGTTGCTGACTCTGGTCGAAGTGGAGCCGCTCGATAATTATATCCGCTGGTCCCTCATGGCCAGGCCGCTGGTCGGAGCGGTCCGCAAACGACGGCTGATTGAGCTTCATCACGACAAAGCCAATAGTCAACAGGTTAAGCAGCAACAAGCCAATAACGGCTATAGTTAGTAGTTGTGTTCGCTCCATACGTTGTCGAGTTGGTCACTAATTGGGGTAAGCTGCATTTCGGACACAACGGCGTTTAAATCGTCTGTGGAAACTGCTCTGGCTGGCACAGGCTGATTGATGACCCGCCAGTTGAGCAGCAGCAGCAATGCGAATGAGAGCACCGTTCCCCAGATGACCCGCACGGATACATAGACCGGCATTGGCTCCGTAGTCAGGCGATTCCGAATTTTTGCAAACAAAAATGGATTCGGTTCTGCTCGCTGCACACCGTCTATACTATTCAGTATATCATTGACCCATTTCTCTTGTTTCGGTTCCATATTGCTTAAGACGACAAGCGTTTAGAATTCCTACGGGTTCTGTAGGGTTTTATAATAACCGGCCAATTGTTTTTTCAGATTTTCGGTGGACCGCTGCAACAGCGATTCAATAGCGCCTACGCTTGTGTTCAGAACAGATGCCGTTTCGATATTGCTCAATCCTTCCACTTTAGCAAGCAGGTAAGCCGTTTTTTGTTTGTCGGGGAGTTTGTCGATGGCCCGGAAAAGCATAGCCGCGTTTTCCTGCTGTTCGAGGGCAATGCCGGGATGAAAAAAATCGGTAGGATGGTGCAGGGTTTCGCCCGTTTGGGCATCGAACAGATTGGTGAAAAACGCAAACCGCTTTTGCCGTTTCTGGTGCTTGAGGTAATCCAGCGATTTGTTGACGGTGATGCGATAAAGCCAGGTCGTTACGCTGGCATCGCCTTTGTAAGTACCCGCCGACCGAAATACTTCGATAAACACGTCCTGCGTAATCTCCTCGGCGTCTTCGCGGTTGCGTACATAGCCCAGGGCCAGGTTGAAAACCCGGCTTTTGGTTTGTTCATACACTTGCCGAAAAGCCGTTTCATCGCCCTGCCGAATGGCCTCAAGTAAAGCTGGCAAGTCTCCTAAGTCATTCATCAGTAAGCTAACTGCCCAATATTCTGGGTGAAACTTAGACTACCTGCTGGCCTGAAAGTCATTCCTCGCCAAAGCTATATGCCCAACGCGCTGAGGATTTTATCCGCGTCGAACGACTCAATAGATGGGAAGTAAATCTCGTAAGCCTCTCGCTGTAGTTTGGTAGCGTAGGTTCGGTGGAAAAAATACCGACCGTATTTAATGACGTAGTTGAGGATGAAAAACCGGTAGGCTTCGGGCAGAAACCGAATCTCGTTTTCGGTGAGCGGAAACACCTTGTGATACTCTTTCAGAAATAGCAAAAACCGCTCTTCCATCAGCGGACCAATAACGTAGCTGAACACCGTCCGGTCGCCCGCGTTAGAGACAACCCGGCTAAAAAAGTAAAAATCCATGACCCGATAACTGATTCGGAACCAGTCATAATCCCAGCGCGAATACAGTTCGAGTTTATCGGTTACCGAAAAGTTGCCGATGTTCCAGTCCACGAAAACAGGCATCGTTTCAACCGTTTTGGCCACGAGTTTCTGACGATTGGCTAAAAACAGTTCGCACTGGCGTTTCAATTCCTCAATGTGCATCCGATGCTCAAACTGTCCAACTTCCGTTTCTAATAAATCCATCAGGTCCCAAACGTCAGAACGCAGCGTTTTGCTGGATTTGGGAAGCACTGTACTGACCCGTGAGCAGGCTTTATGAAACCTGGCTACTTCCCGGCCCAGTAGCTGAATATGATGCTCTTCTAATCGGCGAGGCAACTTTAGCTGAATCCGAATGGGATTGTAAAACACGACCCATGCATCCACAAAATTATCTTTATGTCGATACGTATATACCTGTCCGTCACGCACCAGCGATTTCGCCAGCACATTCTCGAACGGGTAAAGCAGGTTATTTGCCAGCGCGTGAATGATGCGGTGGTCTTCCAGAAACTGCTCGTATTTACCGAAATAAGACAGCTTGGCAATGATGTGTTCGCCATCCTCAAACGTAACTTTAAAGACATGGTTGGTCGAAACCCGTGCGCTGATATCTTCGATGGTTTGAATCTGCACCGACGCATCAAACTCCGCCCAGGCGTTTTTTATAATGGTAGGATAATCTACGAGACGCATCAGATAATTTCAAAATAACGTTTCAATTCCCAGTCGCTCACCTGTCGGAGATATTGTCGCCACTCCCAGTCGCGGGTTCGGGTGAAATGGTCAACAAAGTCCGGGCCAAAGAGTTCGGCCGCAATGGGTGAGTCCGCCATCGCCCGTGTGGCTTCATCCAGATTAGTCGGTAAAATGCCGTTTCGTTTATCAGCGTAGCCGTTGCCCACCGAAGCCGGAATATCGAGTGACAACTTATGCCGAATGCCGTATAATCCTGATGCCAGCGATGCCGCAATAGCCAGATATGGGTTCGTATCCGCGCCCGACACGCGATGCTCCACGCGCGTGTACGCTTCTGTCGGGTTCAGCACACGCAAAGCCGTTGTGCGATTATCAACCGACCACGTTAGGGTAGTGGGTGCCCACGCACCCTCGACCAAGCGTTTGTAGCTGTTGATGGTTGGGGCAAACATAGGCGTAATGTGTGGTAGGCAATACAACTGCCCGGCAATGTACTGGCGCATCAACTCGCTCATCCGGTCAGGTTGTTCCGGGCTGAAAAACAGATTTTTCGTTCGTTCGGGGTTCCAGAGACTTTGATGGATATGGCCGCTGCAACCGGGCAAATCGGCGTTCCATTTGGCCATAAACGTAGCTACCACGCCGTGTCGATACGCAATTTCCTTCACCGCCGTTTTGAACAAAGCGGCTTTATCGGCTGCCCGCACGACCTCATCGTGCATGATGGCGGCTTCGTAGACACCTGGTCCAGTTTCGGTATGCAACCCTTCGAGCGGTACGTCGAACTGAGCCAATAAATCGAACAGGTCATGGTAGAACGCGCTTTCGAGTGAAGGACGCAGAATCGAATAGCCGAACATACCCGGCGTTAGGGCTTCCAATTGCCGAAAGTCTTTCTCCTGTAACGTTTGGGGTGTTTCGCGGAAGTTAAACCACTCGAATTCCTGGGCAAATTCGGCATGAAAACCCATTTCCTGACTCTGAACCGCAATGCGCTTGAGCAGCGAGCGCGGACAGGCGGCCAAGGCATTATCATTCGTTGTGGTGCTGAAATCGGCCAGAAAAAACGGGATATTATCTTCCCAGGGTAGTTGTCGAAACGTCGACACGTCGATTCGGACGGGTGCATCCGGGTAGCCCGAATGCCAGCCGGTTGTTCGCCCATTGTCGTAAGGTGTATCGGATGAATCCCATCCCCAAACGACATCACAAAAGCCGAAGCCGTCGGTCAGACCATCCAGAAATTTCTGCCGGTGGATGATTTTACCGCGCAGCACCCCATCAATATCGGTAAATGCGTACTTTATTTTCGGGCTATCGCTTTGGCTAATGAAGTCAATAATATCCTGCTTGTTCATGCCTCTGTGGGTGGATTGAGCCGGGAACAACTATTTCTCATCGTTGTCAGCCCAAAGAATTAATTTCTGATAAGCGACAATGATGTACTGAAGCAGTGGATGTTTGGCTTGTAAAATAAGCGAGGTATAAACGGGCACGTTCTTATCTTCAAACTCCATGTCTATCTTCATAAGCGTTGTTCCCCGACCCTCGAAATAACTGTACCACGAATTGAACTTTCTAAAACGAATGGCTTGCCGTCCTTCCGATGAATCACAGATATAAACAACAACAGCCCCTTCGCGCTTAAAGAAATCCCGGAAAATAGCCGCAATGGTTGGTGGCAGCAGAGGGTCAGATGGAGGATTTACATCGAGAATATTTTCTTCAATACGAATGATGAATTCATATACGTCGCTGTTAAATTCTGGATTATCGGGGAATAAATAGCCTGATGGCCTAAACATCACCTCATAGGTAATGCCTACTCCATTAGCAAAGTAGTAAGAGTTAGTAGGGCCACCGCCAAATGTAAAGTCATGCTTTAGTGACTGTGGTTCCTCGTTCTGCATTACGTTTTTTCAATTCGGCAATGGCCGCTTTCTGACTTTCGGTTAGTTCGCGGGGTTTACTCTCTTCCTGCTTTCGTTGTTCCAGTATCCACCGGAACAAGGCCGCTCCTCCCTTCGGACGGTCGTTGGTGTCGTTTACTAATTCCATGGTGGTCATACGGCTAATCAAAGGTACTTATTTCACTGTAAAACAATGATTAACTCTGTTGGCGTTCGGTCAAATCCCACACTCTGCCTATTTCCTCCCAAAAGCAGTTCGAGCCTATTTCACATTGTCCAGATTAAAATGCAGTCCGGTGTTTTCGTGCCGGGCCATCGCCATCTTGATGACCAGATACGCCACCTCAATCATGTTACGCAGTTCGCAAATGGGTACCGATACTTTCGATTGGCGATAGAGTTCTTCGTGTTCTAAGTAAATCAATTCGAGTCGGTCCATTGCCCGTTTCAGACGTCGGTTCGAGCGAACAATGCCCACGTAGTTCGACATAATGGACTCTAACTCTTTCTTCATTTCGGTCACTAAAACCAACTCTTCGGGGTGGGTTGTTCCGGCATCATTCCAGTCGGGAATCGTATCGGGCTGTTCGGCCTGGTTGAGTAATTCCACTGTCTTCTCATAGGCCCGATGGCCAAATACGACGGCTTCAAGTAATGAGTTGGAAGCCAGTCGATTGGCTCCGTGCAGACCCGTACAGGAACATTCGCCAACGGCATATAGAAATTGGATGTTGGTTTGCCCCCACTCGTTCACCCGGACGCCCCCGCAGAGGTAGTGCTGCGCCGGAACAACTGGAATATAATCTTTTCGCAAATCCAGTCCCAAATGGTCGCGGCAGTAAGCTGTTATGTTGGGGAAGTGTTCGATAAACTTCTCATAATCGCAGTGGGTAACGTCTAAATACACATGTGGAGTACCAGCCTTTTTCATTTCGGAGTCGATGGCGCGGGCCACAATATCACGCGGAGCCAGTGACAGGCGCGGGTCGTAATTCTCCATGAATGTTTCCCCTTTGCGGGTACGCAGTATGCCGCCAAATCCCCGCACGGCCTCCGAAATCAGGAAATTGGGTTTCTTGCCGGGTTCATACAACGCCGTTGGGTGAAACTGAATAAACTCCATGTCCTTTCCGATGCCTTTGGCGCGGTAGGCCATGGCTATTCCGTCGCCGGTGGCAATACTCGGGTTGGTGGTATTTTGGTAAATATTACCGATGCCGCCCGTTGCCAGCAGGGTTGTTTTGGCCAGAAACGTTTCGACCTCCCCGGTTTGCGTGTTTAGTACATACGCCCCAAAGCACTTATTGTCAGTGTCGTAGCGATGAACCGTCTCGCCAAGCTGGTGGCGCGTGATGAGTTCGACAGCGTAGAAGTGCGTGAAAATCTGGATGGATTTCAGTGAATGCGCTTTGTCGAGCAAGGCCCGTTCAATTTCGGCACCGGTGATGTCTTTGAAGTGCAGAATGCGGAAGTCAGAATGGCCACCCTCTTTAGCCAGGTCGTAGTCAGCGCTATCATGCTCTTTATCGAAGCGAGTGCCGTAGTCAATCAGTTCCTGAATACGGCCGGGTGCTTCGCGCACGACAATTTCCACAATATGCCGGTCGCTCAGGAAGTCGCCTGCCACCATCGTATCGTCAATATGTTTCTCAAACGAATCATCTTCCGACCATACGGCGGCAATGCCTCCCTGGGCATATTTGGTATTGGTTTCGTCGGCCTGTACTTTCGTGATTACACCGATATGCACCTCCTGCTGCAGCTTTTCAAAGTGCATCGCCAGCTTGGTGGCATAACTCAGGCCCGCAATGCCGGAGCCAATAACTAAAAAATCGAATTGATGGGGCATTAGCTTGTTCGCCTGTTTTAAAGGCCATTATTTCGTAATCGCTTCTCAATCTTTTTGTCTGTTAATGCCGCTAATTCGCTTTTGTCGTAAATAGCGATGATGAAAATCTGTTCATTAACAACTTTTATACAGGTTATAACTCTGGCTCCTCCATTCTTGCCTTTTTGTTTAGAGCTTATAGCCACCCGCACTTTATAACAGTCTTTACCGAGTGGTTCACCCTGTTGAGGGTTCTCTTTTAGCGAAGTAGACAAATTTGCCAGGTCTGTTTTAAGGGAGCGGTACTTCCTCTTCAAAAATTTGGCATCTTTTGCGTATCGGGTGTGATGGTGATGTTAGAGGCTGTCTAAAAATTAAAAACGTCGAATCATAATACGAATCATTGCCAGTTGGATCATCGCTTCGGAGACCTTTACCGAACGTTCATAATCCACCCTTAACCGACGCTGATGAG
>NZ_BAAGTT010000044.1:0-42762 GCF_054781775.1 Spirosoma areae | reverse complement strand
CGTCGTCACGGTCAGCAACCCCCGGCCCCCCGCTCCCTGCTCCCTGCTTCTGGCTACAACGGCCCCCTCCCCGATGGCAGCGATGGGCTGGGCCTGATGCTGCTGGGCACTACGGGCGATAAGGTGCTGCCGCGCGAGGTGTATGAACAAATTAAGGCCGACACACTTCGCCGGGTGCGGGGAACGGTGCAGGCCGATATACTGAAAGAGGATCAGGCGCAGAATACCTGCATCTTCTCGACCGAATTTGCGCTCAAAATGATGGGCGACATCCAGCAATATTTCATCGACAATCGGGTACAGAATTTTTATTCCGTGTCAATTTCGGGTTACCACATTGCCGAAGCTGGCGCCAACCCGATTTCGCAGTTGGCTTTTACGCTCTCCAATGGTTTTACGTTCGTGGAGTACTACCTCAGCCGGGGTATGAACGTCGATGACTTTGCGCCAAATCTGTCGTTCTTTTTCTCGAATGGCATGGACCCCGAATATACCGTGCTGGGCCGGGTAGCCCGGCGCATCTGGGCGAAGGCCATGAAGTACAACTACCGGGCCAGCGACCGCGCTCAGAAACTCAAATACCACATTCAAACCTCGGGCCGAAGTCTGCACGCGCAGGAGATTGGCTTCAACGACATCCGCACAACGCTGCAGGCGCTGCTGGCCATTTATGATAACTGCAACTCCCTGCATACCAACGCTTACGATGAAGCCATCACGACCCCAACCGAAGAGTCGGTCCGGCGGGCCATGGCGATTCAGTTGATCATCAACCGGGAGTTTGGCCTGACCAAAAACGAAAATCCCCTGCAGGGCGCATTTGTTGTGGAGGAGATGACCGACTTAGTGGAAGAGGCTGTTTATCAGGAGTTTCTGGCCATCAACGAGCGCGGTGGCGTATTGGGCGCGATGGAGCGGATGTACCAGCGCAGCAAAATCCAGGAGGAGTCGATGTACTACGAAACGCTGAAGCACAACGGCGACCTGCCCATTGTGGGGGTCAACACGTTCTTAGACCCGGCGGGTTCGCCAACGATCGTTCCCACCGAGGTTATCCGCAGCACCGATGACGAAAAACGGTATCAGGTGGCCAGTTGCCGGGCGTTTCAGGCCGCCCATCAGACCGAAGCCGACACAGCCCTGGCGAATTTGCAGACTACTGCTTTAGCCAATGGCAACATTTTTGAGCAGTTGATGGAAGCGGCCAAGGTGTGTTCGCTGGGGCAATTGTCCAACGCGCTGTATGCCGTTGGCGGGCAATATCGGCGAAATATGTAACGTAGTATTACTTACCCATACCGTTCCCTAAAAGGCTTGATTATCAGGACAAATACGCGTAATTCCCCGTTGTTTTCGTGTGTCTTCCGGTTTAGCTTTACGGCATACCGAAAACCCGTCAGCCATGCCTTTCTTCGACCTTCATTGCCATCCCTCGTTTAAGTCAGCCTTACTGAACGACGATGTAACCGCGTGCCCAAACCCCGTTATTGCGGTCGACATTCAGCTCAACGTTCCGTTTTCATCCTGCGTAGAAAAATTAGTTGGCAACTCCTTGGATTCGCAGTCCAGTTTCGGCCAAATCCAGGGCGGCAGTCTGGTTGTTGTCAGTTTTCTCGCGTTTGAGCGGGTTTATGCCTTTGTTAGCGATCTCAGCAAAATAAAGAATTTAGGCGCGACAATTCTGGCGAATATGCGCCATCAGACCGAAGGGTATCACCAGCTCATGACCGCACGCGATATGGCCCATTTTCGGGCCTTTGCCACCCGGAAAGTCGGCCTTCGCCAGTACAAATTACTAAAAACTATAACGGAATACCCCAGCGAACCCGATCCCGAAATCATTTACGTGATTGCTTCGGTAGAGGGTGGGCACAATTTTTATACGCGCCCGAAACTGGCCGATCAGGAAGCCCATCCACAGGAAATTGTTAATCGGCTGGTGACCTGGAAACAACAGTCGGCCACTGATCCCGACCAATTTCCCCGGCTGCTGTATATTACCCTGGCCCACCACGGCCAGAACGCACTGACAAATCATGCCTGGGCCATTCCGGTTCGGTTTGCAACCAACACCGTCGATGTGGGTTCTTTCGACCCAACCGGCAATGGGCTTAGTGCCGTTGGTGAGCAGTTTTTGCGAATTGCTCTGCGCGAGAATCAAACCGAAAAACGCATTCTGGTCGATGTCAAGCATTTGAGCCTGGCGGCCCGCAAGCAGGTGTATGCCCTGATGCAGCGCGACTTTCCGGGGGTGCCGATTCTGGCAACGCACATGGGCGTGGCCGGAACGTCCTGGGAGCAACCGCCCATTTCCGATATCCGCTCGCCCGCCGACCGGCCCAGAAATTTTATTATCAGCTATAACAAACTTGGCGGATTCCTGCGCCGAATACCCCCCGATGCCACCAATGCCGGGCTGACCCGAATTCCGTTCAACCCCTGGTCAATTAATCTGTATGATGAAGACATTGTCCAAATTATGCGGTCGGGCGGTCTGATTGGGGTATCGCTGGATCGGCGGATTATCGGGGCAACCGTCGCGCAGGTGGGTATCGAAGACGAACGGTTCAGCAAAGCCGACATACCGCCGACGTGGCAATCGGGTCAGCCCAATCCCGTCTCTTTTTATCCACCCACGCCCCTGCCCCATGAATTCAGTGGCAATCAAAGTCTGGCCATTCAGGATATGTGGGCCTTCTGCCAGTCGGTTGTTCACATTGTGCTGATTACGGAACTGGCTAAAGGCAACCCACCCGGCGACACGCAGGTGCCAGCCACCCTTGATCCCTGGGCGCATGTCTGCCTCGGCTCCGATTACGACGGGCTGATTACAGCCCTGAAAAAATCACCCTCGGCCGAACACCTGCCCAGTTTATTCGGGCAGGAGATGAAAAAATTCCTGGCAATCATGGTCGATCACCTGAACACACACCCCATTTTCAGCAACCCCATTCAACTCCCTGATGATGTCATTGAAAAACTGAGTTTCAGCAACGGTGTCGATTTTTTGCGGGCGCATTTCGTGTAGCCGACAGGCCAAACCGTTTCATCTGCCGGTTGCCGTTAACAGCCCCATGTTGCTGGCCGACATAGGGCTGTTTTCAACTTTACGGGTAAACAGAACATTAAATTCAATTGCCAACCCTAATTTTGCCCGTTCATTTTAGTCTTCTTATGCTTGTTCACACCCCCCTCCAGAAAAATAGTCGGTTAACTGTATTTACGCTGCTTATTGGTCTGCTGATGGTACTGCCCCTGCTGGGGTACATTTTTTTTATCGGCCATCTGCACCAGAACCTGCCCATCTTTGATGACTACGTGGTTCAACTGGAGCTGACGCGCCTGAACGCGGCTCCCACGCTCCTGGGCAAGCTGAGTGTTTTGTTTAGCCAGCTCAATGAACACCGCATCGCCTATACCCGGTTCTGGTTCTGGCTCATTCACGCCCTGAACGGCACCATCTCTTACTCTGCCCTTACGGTCGTAGGCAATCTGTCGTTAGTGGGGATCTGGGCTTTTTTGACCTGGCTGCTGCTTCGGGCGGGCAACACGTGGCTGGCCGTAATTCCGCTTAGCTGGATATTATTTCAGGTCAATTATTATGAAAACTCGTTGTGGGGCATGGCCTCGCTGCAAAACCTGACCGTTCATGCCCTCTATCCATTGCTGTTTGGCTTAGTCACCAGCCCGCGCCGATGGCCCTGGATGGCCAGTTGGGGTGTTGCCGTGCTGCTCTGTTTCACGTCGGGCAACGGATTTATTGCCCTGGTGCTGGCCGCCGGTGCGTTGCTGTATCAACGCCGGTGGCGCGATTTAGTGGTCTGGGCGGTGCTCACGGCGGGATTGGTACTGGTTTATTTTGGGGCCTATAAGCGTCCGGCTGCGTTCCCGGTAAGCTACACCGACAGTTTCTTCGACAAGGTGAAGGCCACGTTTCTATTTCTGGGACCGCACGTGGACTGTTATTTTCAATCCTCAACCTACCGATACCATCTGCTGAATGGCCTGCTGGTTTGCCTGCCGGTGCTGGCCTTAACCGCCTGGAGTAGCTGGCAGCTCTGGCAATCCTGGCGCTCTCAAAAGCCACTCACCCAACCGCAGCGGGTGTTGCTCATTACCATCCTGATGGTGGGCTTCATTGGCCTGTCGGCGGGAGCAGCGGTCGAAAACCGGCTGAGTTTTTCGGGGTGGACCGGCCTGCTGGAAGGCCGCTATCGGCTCTATTCGACCATGCTCGTGCTGACGGGTTATGTACAGTTGATGGTCGTATTCAGTCGACAGCAATGGGTTGCTGACCGTTTGGCCTGGATTGCCCTCGGCGTGAGCGTGCTGATGTGGGTCGGCATTTTCAGGCGTCAGGTGGGCAACGCGTATCTGTTCCAGAACCGGGTGCTGACCTTCTACCAAAACTGGACGCAGGTGCAACCTCCGGCGACGCAACAACTGATTGCTACCGTGTTTACCCCGTCGGGCGAGGAGGCCGCTTTGGTAGCCAAACTGACACGGGAGATAGCGCCCAACCCGGCCACCTACCCCCTTCAGGATCAACTGATTCCGACCCTGGTGGAAGACAGCGAGAAGTACTCGATTGAGAACAGGCAGGTTCCTAACAGCCAGTTGCCGAACGAGTGGAACATGGTCATTTTGTGGGCCGACGACCATTATTTACTATTTCCGGTCTATCGCTTTCCTAATCCAGACGGGCGGTCGTTCTGGCTGAACCAGACCTGGTTCGTGAACGGCTACCGAACAGATTTGTTCAAGACATTTATGCCTGCAAAACGCTACCAGGCAGGCTTTCTGACGCTCCAAAACGGACAGCTTACCATCTACCGCACGTCCCGCATACTCACGCCGTGAGCGGATTAGTGACGTGAACGTACCGGCCCGGCGTCGTTTATCGACTGTCGACGCGCTGCGCTTCATGGTTGGCAAAACATAACTTGTCTACACGCAGTTTTGAGCACTCACCTTGTTTCTAAACGGCTCAGCTTATGCAAGACCCACGTCACGATGAAGACGGCCATATCAAAAACCTCACTGGCCCCGACGCGCTCAAAAAGCTCAAAGACCTCGCCGAAGGCATCTGTATGTTCACCACCTTTACCGATAGCCGACCGGCGCCCAGCCGCCCAATGGCCGTGCAGGGGGTAGACGAAGATGGCGCTCTCTATTTCTTCAGTGCAGCCTCCTCCGACAAAAACAAAGAGCTAACCGCCGACCCGACCGTGCAGCTCTTTTTCGGCAAGGAAGGCCCCTCCGAATACCTCAGCCTGTACGGCAGCGTCACCATCTCGCGCGACCGGGACAAGATCGAGGAGTACTGGAACCCCTTCGTGAAAACCTGGTTTCAGGGCGGTAAGGACGACCCCGACCTCACCGTCATCCGGGTGCAGCCCGAAACCATCCACTATTGGGATACTAAGAACAATCGCATGGTGGCTTATCTCAAGATGGCGGCCTCCTTAGTAACGGGAAAAACGATGGACGATGGCGTAGAAGGCGAACTGACGGTGTAGTTGCAGGGAGTTCGTTGTTTATCTAATGTACATTAAATCGGCTCATAAGCCGACGTCTGGAACCGATTGAGGAGTGAGCCGATTACGCCACTCCTCAACGGTTTCACCCAGCGCATCGAGCGCACGGCGCTGCTCCGCGCTCAGCAGATGTGGGTACGAGCGGCTGTGCAGCGTGATGGGTAAGCCCCGGCGCTGAAGAAAATATTTGGCACTCACGGGATAGTCGGCATGAATCAGCGCGTTGGTTCGGGTGAGTTCCGTTTGCAGCCACCCGACTTGCTGCTGCTGGCTGGGCGCATCGAAATTAGCGCAAAGCCAGACCACAAACTCAGGAAAGAAATTACCCGCAATAGCCGACAGGCCACGGGCACCCAGCCGAAGCGATGCCAGTGCATTGGGCAGGTGCGCGTCGTAGAACCCAAACGCCCGCCCGCGCAGAACCGCCATTTTCCGGGTAACATCCGGCACGGAGCAGGACGTATCTTTGTGGTAGATTATTCGCCCGGTAGCGACGAGTTCCTCAAGCACAGGAACGCTCACCAACCGTTTGTAGGGTACCGGGCATTCGTATAAACCCAATGGAATATCTCCTGTTAATCGGAGCAGCTCATGCAGGCGGCTCAGGAACACGCCATCGGATTCGTCTGCGGCAACGAGTTGATTCGTAATCAAAATGACGGCATCAACGCCGGTAGCATACATCTTTCGGATGAAGGCGGCCTGCTGCCGGATTGTACCGCCAAACGTGCCCGACGCGACCACCGGCACCCGTCCTTTTGTTTGTTCAACCACCTGCCGGGTGTGGTCCAGGCGTTCCTGCTCACTCAGGTAGTACATTTCGGTAGACAGACAGTTGGCAAACAGACCCGCAGCCCCGGCCCGCAGGTAAAACTCGATTAGGTGTTCCAGCCCACCCACGTCGATTCGGTTTTCGTTGGTAAAAGGCATCAGCATGACCGGAATGAGGCCCTGCGGCAGTAGCGTTGATTTCATGTGACTTACGACGGGTTGTGTTGATTCAGAGCAACGGGTTCAGGCAGCTTCTGACGCAGTCGGCTGCTCAGAAGCAGGCCCGTCAAAAATATTGTCAGCGTTCCGACAACAATGGTCATGTGGGTGTGGAACGGATTTTGCAGAAAATGCAGCTGATCGGGCAGTAAGTAGGAAAATGTCATCCAGAGAATGACCAGAACGCCCAGAATGACGGCTGTCAGGGCTTCGGCACTACGGGCTTGGCGGGCAATGAACCCAACTAAAAACAGGCCCAGCATGCCCCCTGCAAAAATACCCGACAACTGCCACCAGGTGTCCAGCACGCTCTTAATTCCAATCATGGCAACGCCAACGGCCATACCCGCCACACCGAAAAACGTGGTTGTTACGTAAAGCACCCGCAGGGCCTGCCGCTGCGACAGGTTCGGGCGCACATACCGCTGATAGAGGTCGATGGAAAAAACGGTGGCGGACGCATTCATCCCCGAACTGATGGTGCTCATAGCCGCCGACAGGATAGCAGCGACAATCAGCCCAACCAGGCCCTGCGGCACGTTCGTAACCATAAAATGCGGCATGATCCGGTCGCCAATGTCAGCGGGTGTCAGTTGGGAAACGAACCGGCTGATTGCCTGCGGACTGGCGCCGGGAAGTTTTTCGGTGGCAACCTGCATTTTTACCGCATTCATCAGGTCAGGATGGACCTGATAATAAGCAAACAGGGCCGAACCAATGATAAAAAACAGGAAAGATGCCGGTACGTAGATCAGTACGCATATCCAAACCGACCGGCTGGCCTGCCGGGATGAAAGGGCCGTATGGTACCGCTGAACGTAATTTTGATCCATGCCGAAGTTGTTCAGGTTGATGAAAAACCCGTACAGGAGCACCACCCAGAATGAACTCCGGGTAAAATCGGGCGAAAAACTACCAAGCGAGAATTTATCGTTTGCCTGGCCAATGTCAATGATGCGGGCGACTCCGCCCGGAAGGTCCGCTACAATCAGGCCAATGATCAGCAGCGCCCCCAGCGTTTTGATGATGCCCTGCACCACTTCCGTCCAGATCACGGCTTCCATCCCACCCAGCACGGTGTAGACCGTGATACATATCCCCGTGACGATCATAATCGAGACGAGCGGGAAGCCAGTAAGCGCCTGGAGCGTTAGGGCAACGCCGAAAAAGATGGACCCCATGCGGGCCAGTTGAGTCAGCAGAAAACAAACGACTGTGTACGATCTGGCCCAGGGACCAAACCGTTTCTCGAGGTGAGTATAGGCTGATATTTCGCCGGTATGTCGGTAAAAGGGAACAAAAAAGCGCGACGCGACCCAGGCCGCCAGGGGCATGGACAAGCTGAAGACAAACGAATTCCAGTTGCTGCCGAATGCCTTGCCGGGCACCCCCAGAAACGTATTGCTGCTCAGAAAGGTGGCATACAGCGATAGGCCCACGGCCCAGCCCGGAATCAGGCCGGAGGCTGTAGTGAACTGGTCGGCGTTCTGGCTCCCCGCCTGTTTGTTCTTACGGGAAAAGTAAACGCCGACGGCCACCATACCGGCCATATAGAGGGCCAGAACCAGGAAGTCGAGTAGAGGCAGGTGGTTCATACCGAGGACTGGGTTGGCGAACAGCCGTTAGCAGCGGCTGATACCAAAAGCTATTTTTACCTGAACTTACTTGGACCGATGGCTGGACTGACCCTTCTGTTTCATGAATCCGTCGTAGGTAAACGAAATCGGTCTGGACCCGGTTACTCTTCGTATGGCAAAAGCGTCTTTTGGTTCGTTAATGGCCCGCGTTGGGCTGGATTGGTTTATTCTGGCTCTGCTGGCCATGATCGGGCTGGCTAAACTGTGGCCCGGCCCCGGCATTCAGGAGGGGCCGCTGTCGGTAGCGTCGCTGGCGGGTTATGGCGTCACGCTGATCTTTTTCTTCTACGGCCTACGCCTGAATTTTGCTCAGTTGCGGGCAGGCCTTCAGAATTACCGGCTTCATTTGGTCATTCACCTGACCACGTTCCTTGTTTTTCCGGCGGTGGTGCTGGCCGCCCGTTCGTTGCTGATGACAACCGACACGGCCTTGCTCTGGCTCGGTATTTTCTACGTAGCCGCGCTGCCCTCAACCGTATCATCGTCGGTCGTGATGGTGTCTATTGCGGGCGGCAATATCCCGGCGGCCATTTTCAACGCCAGCATCTCCAGTCTGATAGGGGTATTTATTACGCCCCTCTGGATGAGCTTCTTACTGGCGAATACGACGGGCCAGTACGACCTCGGCAGTGTTATTGGCAAGCTGACCCTTCAGGTTATTGTCCCGGTTGTGCTGGGTCTGTTGCTGAACCGGCGGCTGGGTTGGTTTGCAGAGCGGCATAAGCAATCCCTGCGTTATTTTGATCAGCTTACCATTCTGCTCATTGTGTATACGGCCTTCTGCGAGTCGTTTTCGCGGCATCTGTTTGCCCGGTATACGGCCCGCGATCTACTGTGGCTGGCGGGTCTGATGCTGGGGCTATTTTTCCTGATGTTCGGTTTCGTTCACCTGGTTTGCCGCCTGCTGAGTTTCAATCGGGAAGACCGCATTACGGCCCTGTTCTGCGGCTCCAAGAAGTCGTTGGTGCAGGGCAGCGTGATGGCGACTGTACTGTTTCCGGGCAGCCTGGCCGGTATTGCGCTCCTGCCGATCATGCTCTATCACGCCCTGCAACTCATTGTGGCCAGTATGCTGGCGCAGGCAATGGCCCGCCGAAACCAGAAAGACTAATTTTCTGACAGGATTACAGCCGGGCCAAAACAAATTTATCCTGCTTTTAGGCCAATTCGGGAGCCGAAAAATGGCATTCGACCATAAGCTCATCGTGCTCATTAAACCCGGCCGGGCAATTTTTCTCTAACCGTCAGTAACACATAAACTACACAATCTGATCATGAAAAAGACACTCATTGCCGCCTTTGCTTTCCTGACCCTAACCACCGGCGTTTCGCTGGCCCAGCGCGTTTATTCGAGGCCGTTCGACAATCGCCCTCCACAGTACGGCGGACGTGGCTACGACCAGGACCAGAACCGGGACGAGTTGAAAATTGAGCGCATCGACGACATCGTTGGTTTATCGCGCCGGCAGGAAAAGCAACTCCACAAGATTGAAGACCAGTATGACCGCCAGATGGCAACGTCGCGGCTGACACCGGATGGCTATCGGCAGCTTCAACTTCGGAAACGGCAGGATATGATGGCCGTGCTGACCTCCGCCCAACGCGACCGCTTGTTTGTTCAGCAACAGTACCGCCCCCGCAACGCCCCCTATGGCCGTCGCGGTTAGTATCGCTACCCTCACCGTAACCTGATGAATCCCCAGCCTGGTATATTAACTTATCAGGCTGGGGATTTTTTGTTGATAGCAATCGGTTAATTTTACAAGTTATCAGACTGCCCAACGAGTGACGAATCGACCTGACTCAACGGCTACTCCGCCGAATTTTAACCGTTCCGATTTTGGCCCGGACTTCGTTTGGGGAACCGCCACAGCCGCTTATCAAATTGAAGGGGCCGTTGACCGCGACGGGCGAACGCCCTGCATTTGGGATACGTTCAGCCGTCAGAAAGGCAAAATTAAAACCGGCGAAACTGCCGATAGTGCCTGCGAATTTTACGACCGCTACGAATCCGACCTGCTCTTACACAACGAGTTAGGACTGACTGCCTTTCGGTTCTCACTGTCGTGGTCGCGCATTTTGCCCGATGGCGTTGGCCCGGCCCAGGGTGGCCGCATCAACGAAGCAGGTTTGCGTTTCTACGACCGCCTGATCGACCATTGCCTTGCGCTCGGCATTACCCCCTGGATCACCCTCTACCACTGGGACTTACCCCAGGCACTCGAAAACAAAGGCGGCTGGCCCAATCGTAATATCATTCACTGGTTTGCCGACTATGTAGACGTTTGCACAAAAGCCTACGGCCTTAAAGTGAAGCACTGGATTATTCTCAATGAACCGATTGCGTTTTCGGTACTCGGCTATTTCACGGGCCAGCACGCCCCCGGCCGGCGGAGTTTTCGGAACTTGCTGCCGGTCATTCATCATACCGCCCTGGCACAGGCCGAAGGTGGGCGAATTGTGCGGGCGAATGTGCCGGATGCCCAGGTTGGCACAACGTTTTCGTGTTCGCCCATTACCCCCTTTACTCCCCGCGACCAGGCCGCAGCCGCCCGTGCTGACGCCCTGATGAACCGACTTTTTATCGAACCAGCCCTCGGATTGGGCTATCCAACCAAAGAACTACCGTTTCTGGCGGGTATTGCTAAAAAAGTGGCCAAACCCGGCGATATGGAGCGGCTGGCTTTCAACTTCGATTTTGTTGGACTACAGCATTATTTCCGGGTGGTGGTTGAGCAATCCTATTTCATCCCATATCTGTGGGCAACTCAGGTGTCGCCCCTCCGACGGAACGTGCCGACCATCACCGAAATGGGCTGGGAGGTTTATCCCGAAAGTATGTACCAGGTTATCAGGCAGTTCAGTCAGTATGAAGGCGTCAAAAAAATCTACATTACCGAAAGCGGTGCCGCCTTTTTCGATTCGGTCGAGCAGGGTCAGGTCAATGACCGGGCGCGGGTGGAGTACCACCAGAGTTACCTCCGGCAGGTGTTGCAGGCCAAACAGGAAGGTTTACCAGTAAACGGTTATTTCGCCTGGACGTTCTTAGATAATTTCGAGTGGGCTGAAGGCTACCGGCCCCGGTTTGGCTTAGTCTACGTGGATTTCCGAACCCAGCAGCGCATCGTGAAGGCATCCGGGCGATGGTTCCAGCAACTACTCACGGCGGAGGTTCCTCAAATCGTGTCGGCTCTACCGTCGAATCTCTGACACAAATCGATAAGCCAGAAAAGTCAATCATTTTTCAAACTCCTCCGTTCGCTCAGGCGTTATTGTTTTCACGCCTGGAACAGCCAGCGCCTGTTTCAGATCTTAACTATGCCAGCCATTCTTCCCATTACCACTCCCGAACAGGCCGTTTCAGCCATTCAGTCGGGCAATCGGGTATTCATCCACAGCGTTGCCCAGACGCCCCACGTACTTATCGACGCACTGGTGGCGCAGGCCGACCGTCTGCGCGATGTGGAAATATGTCACATTCATACTGAAGGCCCCCTGCCCTATTTAGACAAGAAATACCGCGAATCATTCCGGCCCAATTCCTTCTTTATCGGGGCCAATATGCGGAAACAGTTAGCGCAGGGCATTGGCGATTATGTTCCGGTATTTCTGAGCGAAGTACCGCTGCTGTTCCGGCGGAAAATTCTGCCCATCGACGTAGCCCTGATTCAGGTGTCGCCCCCGGATGCACATGGGTATTGCTCCCTCGGCCCGTCGGTGGATGTTTCCTTAGCGGCCATTCAGACGGCTAAATACGTCATTGCCCAGATTAATCCGCGTGTGCCGCGCACCCACGGCGACGGGCTGATTCCGGCCTCGATGCTCCACGCGGCCATTGAGGTCGATGAACCCCTGTATGAAGTGTTACCGGGTGAAATCAGTGCGGAAGACCGCAAAATTGGGCAGTACGTGGCCAGTTTAGTCGAAGATGGCGCCACGCTTCAACTTGGCATCGGCGGCATTCCGAACGCAACACTGGGCGAACTGATTCACCACAAAGGGCTGGGCATTCATACCGAAATGTTTTCAGACGGCGTGATTGATTTGGTGGAGCGGGGCGTCATTACGGGCGAACACAAAACGGTTTTGCCGCACCGCATCGTGTCGGCGTTTGTGATGGGCAGTCAGCGTGTATACGACTTTATCGACGATAACCCCGGCGTGGCCATGAAGCAGGCCAGCTACACCAACGATACGGCCATCATTCGGCGGAACCCGAAGGTAACGGCCATCAACTCAGCCATCGAGATTGACATGACCGGGCAGGTCTGCGCCGACACCATTGGTACGGTTCAGTACTCAGGTGTTGGCGGGCAAATGGATTTCGTGCGCGGAGCCACCCTTTCGGAAGGGGGCAAGCCGATTATTGCCCTGCCGTCCACAACGAGCAAAGGATTGAGCAAAATCGTGCCCTTTTTGAAGGAAGGTGCGGGCGTAACGACCACCCGTGCTCACGTTCATTACATCGTCACCGAGTTTGGCATCGCCGACCTCTACGGGCAGAATCTGCGCCAGCGTGCCCGCGCCCTCATCCACATCGCCCACCCCGACCATCAGGAAGAACTGGAACGGCAGGCGTTCGCGCGGTTTGGACACGTATAGAAGGGGAGAGAAAAGGAAGATTTCTGCTGCCAGTCAGCGCCTGCTAAGTCTATTTAAGATTTATCCCTTGTGAGGGCTGCGAGTTGTGGACATCCACAACGACACACTGGACCTAACCAGAAAAAAGAGTCTGTTCGGCTACAGTACCAAGCGCGAACGGAGAGTATTTGTAGTAACCGCGGAAATACATTTTTATGCCTAAGTGCCGCTTTCGTGCTGACGCTAATTTCATAGCTTTGTCCCTTAACCGATTTCAACATCATGCAACAATTCACACGCATTACCCTTGACCCCGAAGTCATGGGCGGCAAGCCCTGCATTCGGGGGATTCGGGTCACGGTCGGCACCATTGTAGGTCTTGTTTCGGTAGGCTACTCGACAGAGAAAATTTTAGCGGCTTATCCGTATCTTGAAGCTGATGACATCCGCGAATCATTGGCGTTTGCGGCTTGGCGGGTCGAAGAAATTGAGGTGTCTCTCTCCCGTGCTGCATGAAGTTAGTTATAGACATGAATTTTTTACTCGCCTACTTTACCGACAAAAAACTATGCTGATTAACTCACTCGGCCTAAAGAATTTCAAGTGCTTTGAAGAACTCGACGTAAAGTTTGCCCCTATTACTATACTGACGGGTGCAAATAGCAGCGGCAAGAGTTCGTTGATCTACGCAATTTTAGCTGTTTTACAAACAGAGCAATTTCCTTTCTATTTGTCGCCCAACGGTAAGTATGTGAATATGGGAAGTTTTGAGGAAGTAGTATTGGGAAAAGATATTCAGAAAAATATCTCGATAAAATTTTCTATAAGATCCAATTATTTTGATGAATTATATTACAACACTACTTGGAAAGGTGATAGTGGTGGGTTACCTGTATTGCATAATTTAGAATTAAAAAACAAACGCTTAGAATTATCGATTAATATGAATAGTGGAAACTATTCAGTTAACTTAAGTTTATTTAGCCAGCATAAAAACAAAAAGCTTCCAGAAGCTTTTATTCTTACAAGTATCAAAGGTAGGTCACAAGACGAATTTATTATATCTACTGAAGGAAATTTGATATTCAATAATATTAAGTTCCCTTCAGCAGATAAAATGATTAGAACTTTTCTTTTACCCATTTTAGAAGATTTTCGAAATTACTCCATTGGTGGCATAGGAGTATCCCCTTATGCATTACAGTTATATAATTTTAATTATATAGGCTCTTTTCGCTTACCCCCTGAAAGAACATATTATCAAAAGACAAAAGCTGAAGCTAAAATCAGTTCTTCTGGAGAAGGATATATTGATCAAATTATGGAATGGGAAGTGACAGACCCTAAAAAGCTTAATGAATTAAATCTTTTATTAAAAGATTTACAGCTATTTGACGAAATACAATCCAATAAAAGCAAAGGGGGTAGATTCGAACTCAATATTAAAACACCTAATTCTGCCTTGTACAATTCTTTAGTAGACGTTGGTTTTGGAATTAGCCAATTTCTGCCAATCATCGTAGCCGATTTACAACTCTCTGACCAATCCTGCCTTGCCATATCCCAACCTGAAATTCACCTACACCCCAAAATTCAGGCACAATTTGGCAACTACTTATCCAATCAAATTAAGAAGACCCAAAAGCAATATATTGTTGAAACTCATAGTGAGTACCTACTCAATCGAATTCGTCTTTTATTAGTCACTGGAGAATTAAAACCAGAAGATGTACGAGTACTATATTTTGAAAACGACGGTGTGAAAAGCACGGTGCATGATGTTGAGTTTGCAACCGATGGACAAATTAAAGGCGCACCGCAGGGGTTCTTTGATACCTACGGACTTGATGTAATGAACATTGCGATGAATGCTGTAGCATGATAAAAGATTTATTCGTTGACAATAACGTCGCCAAGAATTTCAAGAATCCCGCTGACCCGGAATACCTAAAATTAATGGATTGGTTATTCAAAGAGGGACATTTGGTACTTACCCAAAAACTACTTGCGGAATATCATGCCAGTAATCAGGGTAACTTTGGGCGGAGTATTATCACCATAATCAACCAATTGACAGTAAGCGGGCGGTTAGTCAAAATATCTACTGATGAAATGAAGGCCGTGAAATTTCCGAAGCGGCTGGATGAGAAATGCCTGAAACTGAATAAAGACTACTGGCATTTGAAGGCAGTCCTGCTCTCCAACCGAAAAATAGCCATCATCATCGACAAAGCTTTTCGGGATGCCGTGAATAGCCACCCAAAGTTTGATGGCGTACAAGCCTGCGCCGTTGCCCGGCCTGAAGAAATCGATTACGACAATTATACCGTTTAGGCTACAGGACCTTTTCATATGGCCAACTGGTTTTCCTAAAGAAACTTCAAATTGATTCAATACCCTGCCCGTTTTTTCCGTACCTTTGCGGGAAATTTGTCGGGCACACCATGGCATCGTTTAATCCGGTTAAGATTTTTTCGGGAAGTCAATCCACGTATCTGGCCGAAAAAATCGCGCATTACTACGGTAAAGACTTAGGCGGCTACACCTGCCGACGGTTCAGCGATGGGGAGATGTCGCCCAGTTTTGAGGAGTCGGTCCGGGGCTGCGATGTATTTCTGATTCAGTCTACGCCCCCACCCGGTGATAACCTGATGGAACTGCTGCTGATGGTGGATGCTGCCCGGCGGGCCTCGGCTCACTATGTTACGGCCGTTATTCCGTATTTCGGCTATGCCCGACAGGATCGGAAAGATAAGCCCCGCGTGTCGATTGCCGCTAAGTTAGTAGCCAACATGCTGGCCGCATCGGGTGTCGACCGGTTGATGACGATTGACCTTCATGCCGGGCAAATTCAGGGCTTTTTTGACTTCCCGGTCGACCACCTGGAAGGAACGTCGGTTTTTGTACCGTACATCAAAAGCCTGAACTTAGAAAATCTGGTGGTTGCCTCGCCGGATGTGGGTGGCGCCAACCGTGCCCGCACGTTTGCGAAGCATTTCAACGCTGACATTGTGCTGTGCGACAAGCACCGCAAACGAGCCAACGAGATTGCCTCGATGCAGGTCATTGGCGATGTTGAAGGGGCCAACGTGGTGCTGGTAGACGATTTAATCGACACAGGCGGCACGATGGCCAAAGCAGCCCAGATTATTATGGAAAAAGGCGCCTTGTCGGTGCGGGCCGTATGTACGCACCCGATTATGTCAGGAAAGGCGCACGAAAACATTGCCAGCTCGGTGTTACAGGAGTTGGTTGTGGCCGACACGCTGCCCATGCAGCAGGCCAATCCAAAAATCAGAGTGCTGTCGGTGGCGGAGTTATTTGCCAAAGCCATTGGCCGCATTCGTGACCATGAATCTATTAGTTCACTGTTTATAAAGTACTGAATGATTGAATTTTGAATGAGCGAATGACTGAATAAACCATCTCGTCCATCATTCACTAACTCAATCATTCTATCATCGCACCGGCGACCCGGTCAAAATTAAATTTTGTCATGAAAAAAATCGAGATTGTAGGGTATCAACGAGCGAATCTCGGCCGCACGGAATCACAAGCGATTCGGGCCGAGGGCAATGTTCCGTGTGTGTTGTATGGTGGCGAAGATCAGGTGCATTTTTATGCGCCGGCCATTCTGTTCCGCGACTTAATTTATACGCCCAATATTTACGAAGTTGCCCTCAACATCGAAGGTGACGAGTACCGGGCTATTCTTCAGGAAACCCAGTTTCATCCGGTAAGCGATGTACTGGTGCACGCTGATTTTCTGCTGATAACGGACAAAAAACCCGTTAAGATTGCCGTTCCTGTCCGGTTGGTCGGTACGGCTCCGGGTGTGCAAAAAGGAGGCAAATTAGTAACCCGCGTCAGGAAACTGCGCGTGAAAGGGGCTATTGAGAATATTCCTGATTTTATTGACGTGGATGTATCTGGTCTTGACCTGGGCAAATCCGTCCGCGTTGGTCAGATCCCAGTGAAAAACATCGAGATGCTCGAACAGGCATCGAACCCGGTAGCCAGCATCGAAATTCCGCGTGCACTGCGTGGTACGGTTGCCAAATAAATCCGGCCGTTTACCGGCTGTCTTTTAAGGCTGATAGATTGATAAAAAGCCCCGCCAGATTTCTGGCGGGGCTTTTTATCGTCAGGTTGTGGCGTTGGTTGGCGTAGCATACTCACAATTTCATGCCGCGCAGCCGCAGGCTATTGCTCACAACCGACACGGAACTCAGGGCCATTGCGGCTCCGGCAAGCATCGGATTGAGCAGAAAACCGAATGCCGGGAACAACACGCCGGCAGCAATTGGGATGCCAACCAGGTTATAAATAAAGGCCCAGAATAGGTTTTGCCGAATAACCCGAACCGTTTGCGTCGACAACTGCAATGCTTTCGGTACGCTGGTCAGGTCGGAGGTGATGAGCGTTATCCGGGCGACGTCCATTGCAATGTCGGAACCCTTCCCCATGGCAATACTGATGTCCGCCTGAGCCAGTGCCTGCGCGTCGTTGATGCCATCGCCAACCATCGCAACCACCTTGCCAGCCGCTTGTAATGCCTTCACAAAATTGGCTTTATCAACGGGCATCAGCCCGGCTTTATAGTGCTGAATCCCAACCTGCCTGGCTACGGCGGCTGCGGTTTGACTCGTATCGCCGGTCAGCATGTAGACGTCAATTCCCCGGCGCTGCAATGTGTCAACGGCTTGCTTCGAGGTGGCTTTCACCGGATCGGCAATGGCAAGGATGGCCAGTACGTTCTCCAGTCTATCAACTCCAGTCCGGGACCCTCCAGTCCGGGACCCTCCAGTCCGGGACCCTCCAGTCCGGGCAAAAAAGATGACGGTTTTAGCCTGCTCCTGCCATTGACTGGCTTGCTGAATCAGGTCATCCGATAAGGCAATCTGGTTCTCTGTCAGAAGAGAATAGTTACCTACAAAATACGTATCGTCCTGATAATTCGCCATCACACCCCTGCCTGTCAGGCTGTCAAAAGAATCCAGTGCTACCGATTCTACACTGGTCAGACAGGCTGTGACGGCTTCGGCCAGCGGATGTTCGGATTGTGCTTCCATCGACAACAGCACGCGCTGTACCTGCGTTTTCTCCTTGTCGGATACCGACCAGTACTGGTCGGTTACAACGGGTTTTCCGGCGGTAATGGTGCCGGTTTTATCGAGCACAACGGCATTGACCCGCTGGGCTACTTCCAGGCTTTCAGCATCTTTAATCAAAATATTGTTTCCGGCCCCTTTCCCAACGCCCACCATAATTGCCGTTGGCGTGGCCAGGCCCAGCGCGCATGGACAGGCGATGACCAGCACGGTTACCGAGGTTAGTAAGGCTGTTGTAAGCGAATCGGACCCCAGCACCAGCACCTGACCAAACAGCGCCCAGATAACAAACGTCAGCAGGGCGATGCCCAGCACGACCGGCACAAAAACGCCCGCAATTCGGTCAACCAGTTGCTGCACGGGAGCTTTACTTCCCTGGGCCTCCTGCACCTGTCGGATGATCTGGGCCAGGAGGGTATCAGCTCCCACTTTTTCGGCCCGGAACCGAAAGCTTCCTTTCTGGTTAATCGTTCCAGCGAAAACAGGGTTACCAGCTTGTTTTTCGACCGGCACCGGCTCCCCGCTTATCATGCTCTCGTCTACATACGAACGCCCGGATTCGACCCGTCCGTCTACGGGAATTTTCTCGCCGGGCCGAACCAGCAGCAGATTCCCCGCCCGCACGGATGCGATAGAAACCTCACGTTCGCTGTCGTCCTCAATCAATCGAACCGTTTTCGACTGCAGGCCCATGAGTTTTTTAAGCGCCGATGATGTGTTTGATTTGGCCCGTTCTTCGAGTAGTTTACCCAGTAGGATAAAGGCAATTACCACCGAAGCGGCTTCAAAGTAGACGTGCGGATGCTGACCGCGCTGATGCCAGAATTCGGGATAAATCGTGTTGAATGCGCTGAACAAAAACGCAATGCCAGTGCTAAGCGCCACCAGCGTATCCATATTGGCTTTGCCATGACGGGCCTGTTTCCAGGCGTTGACGAAGAACAATCGACCCAGCCCGAACACAACCGGGGCCGATAAGGCCATCATGATCCCGTTCGCATACGGCATACGCATGAAGAACATCCCAATCAGGACGACCGGCACGGATAGAATCAAGGCCCAGATCGTTCGTTTTTTAATGTCCTCGCTTCGTTGTTGCCTGGCTTCTTCCTGTACCCGAAACGGGTCTTCGGTTTCCACCACAAGATCGTAGCCCACCGCCCGAACTGCCTGTTGCAAATCGGGCGGTGTTACAGCAGCCGGATTGAACTGCACCCAGGCAGTTTGACTGGCGTAGTTTACGCCGGCATCGCTAACGCCGGGCGTATGCTTCAATGTCGATTCAACGCTGACGGCACAGGCCGCGCAACTCATCTCCAGTACGGGAAAGGTTTCCCGAATTTCCGATGACGGACTGGCTGGTGTGCTTCGTTTCTGTTGCGTAATTACCTCGGTTGACATGTCAGTTCAGCAACTCAGCTTTATAGCCAGCTTTTTCAATGGCCTGTTTCACAAGGGCAGCATCGCTCGTTTCAACGGTTAGTATTTTATCCGGACTTTGCGTATCGACCTGCCAGTGCCCGTCGCCAACGGCTTCGTTGAGAAAAGGCGTTACGGTGGCTATGCAACCGCCACACTTGATATTGGTTTTAAATCGGGCTGATACTGGGTTGAGTGTTTCCATATTGGTTGTTTATTACATAACAAAGGTCGTCATTGACAGGTGCGTTAGTTTTACACAATTGTTGGTATGTGTTATATAGTATTCGCGCCGTTTTGAGGAGACCCAGCAGGAGTCTGGCTACAAGTTCTACCCCAGTTAGTAAGACTATAACATTGGTATTCAGTAGCTTTCATCAATTGTTTTGTTCACAGAAAAGGCCTGTTTCCAGCAATTCCCCACTTGTATACTGGCACGAATCTGAACCGAGAGCGCATTTTTTGCGCGTTAAATAATTTTAGCCGTTTATTATCGTTTTATTAACAGGATATTGCAACCTTTGCAGTATCACGCAGTTAACATAGAAGCCTGTTTTCTTGTACTGTAAAAGAAATTGCTTAGTTTAGCGCAAACGATCCTTTACAAAGGGAAGGTTGAACATCAAGATTTGGCGGCCGCCCGGTCGCCGGTCTTGAAATGGTGTGGATAGAAGCGGAAAGCCGCTCCGATTTTCGGAGCGGCTTTTTTGTTTTCTGCCGAATTACAAGACAAAAAGTTACCTGCGTACAAGTAAAATGGGGATGGCAGCGTATATACCTCCCTGTGTCCGCCCGTATAGTTCACTATTTACTACCTAAGCCATTTCAAGGCCTGCCCTCGCAACTGCACTTCAGCTTTTGGTGAAACGTCAGTCGTTAATGTGTTAACGGATGTATTGTTTAAGTAGATGCCACTCGAATCCTGCACACTTGCGTGGACTGACGTATACCGGTCGGCAGTTCCCAGCACGGCAAAACTATGCTGGCTAATAGTTAGGCTAAAGGCATCTGAGATGGTTAGCTTATGTGTTCGGAGCCGACTGTTCATCAACATAATCCCAAGTTTGTCAGTCGTAAAATCCGATACCGTCAGCCGGGAATTTGCTGCGCGCAGCGTTTGCAGGGTAGGCAGCCGGAGCACCAACCGAATAAGAATACGATGTTCAGGACCGGCGTCGTCACGGGGGCTGTTCTTGTATCCGCTGTAGTCGGGAGTGAAGTTCACAAAAAGCGTATCGCCCTGTTGTTGGCTGCGGTAAAATTTCACGTCGCCGGGTTCAATCAGCGCCTGCGGTTTATCGGCACTCTGTAAAACAATGATTTCATTAATCGGTGTGCCTTCGATCACTACGTGTTTCGCCGAAGGCAGGCTTCGTTTCTCGAAATGCTGATACGGATTACGCCAGTCAATTTTATCGTACTGCTGTTTAAGCAGCACATCGGTCGCAATCATGCTGGTGAGCGTCACAACAGCAAGGATTGCCAGGAGGATATAGCTTGTTTTCATGGCTGACAGACAATGGAGAGTGTATAATGGAACAGGATGAACATGCGCTCAGGCGTAGCTTTATTCTACATTTTCCATTGCACATTATTCATTAAGTTATTGCACATAATTCATTAAATTATTGATAATGAGCCGCTACGAATTGCTCATAGCGCGTTTCAATCTCTGGCAACTCAATGCCCAGCAAGTACAGATTCCTGAAGAAACCCGGCAGATCGTGGGCTAAAAACTGTTCGCGCCGATAGGCCCGGATGCGGTCGGGGGCTTCGTCGGCCACAAAGTAGCCAATACCCCGTTTGTTGGCAATCACCTCCTTCTGACTCAGGAATTCATACGTCCGCATCACTGTGTTGGGGTTTACTTCCAGTTCAGCGGCCAGGTCGCGCACCGACGGTATCTTCTCGCCCACCGGCCATCGGCTCAGTAGCACCTGCTCGCTGACGTATTCAGCAATTTGCAGGTAAATGGCTTGTTTGTCCCGAAAATCCATCGTTATACCTCCCGTTCTTTAAGCCGAACATACGCTGTTAGGTATAGCAGGATTACCGCGATGATTCCCACCAGGTAGCGAATCTGATTACCAATCGGTTGGGGCAACTCGACCGTTCGATACCGATACTGCTCCGTGGGCGACATAGCATTGGCGTCGGTGAACGGAGTAGGACTGCCAATTCTCCCCGAACCGGTCAGTGCATGCAGCAGAAAATTATTACCGAAGTGACTGAAAATCAGCAGCGCAAAGGCAATCACAACGACTAACGGCAATGTATATCGGCGGACCAGCAGCGAAAAGGCCATCGTGAACGAATGCAGCAGGGCCGTAAACACCCACAGTTGCTTCGGTATGTCGTCCATACTTTTTTCACCGAAAATGGACCGGAGTTCAAAAAGACTGCCCTGCTGACGCATCATATCCAATTGTTCGGGCGACCAGTCGCGGTTGTTGACATAAGAAATCCACATCGCATCGAACAAAGCAAAAGTGGATGCGTAGACAACCACAAAGCCTACACCCGAAATAAGCCAGATCAGCAGGAGTTTCTCAAGCTGCGATGCGGGTTGCATGAAGTAGTTAATGGCCCGTTCTTTCTGATTCAGAACCGCCGTCTGCTGCACGGTAAACACATACCAGCAGGGCCATCCTAACACAAAAAAGAGTACAAACCGTTGCTCACTGACCGCACCCGGAGAGCCCTGATAAGCCATTGCACTCGCCACCAGCAAACCGCCGATGAGCAAGCCAATGTTTGCACCTAAAGCTCCCCGGTTATCGGTAAAATACTGGCGCAGCAGACGCCCAAAACGGGTTATTGAGAAAGTCTGATTCATACGTTTGCGTAGGTTGAGGTGGCCGAAAATATATTCTTAATACGCGCTGGGTCAGCCTGTACGGCATTGAACAGCCGCTCTAAATCTAATCGGCTGGGCTCGCCCGTGCGATTTTCGGCAATAACGGCATAGCCACCTACCGCCCGTTCTGAATAAAGCACCGGGCGACCAATGTCCAGATCGGCAACCATCCCGAACCACAGCCGCCTGGTGATTTCTTCTACACCTGCTTTGAGGGCAATACCCCGCTCGGACAGAATCACAATAGGGTCGATGAGGGTTTCGAGGTCGCGCACCTGGTGAGTCGAAATCAGCACCGTCCGCCGGTCATCAACGGCTCCGGCTACCAGCCGCCGGAACTGGCTCTTCGACGGAATATCCAGCCCATTGGTGGGTTCATCCAGCAGCAGGACCGCGGTGTTCGTTGCCAGCCCGAAACCGATCAGTATTTTCTTTTTCTGACCATACGACAACTCGTTCAGTTTCTGATCGTCGGTCAGGCCAAACTCGCGAACGTAATCCGCCATTTGTTCCCAGTCGAAACGAGGATAAAATGGCGCGTTGGAGTCGATGTATTGCCGAATTCGTACCGATGGCAGATAAAATTCTTCCGGCACCATGAACAAGTCTTCCAGAAAGGCGGGCAGGCGTTCACCAGGTCTGTATGTACCAACCTGAATGCTACCGGCTTTGGGATACAGCAAACCAGCCAGTAACCGAAGCAGTGTTGATTTACCCGCCCCGTTTGGGCCAATCAACCCATAAATTGAACCGGGTGCAAGCGTCAGATTTAATCCTTCGTACAATGATTTTCCGCGCCGGTAGCCAAAGGACACATTGCGTAGTTGAATCATACAGGAGAAGTTGTTATAGTGTATTAGATAAATAGTACACTGCAATAGTACGTATTCTTAGCTCTACAAGTCAAGCAACGGCTGTTATTTATTTTTCACAAGATTTATGCAAGCATAAAAAAAGCCTCTCTTACTGAGAAGCTTTTTTACGAATAAGGGGTATTTAATCAATTCTCAGCCGTTTTTTTGGCTGTTTTCTTCATCATTTTGGCGTCATGCTTCATTTCTTTTGCCGCATCTGCTTTCATGTGGTCGCCCTTCATCTTAGCTTCTTTTTTTTCCATCTTGGCATCGTGCTTCATCTCCTTCATCTCCATTTTTGCCTCTTTCTTTACCTTATCCTGAGCGAAAGCAGCACCTGTCATCAGCAGGGTGGCAGTGGCAATGATCATTAGCTTTTTCATGTATGTATTTGGTTTAAGTGGTAGTGACTCAACTACAACCCGCCAGCCTTCGGAAAGTTTCGGCTAATCAGTAATCTGCAGTTGAACACGTCCGGCGAGTGCCAACAATCAATTGCCTGGCTTCGTCGATTTCTTACGGGCTTTCACCGACGACGCGCTGGTTCGGGTACTGCTGCGGGCATCAACTTTTGTCGTTTGCTTTGTCGAACTACCAGCCCCCTGAGCCTGAAGTTGTTCATTTGTTAAACCGGTTCCGGCAGTAGCCCCGTTTGTGGCATCCTGCGTATTGGCCGCCGACGAGGTTGAGCCAGTGGCATCAGTTGATGAACTGGTTGCAGCTTTGCTGCTTTTGGCGCGTCGGGGTTGTTGCTGCGCCAGGGCTGTTCCGCTGAGGAGGAATGCGAGGGCAAGGGTTGCGAGTGAATTTGTCATGACTTTACACTGATTAACGTGAGTAATACCTTAACAACTCCACTCGCGGCAGGGAGTTTTATTCAGACTTGAAAAATCTATACGAAAAGGTCTTGTGAAGGCTACGCAGCCACTTTAAACTCCGATGTGAGGTGGAACGTGATATCGGGGTTATTCTGCTGATTCATCCGCAGCATCCAGTCAGACTCGGCCAGGAAAACCGGATTCTTATCTTTGTCATACGCAATCTGATTCCCTTTCAGGCGGATGAACTCCGTCAGTTTGACCGGATTTTCGGCGGTGATCCAGCAAGCTTTAGTGTAGTTGAGCGGCACCCATCGGCATTTGGCGCCATATTCATTTTCTAATCGATACTGGATGACTTCGAACTGAAGCTCACCAACCGTACCCACTATTTTTCGGTTACCCAACTCCAGGGTAAACAATTGAGCGACGCCCTCATCCGTCAGTTGTTGAATGCCCTTCTCCAACTGCTTGGATTTCATGGGGTCAAGATTGATAAGTTCCTTAAAAATCTCGGGCGAGAAACTTGGAATGCCCTGAAACTGTAGATCTTCACCCTCGGTCAGGGTATCGCCAATTTTAAACGTACCGGTGTCATACAGCCCCACCACATCGCCGGGGAAACCCTCATCGACAATGCTTTTGCTGTCGGCCATGAAACTAAACGGACTGGCAAACCGCACGTTTTTATCCAGACGGGTGTGGTGATAAAACTTATTTCGTTCAAACACCCCGGAGCAAATACGCAGGAACGCAATGCGGTCGCGGTGACGCGGGTCGAGGTTGGCGTGAATTTTAAAGACAAACCCACTGAAATTTTTCTCGCCGGGCAGCACTTCGCGGGTAGCCGTCGGGCGGGCGATGGGTTCGGGCGAGATGTCGCAGAAGCCTTCGAGCAATTCTTTCACCCCAAAATTATTGACCGCCGATCCGAAGAATACCGGAGCCAACTTCCCGTCGAGATACGCCTGCCGGTCGAAGCTGTCATAAACGCCATCAATCAGTTCAACATCTTCGCGAAGTTGGGCGGCATCGCGCTCACCCACTTTCTGGTCGAGCAAGTCGTCGGCCAGGTCAATGGGCAGTACATCGGCCTCGACTTTGGTCTTGTTTGCTTTAAAGAAATATAATTTTTTCTCGATGAGACTGTAAACACCCTTAAAGTTGGACCCCATGTTTACCGGCCATGTCATGGGACGCACCCGGATGTTGAGTTTCTCTTCCAGTTCGTCTAAGAGGTCGAATGGGTTGCGGCCTTCACGGTCGAGTTTATTGATGAAAATGATCACCGGCGTATCGCGCATCCGGCAAACTTCCATCAGCCGCTCGGTTTGTTCTTCCACGCCTTTCACGCAGTCGATTACCAGAATAACGCTGTCTACGGCAGTGAGTGTTCGATAGGTGTCTTCGGCAAAATCTTTGTGGCCGGGCGTATCAAGGATATTTATCTTCAGCTTGTCGTACTCAAATGTCATCACCGACGTAGCCACGGAAATTCCCCGCTGCTTCTCGATTTCCATGAAATCTGAGGTTGCCGATTTCTTGATTTTGTTTGACTTTACCGCCCCGGCAGTTTGAATAGCACCCCCAAAAAGCAGTAGCTTTTCGGTGAGCGTAGTTTTCCCGGCATCGGGGTGGCTAATAATGGCGAACGTCCGCCGACGAGCGGTTTCAGCCTGTATATTTGTTTGCATTATTCTCAGAATCAGAGGACAAAGATACGAATTGAATGATGAATTATGACCGGGCTGGCGTTCCAGTGATGAATGATGAATTGGCTGACGCATAAGCCTATCATCATTCATCATTCTATAAAAAAGCCCACAGCAGCAGTGCCCAGCCTGCAATCAGGGCCAGGCCGCCCAGTGGTGTGATGGCACCGAGCCAGGTAATGCCCGTGAAGCAAAGCACGTAGAGTGAGCCGGAAAAAATGAGTACACCCCCCAGAAATGAATACCCGGCCCAGTTGAGCAGTTTAACAATGGCTGGATTGCTGCCAAATGTATGCATCAACAGGCCCACCAGTATAAGGGCCAGCGCGTGGTAGAACTGGTACTTAACGGCGGTCTCGAACGTAGCCGTTCTTCCCGACGCATCGAGCATGGCGCGAAACGCATGAGCGCCAAAAGCGCCCAGCCCCACGCCAAGTAACCCTAACACCGCACCTGATTGAATGAAGAATTTCATGGAAGTAGCCTGGACGGCCACGTCCGGGTGAGAGGATGAGATTATTTTCACCCGGACGTGGCCGTCCAGGCTACCTTACATTATCGACTCCCAAAAATAGCACTCCCTACCCGAACCAGTGTGCTGCCTTCCTCTATGGCAATGCGGTAGTCGCCACTCATGCCCATCGACAGTTCACTGAAGTGAACAGCCGGGCGCTGACGTTGAGCCAGTTTGTCATAGAGTTGTTTCAAGCCTCTGAATTCCCGGCGAATTTGGTCGTCGTCGTCGGTATTAGTTGCCAGTCCCATCAGGCCAATAATGTTGACATGATGCAGATTGCTTACTGTCGGCTCATTGAGCAGCGCTTCGGCTTCGTCTGGCGAGAGACCAAACTTGGTTTCTTCGCTGGCGATGTGAATTTGCAACAGACAGTCGATGATGCGATTGACTTTAGCGGCCTGCCTATCAATTTCCTGGAGCAGTTTCAGGCTATCGACCGAATGAACCAGCGTTACAAACGGGGCGATGTATTTAACTTTGTTGGTTTGCAGATGACCAATTAAATGCCACTCGACATCGGCGGGCAATTGGGGCTGTTTATCCGTCATTTCCTGTACTTTGTTTTCCCCAAACCGACGGCAGCCCGCTTCGTAAGCCTCCAGTAGCAGTGCAACGGGCTTCGTTTTGGTAACAGCAATTAGCCTGGCTTTAGTCTGTAATTCAGTCTCAATCACGCGAATCGTTTCAGCAATCATATTTTCTATAGTAGCGACTTACTAACTGTCGTTTGTTAATATTGTACAAATATAAGTTTGAGAACTACGTAGAAACGTGTAGTTTTTGGCCGAAATACATAATAAACTGCGCCAACAGCACAATAATTCATGTGTTGCTTTGGTTTTGGTAACGACTTAAACTGCAACCACCCACGTTAGGACACACCCCCTATGGAACCTCGCCCTCAGTCCCGAAACAACAGCCGCAGCTACTTATTGGCAGCATTACTCATTCTGGCCGCGTTGAATGTATTATTGCTGTATTTCTATTATCAGGAGCGGCAGGATAACAAAACGAAAGACGCAACAATTGCCGCTAAAACCGAAGAAGTACTGATTGCTAAAACCAAACTCGATTCTATTTCGGCCCAGTTGGACGCCAAAATTGCCGAAATTCAACAATTAGGCGGTAGCGTCGATTCACTGATGAAAGTGAAAGCCCAGTTAGAAATTGACAAACGCGAATTGAAAAATGTGGGCACGTTTGACAGCCGAAAATATGATCAGAAAATCCGGAATTATCAGGCCATACTGGCCCAGAAAGATCAGGAAATAGCCCGGCTGAAAGAAGAGAACGGCGTTCTGGCGCAGCAGAATCAGACGCTGGCGCAGGAGAACACCGGCCTGAAAGCCGAGAAACAGACCCTGAGCGACTCGGTGGTGGCGGTGGCCTCCAAGAATCAGGAGTTAGCCGAGAAAGTTACCATAGCAGCCGCCCTGCGGGCTGAAGCGGTGACCGTGAATGCCATCAATACCCGCGGGAAAGAAAGCGACGGCGGTACTTATAAAGCGAAGAGACTCGATAAAATACACGTGTCCGTAAAGCTGGCGCCTAACGGCCTGGCGAAGCAGGAAGAAAAAGAACTCTACATGCGAATCATAGACCCCAGTGGCGCTGTAATATCCGACATGGCGACTGGTTCGGGTGAGTTTACTTACAACGGCCAGGGCATGATCTACACCGCCATGCAGCGCTTTACGTTCGATAACACCCGCCAGCGTGTCGATTTCATCTTCGGCCGGGGTGGGCAGCGTTTCAACGAAGGAGCGCATACCATTGAAATCTACTGCGAGGGCTTCCGCATTGGCGAAGGCGAGTTTACCGTGAAGTAGCCGGAGCGAGGAGCACGGTGCCAGGAGCATGGCGTATTTCTGCCCCCTGCTCTTGGCACCGTGCTTTTTTTTAACTACCTTTGCGCCCTCATTTCAAATCAATTCCAAAAAAATGTTTCCTAATAACTACGAGACGGTGTTCATTTTAACTCCCGTTTTATCTGATGCTCAGATGAAGGACGCCGTTGACAAGTTCCGCAAAGTGCTGACCGAAAACGGTGCGGAGCTTGTTCACGAAGACAACATGGGCCTTCGCAAGCTGGCCTATCCCATTCAGCACAAAAACACGGGTTACTACCAACTCTTCGAGTTTAAAGCCCCCGGCACGATTATCGAGAAACTCAATACCGAGTATCTCCGCGACGAGCGCATCATCCGTCACCTGACGATTTCGCTCGACAAGCACGCTGTTGCCTACAACGACCGGAAGCGCAATGGCTTAGTGGGTAAGAAAAAACAAACCGAAAACGCCGCGGAGGCCAAGTAATCATGAGCTTACAGAACGAATCTGTTTCAAAAACCGAGAACCGCAAAAAATACGACCGCTTCAAGAAAGCCGGTATCAAATATATCGATTATAAGGATGGCAACTTCCTGCTGAAGCTGTTGAACGAACAAGGCAAAATTCTGCCCCGTCGGCTCACCGGCACCAGCCTCAAAAACCAGCGCAAAGTGGCCCAGGCTGTCAAACGCGCTCGTCATTTAGCCATCCTGCCTTATGTAGGCGATTCACTAAAATAAGTTGTATAGTCATAAAGTTGTAAGGTTGTAGAGTTCCAGTGGCTACCAGTTACGGCAGTAACAACTATACAACTCTATAACTATACAACTCTATAACTTTTTCAAAAAATGGACATCATCCTAAAAACCGATATTGCCGGCCTGGGCTATAAGAACGACACCGTTGCGGTGAAGCCCGGCTATGGCCGCAACTACCTGATTCCCCAGGGGTTTGCCATGATGGCGACTGATTCAAACAAAAAAATCGTTGCCGAAAACATTCGCCAGGCGGCCCACAAAGCCGAAAAAATTAAAACTGACGCGCAGACTATCGCCGATGGGATCGGCGATATGACGCTGACCATTCCGGCGAAGGCAGGTGAAAGTGGTAAAATTTTTGGCCGCGTCACCAACACACAGGTTGCCGACGCGCTCCGCGCCAAAGGCTTCGACATCGACCGCAAGAAAATTACGGTTGAAGATGTGAAAACCCTTGGCACCTACGAGGCTTCGCTCGATCTCCACAAGGATGTGAAGCATAAAGTGAAATTTGAAGTCGTTTCGGCTGAATAAGCTATCCTGATTTTAACCCAAACCGACCGGCTTGTTTTGCGACGAAGCCGGTCGGTTTTTTGTTATCTTTGAAGAGAAACAAACCAATCCGATGGCTGCACTGGATTTAGAACAACTCTTAGACGCCCCTAATTTGCCGCAACTCCTGCGGCAGGCTGAAGCTGCCCTGCGCTTAGAGGCCCGGCGTCGTGACGACTTTTATGCCTGGTTGCGGGATGACGTTAAGGCCGAGTTTATTAATGGCCATATTGTTATGCACTCGCCCGTGAAGGAGCGGCACTGGGCTGCGGTTGGCAATATTCATCGCCTGCTAAGCTCCTACGCCATTAAGCACAAAGTAGGCCGGGTAGCTTCGGAGAAAGCCCTGATTGCCCTGTTGCGTAACGACTACGATCGGACCGCCGACGCGGCCGGATATCTGCTTTTGGAAGCAGGAAAAGGCAAGTCAGTTCACGGCTGACCAGATGAAATTACCGGCGCCCGATTTGGTTATTGAAGTATTGTCAAAAAGCACGGCCCGCCGGGACCGGGGGGTTAAATTCACGGATTATGCAGCCAACGGCATTGCCGAATACTGGATTGTTAACCCCCGGTAAACAGACGATTGAGCAGTATATACTTGACCTTGATATGGAAGAGTATGCCCACGTAAAAACGGTTACGAACCGCGAAGAAATTGCGTCGGAGCAGGTTATTGGCTTTCGGATTCCGGTCCTGGCCGTGTTCGATGAACAAGCGAATATTGAAGCACTAAACAACTTGTTATCGCACTGATAAACAAGAATTTACAAAGCTATAATAGTTAAAAAAAACGGACCTAAACGGCCCGTTTTTTTGTTAAAAAAGTATGCAGTTTCATACCGAATTTTCGCCCGAACCCCTTCTCCATCGCGTTGGCCTGAACAGCCAGATTGTGACGGTGGGTTCGTGTTTTGCCGAGGTCATGGGGCGTCGGCTGGCCGATCATAAACTAACCGTGCTGAACAACCCATTCGGCACCATTTTCAACCCGGTTTCCATCGCGAAACTGCTGACGATGGCATTGTATGGCAATTCCCCCGACGAAAACCGCTATGTCGAGCGCGAGGGCGTCTGGTTTCACTATGATTTTCACTCATCGCTCTGGGCGAATAGCCAGCCTGAGCTTCGTGATAAACTGATAACCTGTTTAGCTCAAACCGCCGACGCCATCCGTAAGGCTGATTTTCTGCTCCTGACGCTTGGATCGGCAGTGGTGTATCGCCACATCGAAACGGGCAAAGTAGTGGCCAACTGCCACAAAATGCCGGGTTCACTGTTCGAGAAATACCTGTATAACATCGACCACCTCCGCGACGACCTGACGCGGTTGCTGAAAACACTGCACAAAGTCAATCCGAAACTAAACGTTCTGCTGACGGTTAGTCCGGTCCGGCACACCCGCGACACGCTGCCGCTCAATAGCGTGAGTAAATCCACGTTGCGCGTCATCACGCATGAATTGACCGTCTGGAACGATTGGGTGTCGTATTTTCCGGCTTATGAACTGATGCTGGACGATTTGCGCGACTATCGTTTTTATGAAGCTGACCTGATTCACCCAAACGCGCAGGCACACGACTATATTTTCGGGAAGTTTGCTGAAAGCGCGTTCGACACCGAACTTCGCGGCTTCGTTAGCGAGTGGACAGAGGTGAGCAAATCATTGGGGCACCGGCCACTTTATGGTGAAAATAGCCCGGCGCATCAGGCATTTCTGGTTACGCTGTCAGCCAAATTAGAAACGATGTCGAAGCGGGTTGATGTGTCGGCGGAACTGGCTGAGGTGCGAAGGCGTTTAGAAAAATGTATAATGGACAATGTATAATGGAGAATGGTTTGCGGAATCAGCCATTTCACATTGTTCGTTATCCATTATTCATTATCCATTTTCTGAATGTCTGATTATCAATTATCAAAAGATGCCGTTCTACGGGCGTTGAGCACCGTTGAGGAACCCGATTTGAAGCGCGATATCGTTTCGCTCAACATGGTCAAGGATGTAACGCTGGGCATTGGCTCCGTTCGCTTTACGGTGGTCCTGACCACACCCGCCTGTCCGCTCAAAGAAGTTATTCGCAAACGCTGCGAAGACGCGATTCATACCCATATTGGCCCGGATATTCAGGTTGCAATCGACATGACGTCGGACGTGACCTCAACGCGGGCTAACGCGCCGACGCTACCCGGAGTGAAAAACATTATTGCCGTTTCGTCGGGGAAGGGTGGGGTTGGCAAATCAACTGTTACGGCTAACCTGGCCATTGCCCTGCACAGATCGGGCGCGAAAGTGGGCATTATCGACGCCGACATTTATGGCCCTTCGATGCCAACTATGTTTGGCGCAGAAAACATGCAGCCGCGAATTTTCCAGAAAGACGGTCAAACCCGCATGGAGCCGATTCAGCAGTTTGGCATCAAACTACTGTCGATGGGTTTGTTGGTTGCCCCTGGACAGGCCATTATCTGGCGCGGCACGATGGCCGGGCGGGCCTTGCAGCAATTTTTCTCCGATGCCGACTGGGGCGAGTTGGACTACCTGCTTATCGACCTGCCACCGGGAACGGGCGACATTCACCTGACCTTAGTGCAAACCGTGCCCGTTACGGGCGCTATCATCGTGACTACGCCCCAGAAAGTGGCCCTGGCCGATGCGACGAAGGGGCTTTCGATGTTCCGACAACCGCAGATTAACGTGCCGGTGCTGGGAGTTATCGAAAACATGTCCTGGTTCACCCCCGCCGAACTCCCCGACCACAAATATTATATTTTTGGTAAGGGCGGTGGTCAGCTTCTGGCCGATCAGTTCGACGTGCCGATGCTGGGGCAGATTCCGCTCGTGCAGAGCATTCGCGAAGCGGGCGACGAAGGCCGCCCGGCCATTAGCGTGGGCGAACCCGTTGCCAGCGAAGCCTTTCGGTCGGCTGCCGAAGCGCTGGCCCAACAAGTGGCCATCCGCAACGCAACCATCGACCGAACCGAGCGCGTTCAGGTTGCATAAATCATATAGAAGGTATAAATTTACCGTAAATCAAATAATCAATGGAGACGGTAGTTACTAACGACCAACTGATTACCAAAATCGAACGGGCACTCGACAGCATGCGTCCCTATCTGGCTGCCGACGGCGGCAATGTTAAGGTGCTGGAAGTGACCGAGGATAAGACGGTGCGGCTTGAATTAATCGGTTCATGCGGCTCGTGTCCAATGTCGGCCATGACCTTCAAGGGCGGTTTGGAAGAAGCCATTCTGAAAGCTGTACCGGAGATAACGAAAGTGGAAGCAGTTAATCTTACGCCCGCGTTTTAATTTATTCCGGCTATGTTACCCGACGTTATCTTAATCAATCCAAAGGTTATGGGAGGAACACCCGTGTTTAAAGGAACGCGGGTACCGATTCAACACTTGCTGGACCATCTTGAAAATAATGCAACAATTGATGAATTCATTAGTGGATTTCCCTCCGTGTCTAAAGAACAGGCAATCGCTCTTATACAACTAATAAGTCGAAGCATTTTATCAGATAAAATGCTTGAAGTTGCATGAAGATACTATTGGATGAAAATGTTCACAATAAGCTAAAATAAGGCTTTGAGCATCAGCAAAATTTTATCAAATATCCAATTCCGGTTCTTGTTTTAAACGTGAAGCGTAGCGATTATGAGTTTCTACTACCACTGGTCGACAAAATAAGAGCGGCTTTAGCCAGTGGTATCCCCGAAGGCGTCACTATTATTTCGCCAGATTGACTCCTTCTATCAGAAAATATTGAAACGCCTATTTGGGCGTTTTTTGTTTCTTTGCACCTGCAATTATCCCTTGATTCAGTGAAAATAGGCATTTTCTTTGGTGGACCGGCGCGGGAACGCGAGGTGTCGTTTGCGGGTGGCCGCACGGCGTTGGCAAATTTAGACAAAGGCTTGTTCGAGCCGGTTCTGGTATTCGTGGATGGACGCGGGCGGTTTCGGCTCGTCACACCCGATTTTCTGCGGTATACCTCCCTGCGCGAAGCCCTGCCGCAGGATGCATCCGGGTTTTCGGTCTATGACGAATCGCTCGGCACCGATGCACTCGACGCAGCACTGCCTGAACTTCGGCCCGAACAGTTTCGCGACCACTTCGATTTAGCGTTTCTGGCCATGCACGGCCCCGATTGCGAAGACGGGGCCATTCAGGGATTGCTGGAATGGTACAAAATGCCCTATACCGGGCCGGGCCTGGTTGGGTCGGCGGTGGGTATCAACAAAATCCTGCAAAACGAACTGATTGCGCTGGCAAATGGACAGCAAAAGAAAACGGCAACCATCAGCCGGGATACGTATGAGCAAACCGATAAAGCCCAGTTTTTTCAATCGCTGACCGGGCATCTGGGTTTACCCATTGTCGTGAAAGCCCCGCATCAGGGCTCGTCCATCGGCGTAGCAATTGTGCGTGAAGCTAATCTGAACGAGTTTTGCCGGGCGGTTGAACAATGCTTTTTTACGATGAGCCTCCAACCCGACGGCTGGAGCAAACTGAGTGAGTGGGCAGATTTAACGACCGATGACAAGCGCGAACTGGCGCAGAAAATGGTCAGTCTGGATTCGGGTATCAGTTTCCCGGTCGTTATCGAGCAAACCGGTGAGGTAATCAAGCACCCCAAAGCGTTCGTTGACAAACTCGATGCGATTACCCAACAAGGTGGCCCGGCGATTTCCCTGGCGTCGCTGAACGCCGAAGATGAAGTCTTATTTGAAGAATTTATCAGCGGTCAGGAATTCTCGTGCGGGGTTATTCAGGATGATGACCAGATTGCCATTGCCCTGCCGCCAACGGAGATTTATAACGTAACGAGTTTTGATTTTGACTCGAAGTACAAACTCAGCACCACCAAAAAACGGATTCCGGTCGAGACAAGTTTAGAAAATAATCGCAAGATTCAATTAGCTGTAGCCGAGGTATTTACCCGGTTGGGCATCAATGTATACTCGCGGATTGACGGCTTTCTGACGCCCACTGGCGATGTGCTGCTCCACGACCCGAACACGATTCCAGGCATGTCGCCCTCCTCGCTTATTTTTAAGCAGATGGCCGAAATTGGTCTCAATCTGGCTAATTCGCTAACCTACCTCATTCGCCAATCGCTGCGCGAGCGCATTCGCACGGGTAAAGACACCTTTCACCTCAAACGTCTGCTTGCCGACCTCGATGCTCAATTAGCCAATCGAAAAGCCAATCCGCTGCCGGAGCGGGTAGTATCGTTTGGCAGCAGCGATGAGGACTTCGCTGCTGCTAAACAGCAATACAACGAACTGGCCGCATCCGGTACGGTTCGCCCATCGTTGATGTATATCAAAAGTAAACTGGAGTCGCACGAAATCCCAGTGAATCTGCTCTTCAAAGATACGATTGACGACCTGGAAGCAGCCTTGAGCCAGCCGCGCCACCCGCTGCTGATTGAAACCGATGAGTTAGCCCGGCATATAACAGAACGATATGTGTAGCAGGCGAAGTAGGTAGATGCCACACTTACATTAACTCACTCCACTTACGTGACCGTTGCATGGGTAAGTGGAGTCGTGTTTTCCACCATACAAACAACATTTTTTTAGCCATTAATTTGTTTGTTTCAGATACAGGCTTGTACTTTGCAATACAAAGTACTTTTAAAAAAAGAAGCAAGATAAGTCATTGGGATGGCGCTACCGCCATATTTTATTGTCATCGACACAGGTGACAGTTGCAGGCTGTTGCACATAGAGTACCCACGGATCGATTTTTTCTATGTGGAGACACCACTATGGGAAACCAATCAGCAAAAACTATTGAGTAAAGAAGCATTAAAACTAAACGAATATGTACGAACAAAATGAACTAAAGCAGCCGATAGAAACGGCATCGCTTGGCAAACGGGCACTGCTGGGAGCAGGAATTGCCCTGGTATTAATCAGTATTTTCCTCCTTAACGCTGGAGAGCCTAATCCAAACTGGCCCAGGTTGTGGATGATTAAGCCTCTACTTATAGTTCCATTAGCCGGTGCGCTCGGCAGTGTCTTTTCTTACTTCATGAATCATCTGCCTCACCAGAAAAGCTGGAGAAAAGCATTGATTAATATAGTGAGCTTAATTGTATACATCATTGGGCTTTGGCTTGGTACAGTGTTGGGGTTGGACGGCACTTTGTGGAATTAACCGAAGTACTTCACTAAAATAGATTCTGCGGGTTCTCTGGATTCTATTACCCTGCTTGTCAGCTACAACTGCCTCAACAGAATCGATGGAAACGCAAGTGGAGGAGAACTGACTAAAGACCTAACGAGCTAAATATTGGCAGCCTTATGTCTGCTTATTTACCCGAAACGCGTGTCTTATGAAGTAGTCTTATCAGCTCTTGAGGGATTGTGTTTCCTTTGGCAACTCGACTCAACTTTATAGTTTACAACAAAACCGACTGCCCCGTCCGCACTGATTCATCGCAGGCGAAGGCAATTTGCAGACTGTTGACAGCGTCCTGCATGTGATCGGTGAGGTCGAGATTTTCGCAGATGGCGCGTAGAAAATAGCGTTGCTCACGGTTGCAGAGTTCCTGATGATCGGGTTCGTCCTGCATATCAATCCAGGTGTCGGTTTCAACGAACTGGTCATTGGCATCCAATGCAGCCCGATGCACCCGCAAGGATTCCGTCTTCGTATGTGAATCGACATTGTCTGACTTCCCGGCGGCTCCGGCATTTTTCGCTACAATCGACACGCAGCCCTCCGGTCCGATTACATCTTTGACGAAGAAGGCCGTTTCGCTCATCATGGGTCCCCAACCCGCTTCATACCAGCCTATCGACCCATCTTCAAACCGAATCTGCAATTGGCCGTAGTTGTAGTTGTCGGCGGGTATGTCGTTGGTGAGCCGTGCGCCAATGGCGTTGACCTGCAAAGGCCTGGAACGGGTCATCTGGCACATAACGTCGATGTAATGTACGCCACAGTCCACAATCGGGCTTAAGCTTTTCATCAGGTTCCGGTGAACGGTCCACATTGTCCCGTGACTCTGCTGATTGAGGTTCATTCGCATCACTAAGGGCTTGCCCAGGCTCTGTGCTACCTCAACAAACTTCTCCCACGAGGGATGATGCCGCAGAATATAGCCCACGACTAACTTCTTGCCGGCCTGTTCGGCAGCCGCCATCACGCGTTTTGCGCCTTCGACGGTATCGGCAATGGGTTTCTCCATGAACACATGATACCCTTGCTCAAAGGCCATCAACGCAAAGGATTCATGCGTGTCGGGATAAGTAGAAATGCAAACAGCGTCAGGTCTGGTCTCCTGAAGGGCCGTTTCGTAGTTTTCGTAGAGTGCATATCCGCCACCCAGACGTTCATTGAGGACAACTTTGCTATTTCCGGTGGATACGATACCACAAATCTCGAATCCGTCGATGGTTTGGTAAGCGATGGCATGCGAGGCACCCATATTACCGCATCCGACCACGAGAACCCGCAGCGAGTTAGTTGGCATTGACATAAATTAATTTGTTTTGGTAAAAGGCTAACTACGTTTGGTAAAAGCCGGGAATCGGCGTGGAGCGATTACGTTGCCCGCTCAATTATTTCATGGGCTTCGTTCAGATCGTCGTGTTCTGGTTCTGGAATCCCGACCTTTGGTTTACCCGGTGTGGGAGCAAAGGTTAAGGTTGTAAATATCGGAAAATGGTCGGAGCCGCAGTTTGGTAAGCGACGAATTTGACGCAGCCTGAAATGATGCGATACAAACACATGGTCGAGTGGCCAGCGCAGAAAAAAATACCGGGCATTGAACGTATTATAAAATCCCCGGCCAATGCGTGGGTCGAGCAATCCACTAACACGCTGAAACAACCGCGTTGTGTGCGACCAGGCTACGTCGTTCAGGTCGCCTGCCACGATGACCGGTTCCTGTTGTTTTCGGACTTCTTTACCAACCAGCAGCAGTTCGGCGTCGCGTTCGGCTGACCGGTAGTGTTCCGTTGGGCTGGGCGGCATTGGATGAACCCCATAAAAATGCACGACCTGACCCGACGTTAGTTCAAACTGCACATAAACGGATGGAATATCATCCTGAATCAGGAATCGCAGTTCGTGGTGCCGCATGGGTAAGCGGGCGTATAGCAGCAGGCCGTAGGCATTGTCGAGCGGATGAAAAATGCGGTAGGGATAACTGGCCTCTATCGGCGCTAACTCGTTCTGCCACCGCTGGTTAGCCTCAAGTACCAGCACAACGTCCGGCTCGTATTTTTTGGCCAGTGCACAAACTTTCGGTGACTGTGTATTTTCCATATACACGTTGGCAACCAGCAACCGTATGGTATTTTCCTTAGCCATACGGTTGGCTCGATGACGCGGTAAGCCTAACACCTGCTTCCGATGCAGGGGCGTAAACGGATAAATGAGCCATCCCTGATAAAGCAATGTTGCCAGCAGGCTAACCGGTACCATCACCATCGGCCAGCTACTATCACGACTCAGGATAGCCCAGCTAATCAGCCCAGCCGAAGCCAGCGCCGTAAGTTGCAGATGCGGGAAGTCCCACATTCGAATCCACCAGTAATCAAGACGTATGAAGTTAATAAAAGACGCTACCGTAATAACAAGGGCATAAATAAACAAAACACGGTCAATAGCTTGCATAAATACGTGAATGGGATACGCATACCCTTCTCAGGGCCTAATGCTTAAACAAAGGCAAATTGTCTTAATTATACCATCCGGTAATCAATCACTGTAGGCGATGGCCGTAATTTCCATCGAGGTTTCGCCCTGGGGTGTACGGAGGGGAATCTGGTCGCCAACACGCTTACCCAGCATCTGTCGCGCAATGGGGGCTGTGAAGGCAATCCTGCTTTGTGCGGCATTGGCTTCATCGACGCCAACGAGGGTTAGTTTTCGGTCAGCAACACCAGGTTTAGCCGGGCGGCTCTGTAGCGTCACCGTTGCACCAAATCGGATGAGCGGGTCTTGTGCGTGATCGTGACCTTGTACAACGCTGGCGGTGGCAATGCGCTGATTGAGCGCACCGATACGCCCGTTTAGTTCGGCAAGACGGCGGGTGCGTTCGGTTTCGTCGGGTTCGCCGGTCTGAACGTGTCCACGCTCCGCTTCCAGTTCCTCCAGTTCGGTATGCAGTAAGGCCAGACCGCGTGGCGTCACGTAATTGGGTACGCCCGGTGGCAAGGGAGCACGCGCGGGAATTACGACCGGATCATCCGCCGACTCATTTTTAAGAAACGCCCTGCTCATAACGCGGTTAGTTTATTCACTAACGACCGAAAGCACCTGTTGTTCATAAATCGGTGTTCGTGTCATGGTCTTTTCCTTCATTATTCGTCGTTTTCAGCACGTTCTACAAGGTAGCCTAAATGGCTTCGAGCAAAGTTCATACGCTTTAGGGGCCAAGTTTTACCTTTCCTGATTTGCTCGTTTCCGGCGCAAAAAGCATCCGCTGCTTTTGTCCGCAAGTGAACAAAGGATGTCCAGTTACGGACAATAGCCAATCAATTGCCAGCAGACAAAATGCTGATTATCAGCAAGTAAACTAATTGGCACGTCCTTTGGCATATATGACTCGAACAGTAAACAACCAATCATACATCACTAAACATACACAACCATGTTTTCACTAATGAGCCAAATTGCTGCCTCCGTTCTGTTGAGTGCCGCTACGTTAACCAACCCAACTACGCCCGTTGCTCTGTCTTTCGATGCCAGCGCCTACGTCACCGTCAACAACCAAGTTCGGGTCGCCGTACAAAAGACCGCCGATGTAAATGTTGTTGTTTTTCTCCGCAACAAAGCGAATGAAATTCTGTTTCGGCAAAACATCAGCAAAAAAGAGTCGAAGTATGCGGTGAAACTGAATGTGAATGAACTGGCCGACGGGCAGTATGAAATTGAGGTAAAGTCGAGCGAAGGTAGTATTCGTAAACAACTTAACCTGTCGACCACACCCGTTCAGAAAACAACCCGCCTGATTGCTATGCAATAAGCAACAGGTAGTGTAAAAACAAAAGCCCGGATGGAAGTCCGGGCTTTTGTTTTTACACTACCTGTACATTTACTTCGTAATAATCAATCGTGGGTGGCCCGGCGAAATAGTCCGCCATTTGCTTTAAAACTCCCTGCAGGAAGCCGCTGGCCTCAGCCGCCTGTCGATGTGCTTCCGATTCCCACATAGTCACCATCAGCCCTTTGCTGGTGGACGGATTGGTCAGCATACGGCTATTTTTGAATCCGTCGATTTCCTTCAGGGCCGGACCAACTGAATTGCGAAAAAAGTCAACTGCTTCGGTAATACTTTCTGGCTTTAACGGAACTTGAATAACCCGTGCATACATAACAGTAAGTGATTAAGGTTGAGGAAGGTATAGTTTTACTGACTATAACCTATTAGGATAACGCACCCTTAAATTCGTCCTGCTCCACAAAGGGCTGGCTTCGTAAACGTTTGCCGGTGGCTTTAAAAATAGCATTGGCAACAGCCGCCCCAGCGGGTGGTAATGAGGGTTCGCCGAGGCCGGTTGGGTCAATATTATTCTTGACAAAATGTACTTCTACTTCGGGAATCTCGTTGAGTCGAATAAGCCGATAGTCGTTGAAATTTTTCTGCTCCGGCACGCCGTCTTTAAAGGTGATTTTTCCGTACATCGCGTGGCCAATACCATCGACAACGCAACCCCGCACCTGCTGTTGCGCTCCGCTCTGGTTGACCACTACGCCACAATCAGCCGCCGAATAAACTTTTTGTAAGACGGGTTTACCTTTCTGCATGACTACTTCACCCACCTGCGCGACGTAGGACTGGTGGGAAAAATAAACACTGAAACCCTGTGCAACGGGCTTGCCATCGGCTCCTTTCTTTTTGCCCCAACCCGATTTTTCGGCGGCTAATTCGATAACGCCTTTCATCCGGTCGATGTCGTATTTGATAGCTCCCACAGGCTTTTGTTTGGCTTTGTCCAGCAACTCCAGCCGGAATTGCACCGGGTCTTTGCCTGCTGCCTGGGCGACTTCATCCAGAAATGACTGTTCGGCAAATGCCAGAAAGTTCGTAATGGGCGCACGCCAGGCACCAGTCGTGATTGGTGATTTATGGTCAACGCTGTCAATCAGCAGGTTATCAACGGTTCCCGACGGAAAATTATCTTCGCGGGTTGTATTGCCAGCATTAATGCCAACGCCCCGGAGTTTATAGCCAATCAGATTGTTCTGCGCGTCCAAAGCCGCTTCAAAACGGTAGCGAACGGCGGGTCGGTAGCTGCCCCCAGTCATATCATCTTCGCGCGTCCAGATGAGTTTCACCGGTGCATTCACCAACTTCGACACCTGTACCGCTTCCAGTACGTAATCAGTTTTGAGTCGCCGACCAAATCCACCGCCCATCCGGGTAAGTTGCACCGTTACTTTATCGGGCGAAATTCCCAGCAGTTTAGCCGTTGTGTTACGCGCCAGTTCGGGTGTTTGCGTTGGGCCAACCAGTTCCACACCATCGGACCGGACATGAGCGAAGAAGTTCATGGGTTCCAACGGGTTATGGGGCAGGAAAGGGCACTGGTACTCTGCCTTAACGATTTTAGCCGCACCAGCGAAGGCCGTTTCAACATCGCCATCCTTGCGCTTAGGCGCTACATCTTTGCTGTCTAACAATTCTTTAAACAACCGATTGTGATCAGCCGTACTTTCCAGGACACCGGCTTTCTCCCACTCAATTTTCAGCGCGTCTTTGGCCTTCTTCACCTGCCAGGTCGATTTTCCGACAATAGCCACGTTATTCTCAAACGTCACCACATCGACAATGCCTGACATGGCCTTAGCCGCCGTCGAATCCAGCGATTTCAGTTTATAGCCGAATGCCGGTCGTTGAAGCATCGCAAACAACATGCCTTCCCGATAGAAATCCAGGCCAAAGAGCGGCTTGCCCGTTATGATTTTAGAATTATCGACGTTCTTAACGGTACTGCCAATCAGCTTAAAATCGGCGACTTCTTTTAGCTTAACGTCCGCCGGAACGGGCAGTTGAGCAGCTTCCGTAGCCAGTTCACCATAACTCAGTTTACGGTTGCTGGCGGCATGAAGAACGTAGCCATTGTCTGTTGTGCAGTCAGCAACGGCTACGTTCCAGCGCTTGGCGGCCGCTCCCAGCAGCATCTGGCGGGCGGTCGCTCCGGCAGTCCGAAGGCGTTTCCAGGAATGCGGAATGGAGCCACTGCCTCCGGCAACCTGCCGTTCAAATTTCCTGGTATCAAGAGGGGCCTGTTCGACCACAACTTTCGTCCAGTCGGCATCTAATTCCTCAGCCACAATAATTGGGAAGGCGGTTTTGATGCCCTGCCCAACCTCAGGATTTGGTGATAGAATCGTGATAATACCCTGCGGATTGATGGACAGGTAGCTGTTAAAATCAACACCGGGCAAAGCCGTTGCGGCCGTATCAACAACCGATGTTGCAGCTTTCGCTCCCGACCAGTTGAAGCCTAATATCAATCCTCCTCCAGCCAGAGCAGTAAGTTTCAAAAAATTCCGTCGATTCGTATTTTCTAACGTCTGCATGGCTATTTCGTTTTTGACGTTTTAGTAGACCCAGAAGTTGGCGTAGTTTCAGCTGCTACTTTTACGGCTTCACGAATGCGGTGGTAAGTTCCACACCGGCAGATGTTGCCCGTCATGGCATTATCAATCTCAGTCGATGTTGGTTTCGGATTTCGTTTTAGCAAAGCAGCCGCCGTCATGATCTGACCGCTCTGACAATACCCGCACTGGGGAACATCTATTTTGTCCCAGGCTTGCTGAACAGGATGGTTTCCATCAGGCGACAAGCCCTCAATCGTAGTCACTTTCGATTTACCAATTGCCGATATAGGCAATACGCAGGAACGGGTGGCCTCGCCATTTACATGTACTGTACAGGCACCGCATTGCGCGATGCCACACCCGTATTTTGTACCAACTAATCCAAGATTATCGCGGAGTACCCATAGTAGGGGCGTATCCGCGTCAACATCGGCCTGATAAGCACGACCATTGATCTGTAGTTTGAAGATAGCCATCGAGTATTTTTTATTAACTAAGAGAAGCTGAAGTAGAGAAAAGCGTGAATTTGGTCAACTCTACTTACATATCTACCCGTTTAGACGCACAGAAGCCGTTCCTCTCTCGAAGAACGGCTCACGGCCAGCTTCCGCTGCAATATCACTCAGGTGGCACCTGCCTACTCTCCCGCTTGTGACAGCAGTACCATCGGCAGTACGGGGCTTAACGGCTCTGTTCGAAATGGAAAAGAGGTGGCCACCCGCCTTGACGGCACCAACCTGACTGAAGCTCAACGACAACCCCGCCTAACACAGGGTCATCAAGACCTGTTCCTTCTTTGAACCCCACAGAGAGAGACCTCCTTTATCCAGAACCAGCCCACCAGCCCACCGGCTCAGCAACAAACCCCCCTCTACCACGGACCTATAAGCCGAAGCACACGCTCCCGGGGTCATTAGTACGGCTCAGCTCTACGCATCTCTGCGCCTACACCTGCCGCCTATCCACGTCGTCGTCTCCGACACCCCTTCCTTAGAACACTCATCTTCAGGCCA
>NZ_BAAGTT010000043.1:0-193426 GCF_054781775.1 Spirosoma areae | reverse complement strand
TTGGAGAATGGGTGGAGTATTATAACCACCAGCGCTATCATGAGTCCTTGGATAATGTCACGCCAGCCGATGCTTACTGGGGTCGTCAGCAGCATCTGTTAGCAGAACGCCGAAAAACTAAGCAGTTGTCGCTGCTGAAACGGCGGAAAAATCATATTTTTCAGAAATTGCAAAGCAGCTAAAAGTATCTCTTCTCTTTTCACCCGCATATGTCCACTTTTGGCTGACGACATACAGCTGGAAATACAAGAGGACAGTTTTGCGAAACATCTATCTTATGGCTGCACCTTGTTGGGCAATTTGCCTAAATACTACGTGCAATCGCCGTTAGAAGTACAACAGAAGATAGTTGGTTCGATATTTCCGGGAAAGTTGATTTATGAGGAAGGAAATTATCGAACCACGGAAATGAACTACTTTATTGAGCTAATGTGCTCAACTACAGTCAATAACGATGACAAAAGAGAAGGACTGACTACAGATTCAAGTAATCAGTCCTCTTTGGTAGCCCGAGAAGGATTCGAACCTCCACAAACAGAACCAAAATCTGTCGTACTACCCTTATACTATCGGGCTGTTTCTGCAATTGCGAGTGCAAAGATAACGGATTGCAGGTGTCAAAAACAAATGCAGCCTTAAAAAAAGTAGTCTTTTTGTAGCCATAATCAGCCCTGTTGTCACGCAGATGGCAACCCACGATTGTCAAGCTATACTCACGGGCTTCCATCCGTATGACAACAGGGCTGATTCCATCTAAACACTAACAACGGATGAAGTTGGGCTAATTTTCCTAATTAGTCCCTGAAGCACTTTTCCCGGGCCGCACTCAAAAAATTCGGTTGCTCCGTCAGCCACCATGCGCTCCACGGACTGGGTCCACCGAACGGGCGACGTTAGTTGAGCAATCAGGTTTGCTTTAATTTGCTCCGGATTGGTAGTAGGCTGGGCGTTAACGTTCTGGTAAACCGGGCAACGCGGTGTGTGAAAGGTCATGTTCTGAACGGCTTCGGCAAACTCGGTACGGGCGGGCTCCATGAAGGGCGAATGAAACGCACCACCGACGGCCAGCAACACAACCCGTTTGGCTCCAGCCGCTTTCAGTCGCTCATCGGCTAACTGAATGCCCGCCACGCTGCCCGAAATTACCACCTGACCACGGGAGTTGTAGTTAGCGGGAACGACAATTTCCTCCGTAATGTCAGCGCATACCTGCTCAATAATAGCATCGGCCAGTCCCAGCACCGCAGCCATTGTCGATGGAACCAGTTCGCAGGCCCGCTGCATGGCCGTTGCCCGAACGGAGGCCAAACCAAGCCCGTCTTCAAACGATAAGACACCGGCTGCCGTCAGGGCCGACAACTCGCCGAGGGAGTGCCCAGCCACCATCGAAACATCGGACCGATCAGGCGCGAATGAGTCAGTAGTTAGAGCCAGCGCCACGCCGTGAAGAAAAACGGCAGGTTGCGTATAAATTGTTTGTTTAAGTTCTTCATCGGAGCCATCAAACATAATGCTGGTCAGGCTATAGCCTAACACCTCATTGGCTTGATCAAATAGGTGCCGGGCGGCTTCGGACTGTTGATAGAGGTCTTGCCCCATACCTCGAAACTGAGAACCCTGGCCGGGAAATACATATGCTTTCATAAAGGCTGCCTGCTGGCGAATGAAACGGTTGAAAGGCGCGAAAATAGCCGGATAATTGAGATTGGTCAAACTGTTCACGCCAAACTTGAAACAAGGGGCTGACTATCAACGGCTTTATTGGCCTTAGGAATGCCTAACGGCGTCGAATTTACACACCACTGCTACGTTATTAATGCATCAGCCCCCCAAACAATTGGTTGCTACAGGCTGTTGCGAAACCACCACAATAGCATAATTTATACAGGCTGTAAATAAGTTATAAAACGGTGGATAATACCGCTTAATCTTGTTTCCATGCTGTTTGTGATTTAGCTTTGATGCGCCATTTAAACCGGCTTTTCTTCAATCATTTACACTAAAATTTCGTGTCGTTCATCCTATGGCTTGGGTAACACAAACACTGTCCAGCTCTCTCGGTCGCAAGGTCATTATGTCGCTGACGGGACTGTTTTTGAGTTCATTTCTGATTATTCACATGGCTGGTAATCTCCAGTTATTTAAGGGCGACGGTGGACGCGCCTTTAACGAGTACACTTACCTCATGACCCATAATCCGTTGATTATGACCATTTCGTACTTGCTCTATACGTCAATTCTGGTTCACGCACTCATGGCATTTATCCTGACGCGCCACAATCAGGCGTCGCGGCCGGTCAAGTATGCCTATAGCAAGCCCGAAGCCAACAGCGACTGGTCGTCGCGAAATATGGGCATTTTGGGGACTGTTCTGCTGCTATTTATTGTTATCCATATGAGGACATTCTGGTACGAAATGCACTTTGGGTCGGTACCAATGGCCGAATACGACGGTAAACAGTATAAAGACCTTTATGCAGTGGTTCAGGTGGCGTTTGGCGAGTTATGGTACGTTGTACTCTACGTTATCTGCATGGTTGCTGTAGGTTATCACTTAGCCCACGGATTCCAAAGCGGTTTCCAGACACTCGGTATCCGGCACAAAAAATACACGCCGGCAATCGAGTTTCTGGGTAAATATTTCTTTGCCATTATTATCCCGGCGGCTTTTGCAGCCATGCCGATTTACGTGTATTTACAGGTTCACCACATTATTTAAAGGTGGAAGAGTGAAAGACCGGGCTGCCGGTGCGGTGAATTGCGAACCTTTTTCACTTCTTCACCCAACAGCGAGTTATGCTTTCGTTCTTTCACTCTTTCGCTCTTTCGCTCTTTAAATATGAAACTCGAATCTAAAATTCCCGAAGGTCCTTTAGCCGAAAAATGGGCACGGCATAAATTCGCGCTGAAACTGGTTAACCCATCCAATAAGCGGAAGTACGATATTATTGTGGTTGGTACGGGCCTGGCGGGTGCTTCAGCGGCTGCGTCGCTGGCTGAATTAGGGTATAACGTGAAAGCATTCTGCTATCAGGACAGCCCTCGCCGGGCGCACTCGATTGCGGCTCAGGGCGGTATCAATGCTGCTAAAAACTACCAGAACGACGGCGACAGTGTGTTCCGGCTGTTCTACGATACCATTAAAGGCGGTGACTACCGCGCCCGCGAAGGCAACGTGCATCGGTTGGCCGAGGTTAGTGTGAACATTATCGATCAGTGTGTAGCCCAGGGGGTTCCGTTTGCCCGTGAATACGGTGGCCTGCTGGCGAATCGCTCGTTTGGTGGCTCGCAGGTGTCCCGAACCTTCTATGCACGCGGGCAAACCGGCCAGCAATTGCTGCTGGGCGCTTATTCGGCCCTGAGCCGTCAGGTGGCCAATGGCAAAGTGAAACTCTACCCCCGCACCGAAATGCTCGACCTGGTGATAGAGGGCGGTAAAGCGCGCGGTATTGTTACGCGCAACCTGATTACAGGCAAAATTGAATCGCATTCGGGCCATGCAGTGCTACTTTGCACGGGCGGCTACGGGAACGTATTCTACCTCTCGACCAACGCGATGGGCTGTAATGTAACAGCAGCCTGGAAGGCCCATAAAAAAGGGGCGTTGTTTGGTAACCCATGCTTCACCCAGATTCACCCAACCTGCATTCCGGTATCGGGCCACTACCAGTCGAAACTGACACTGATGTCGGAGTCGTTGCGAAATGATGGCCGGGTATGGGCACCCAAAACCAAAGAAGATGCGGAGAAGATTCAGAAAGGCCAGTTGAAGCCAACCGACCTGCGCGAAGACGCCCGCGATTACTTTCTCGAACGCCGGTATCCATCTTTCGGGAACCTCGTACCGCGCGACGTGGCGTCGCGCAACGCCAAATATGTTTGCGATGAAGGACGGGGCGTTGCCAAAACAGGCCTGGCTGTTTATCTGGATTTTGCAGATGCTATCAAACGCGATGGCCAGAAAACGATTGAGGCTAAATACGGCAACCTCTTTGAGATGTATGAAAAAATCACCGGCGAAAATCCCTACGAAACGCCGATGATGATTTACCCGGCCGTTCACTACACGATGGGTGGTTTATGGGTGGATTACAACCTGATGACCACCGTTCCCGGTCTGTATGCCCTCGGCGAAGCCAACTTCTCCGACCACGGCGCCAACCGGCTCGGCGCGTCGGCTCTGATGCAGGGCCTGGCCGATGGCTACTTTGTGGCTCCCTATACCATTGGCGACTATTTAGCAACGATTGGCCCGGCCGACAAAAGTCCGGTCGACTCGCCAGCGTTTAAAGAAGCCGAACAGAAAGTGCAGGCTCAGGTAAGTCGACTGTTAGCGATTAAAGGCGAACGGCCCGTCGATGAATTACATAAAGAATTGGGCCACATCATGTGGGAATACTGCGGGATGTCGCGCACTGCCGAAGGATTGAAAACGGCCAAACAGAAGATTCAGGCCCTGAAAAAAGAATTCTGGAGTAATGTGAAAGTGCTGGGGGATGCGGAAGAAATGAACCAGGCGTTAGAGAACGCAGGGCGCGTGGCCGACTTTATCGAACTGGGTGAGTTGATGATTGACGACGCCCTGAATCGGAATGAATCGTGTGGTGGTCACTTCCGGGAGGAGTATCAAACCCCCGACGGCGAGGCCCTCCGCGACGATGCTAACTTTGCCTACGTAGCTGCCTGGGAATATCAGGGTGAAGACAAGCCCGAACTGCTCAACAAAGAAATGCTCGAATTCGAGAACGTTAAATTGACACAGCGTAGTTATAAATAAAACGGTCCGCCGTAGCGGTTATAGAGTTATAGAGTTGTATAGTTATAAGGTGATTTGACGCACAGAACTATACAACCCGATGACTTTACAACCTTACAACTTTTTTGTAAGATGAAAATTACCCTAAAAGTCTGGAGACAGAAAAATACAAATAGTGCTGGTAAACTGGTTGAATATCAATTAGATAATGTATCGGAAGATATGTCGTTTCTGGAGATGTTCGATGTTCTGAACGATTCGCTGACCCGGAAAGGTGAAGACCCAGTAACCTTCGACCACGACTGCCGTGAGGGTATTTGCGGTACGTGTTCGATGTACATCAACGGGCGGGCACATGGCCCACAAACCGGCGCTACGACCTGCCAGTTGCACATGCGTTCTTTTAATGATGGCGACACCATTGTGGTTGAACCCTGGCGGGCGCGGTCTTTCCCTGTTATCAAAGACCTGATGGTAGACCGGTCTGCGTTCGACCGTATCATCCAATCCGGTGGCTATATATCGGTGAATACCGGCTCCGCCCGCGACGCAAACGAGATTCTGATTCCCCGGAGCATTGCCGACGAAGCGATGGATGCGGCTGCCTGCATTGCGTGCGGTGCTTGTGTAGCGGCCTGTAAGAATGCCTCAGCCATGCTGTTCGTTTCGGCAAAAGTGTCGCAGTTGGCCATTTTACCCCAGGGCAAAGCTGAACATAAGGAGCGGGCTGAACGCATGGTGGCACAAATGGACGCTGAAGGGTTCGGAGCTTGTTCGTTTACCGGAGCCTGCTCGGTTGAGTGTCCAAAATCCATCTCTCTTGACCACATCGCCCGCATGAACCGGGAATATCTGGGGGCGAAACTGACTTCAGAGAATGTTCAGGAGTAACTGAAAGTACCAAAGGAAAGCCCGGTCAGAAATGGCCGGGCTTTTTGTATTTAGGGAAATGATGGGTTAACATAAGGGTTGATTATACAACAAGAATCACCGTAGCCTAAAGAGTTTGCAAAGAGTATTGGTAAATAGCCTTTATTAGCACGGCCCTAATACACCAAAAACTATGAAAAATCGACACAGGTCTCTTCTCCTGTTCTTCGTGTTTACAGTTCTTGGAGGCTTCAACCTTGCAAGCCTGCTAGGTCGTCCCATTTTTGAGAACATTCGAGGGGGAGATGTTGCACACCTGATCGGCACAGTTGTGATGTTTGGGCTTGCAATCTTGTGTCTTAAGGAATACTTTTTCGGCCGTCGCTCATCATGAAGACTGAGCATCCCCCGCAATAGTATATTAGTAAGTGTCTGCGACGCAGACTCCGCTTTACATAATCGCACTTATACAACAAGTTATTTCTTGTCAATTATTCGAATCGCATTGTTAAGATTAATTGAGGTACTTAACTTAATATGGGCAAATACATCATCACCTGGGCGTCCTGGTTCGGCATGGTATCCTTGTTGCTGCACCTAGTCAACCCCGCAGCTGCCCAAGTTGATCCGCAACAGGCTGAAACTTATTTCAGGGAAGCCGCCACCCTCTGTCAACGCGACGGCGGACGACTATGGGGCATCTCTTTATGTGGACCCATGGTATTCGCAGACGCCCGGACGCGAACACTGGCGACCAATCAACCTCGTCCGGCAGACGATTGGCCTCGCGTTCTTGGCTCCACCAATGCACCCATCGAGTGGGGTGGCTCGCGTTGGGTCGCCTACATGTGGGACTTCACGACGGCCCTGCCGACTCCGCGCGCCCGGCGCGAGTTCCTGTTGCACGAGTTGTTTCACCGCATTCAACCGGGCCTGGGGCTGATGACCCTTTCGGGACAGAACGCGCATCTGGATACGTTCGAAGGACGAATCTGGCTACAGCTCGAGTGGCGCGCCCTGTCGCGGGCGCTCGCTCAGTCGGGTGAAGACCGTAAGCGCACGCTGCGTGATGCAGCCGCTTTCCGACTGAAGCGACGTTCACAGTTTGCCGATGCCGCCGAGAACGAGCGCGTCGAAGAAATCCGGGAAGGCTTGGCCCAATACACTGGCATCGTCACCACGGCCGACTCACGTGCTGACGCTATCGCCAGCACCATCGAGCATTTGGCCGCGGCAGAAGGGCATGAGACGTTTCTGCAACAAGCCTACACCACCGGTACGGCGTACGGGGTTCTTCTCGATGATGCATCAGTGAATTGGAGACGCAGCGTGCATAGCGACTCTGATCTGGGGCGGATGCTGATGGAAGCTCTGGAAATCAGGCCAACGGCGGATGCGGTCGAGGCCTCGGCGCGGTACGGTGGCCCGAAAATCCGCTCGGCGGAACAGGCGCGCGAGGAGCATCGACGGACCCGCCTGCTCGAACTACGGAACCGCTTTGTAGATGGTCCTGTGCTAGTGGTTCCGTCAGGCGGTGGCACCACGTTTAACGCGGTCGGCGCCACGCCCATTCCAGGCATAGGGACGGTGTTCGTCTTGCCGTATCATACCAAAGGTGAGTGGGGCACGTTGGAGGCAACAAAGGGCGTGCTGATCCGCGAGGACGGCAAGCGAGTGCTGGCTGGACCGATTCGCATCGAAGGCACCACCATCCGTGGCGAGGGCTGGACAGTGGTGGTCGCTTTAGGGTGGAGCGTGCGCGCTGGGCCTCGGTCCGATGATTACCAGATTATTCGCGATCCGTAGCGGCCGCCACTGCGGTTGCTTACTTTTTAAATCCGCCCGTTTGAGGTAGTTACTACCTCATAGAATAAAACGAAGTTACTTACTTTTCATCCCACTGTCTTACTTCTAAAATTAATCTCATAACATAACTCGGAGTTATTCAACCACTATAGGATAAGTACAAAAAACAGAACAGTAAGTTAAGTCAATTTGCTGTTCTGTTTTTTGTACTCATTCCCTACACCGTTGCCCCTTCCTTCAATCGTTCGGCGTTTTCGGCGATGCGGAGCTGCTCAATGAAGTCGCCAATGTCGCCATCCATCACGGCAGGGAGATTATACACCGTCAGGCCAATGCGGTGGTCGGTTACGCGGCTTTGAGGGTAGTTATAGGTCCGGATTTTGTCGGAGCGATCGCCACTACCCACCATCGTTTTGCGCTGCGAGGCAATGGCATCGTTGTGCTTCTGCAACTCGATTTCATAAATCCGGGAGCGTAAAACCGTCAGAGCTTTGTCGAAGTTTTTCAACTGCGACCGTTCATCCTGGCACTGCACGACTATGCCGGATGGAATGTGGGTGAGCCGCACCGCCGAGTAGGTCGTGTTTACCGACTGACCACCCGCGCCCGACGAACAGAAGGTATCTTTGCGGATATCATTCATGTTTAGTTCAACGTCAACCTCTTCAGCTTCGGGCAGAACAGCCACGCTTGCCGCCGACGTATGAATCCGGCCCTGGGTTTCGGTGGCCGGTACGCGCTGCACCCGGTGAACCCCCGACTCAAACTTGAGTTTGCCGTACACGTCTTCGCCTTCGACTTCGGTAATAATTTCTTTGTAGCCACCCGACGTACCTTCCGTAAAGTCAACAAGTGACATTTTCCAGCCCATCTTCTCACAGAAACGCTGATACATGCGGAAAATATCGCCCGCGAAAATGGCGGCTTCGTCGCCCCCGGTGCCGCCCCGAATTTCGAGAATCACGTTTTTGCTGTCGTTCGGGTCTTTCGGCATCAGCATCTCTTTGAGGGCTTCTTCCAGCGTATCCCGGCGGGGTGTCAGTTCGTCCAACTCGCCTTTGGCCATCTCCCGAAAATCCTCATCTTTTTCGGTAGCGATGATTTGTTTGGCATTCTCGATTTCTTCAAGTAGCTGCGTATAAGCCTGATACTGAACAACAATTTTTTCTAAATCTTTGTATTCTTTACTCAGCTTCATAAACCGTTTCTGGTCAGAAACGGCTTCGGGCTGCACAATTTGTTGAGCTACTTCATTGAAGCGTTCACGAATGGCTTCTAACTGGTCAAGCATGATATATAAGTGTTACTTTTTGTCATTCCGGCGACAGGAGGAAGCTTAATGCTTCCTAACTTACGCATAAGGAGATGCTAAGATTCCTCGTTCCGTGGAAGGTCAGGAAGAGGTAGTGCATAAGAAAAGACAAAATTACGAAAATAGCGACTACGATACAGCTATCTATAGATAAGTCATATACTCCACCACTAATTACCTGAATTTTGTTTGTATATATATAATGAGTATTTTTGCTCATTAATAAAGGCATTTTACTGTACGTAAAGATTATTTTGGTGTCAGCCAAACGCTAAAACGTCGTAGTTTTTTATTCGTATTTACCTGTAGCAACTCCTCTTCCTTTATAGTCAGTTCAAATTGTGTGTCAATTTGAACCCTCCAAAAATTGCTTTCCAGCTAAATCTATAGAAGCATGTCTTTTTGACGGCTTCTTCAGGATTGCATTGCCTACTTCCAAAGCAACATTTACCATTTCCTGTATGAAAAAACAAGTAGTGTCTTTGCTTTTGATTGGCTGTTTGTCCTATGGTACAAACGGACAAAAACTGGATTTAGACCGTTTCGTTGCCGACGTAAATTATCAGCGATTACCCCAGGAGCCGGTTCCCTTTGAGCAGCGTACTTATGGAGTCAATGTGAAAACGGGAGGAGCCATCACAAACTACATGACGCCTGCTGCCCTGTACGATAAGGTTAATTTGTATGGTTGGAAACGCGTAGAACAGTCGCCCACAGTAGGCGTTGAAATGGCTCTTGAAGACTTTGTGGAACAGGGTGCCACCGTTGAAAGCCGAACTACAGAGACTAAAGACCGCGATGGTAAAGTAACCGGCCGAACAACATACTACTATGTAATGGCGAAGTATAGCACCCGTGGCTTTGCCAAAATTCTGGGCCCCCGCACGCCTGAAGTGCCAACAGCTAAGGAACTCGAAGAACAGAAAAAGAAAGAAGCAGCCATCACGGGTAACCGTTTCCTGAAGAATGCGACTATCAATAAATCGGCTACCGATGAGACTACTGGCCCGGTTGTGCTAAATTTCACTAACGAACTGACGTACAGAACTCAGGAATATACCGATAATAAATCGGCTGTGCAGGGGTTTGAAAATAACAAATCGGCCATATACGGACGTAATCTGCGCGATTTTGTGAGCCAGTCAGTCAACGCACTCAATGCCCGAATAAATGACCTATATGGCTATGTACCCGTCACGAACAAAGAACTGTTCTGGATAGTAGATGCCAAAAGCGAAGAGGGCGCCACGCAGGCCGAGGCCATTACCGCCGTCAAGACACTGTTTTCGGGTATGAAAGCCAGCGAACCCATTGATGAGCTGAAAGCTAACCTCAAACCGCTCATTGAGTATTTCGATTCACTAAAGACGAAGTATGCCTCCGACGACAAAGCGAGCCGGAAAATGCGCTATTCTTCGTTTTATAATTTGGCTAAGATTTATTTGCTCACCGACGAGCCCGAAAAGGCAATGAAGGAAGCCGAAGGTCTAATCGCCAACGGCTACGATACCCGTGATGGTGAAAATCTGCTGGATGCAGCAAAGCAACTAACTGTCAGTTTCGACAAAGCCAAAACACACAGCCGTCACAACGCCCCTTTTAACTAATTCGTAACGTCTATTCTGTAAACTTCATGAAGTATCTTTCGCTGGCTGTTGCCACATTCCTTACCATTCAGGGTATAAACGCGCAAAACCCATTCAAAGCGCTCAAAGAACTTACCTCCCAAACGGCGCAGGCGGTGTCGGGTAGTGTAGCCAAAAATAAACTGAATCTGCGCGGTCCGGTACAACCGGTCAATCCGTCCTATGCCACCTACAAAACCTATTCCATTAGCTCTACAGTAAGCCCCGGCCTTGAAGCGAGTCTGAAAAACCGTAAGCTTCCCTACTCTAAAAGTGCCATCCAGGAGATGTTCGTCATTGACGGATTGAAGAAAATCGACAATGGTGACTTTAAAGTGCTCTACAACCTGACCCGGTTCGAACTCGTTAACGACGAAGACTACGTTCAGGATAGCTATCAGCGTGCGCCAGCCTATTATATCGGCATGGAATCGAATCTGGAGATTAAGGACAAGAACGGCCAGGTGATTTACAAACGATATACGACACCCAAACTCAATATGTATGTCGTAGACCCGGAGATGACCTACGACCAGCTTGCGAACCGAATTTTGTCGTCTAATTTTCAGAGTCTGATTGCCGAGTTCGATGCCTTCTACCTGTATGGTCCCGTCCTGAACGACCTGCGGTATTTTAGCGTCGAGAAAGGGCGTAAATCCAAATCGCCGTTCAACGCCGAAGAGTTTAACCAATCGGTACAGGTGCTGCCAACGCTCGTTGATGTTGACCGCGAAAACTGGTCCGGCTTGTTTGGAGAAGCACAGACTTACTGGAAAACGCTGGTCAACTATACCGACCCGAAAGACGATGATCTTCAGAAAGACGTTCGGTTTGCGGCAAACTACAACTTAGCGGCAACATACCTCCTGCTGGGGCAGGAACAGGAAGCCACCAAATACATTGCGACTATCAAAGACAACGAGAGCAGTTTTCTGGGCATACGCGCTCATGCGCCTTTTGTGAAGGAATCGGTTGAGCGTATTGGCGCCTATCGCACATCGACGGATAAAGCCGCAACGCTTGAACCGATTGCAGCCGAACCCGATTTAGCCCCCTATAAAAAAGCGTCTACGGTTTTCCGGTACGCCGAACTGGAGGGTGAAGCAGAAGAAGACGATGCCAAAATCTTCAAAGGTAAAATTCGATTCATTGGCGATTTCCCGGAGATGATCGACTACCGCACGAAGAAAACCAGCAGCGGTCTGGGACAGATGCTTGGCCAGATCGGCTCCGACAATAGTTCGGTGCGTATTTTCATAGAGGGCGAGAAAAAGCCGGTAAAGACCAGCCTGAAAAAACTGACACGGGTGAAAGATAGCCAGGGCCATAACTACATTGTCGGTAAAACCGGTCGTGCCGCCAGTGCTATTAGTAACGACAACATGAACAACACCAAACGATATGCACTATTCGAAGAGGTGAAAGCCGGTCAGAAACTCGCATTGTATCACGAGTTTTTTCCGCAGGATGACTACGTTCTGAAAAAAACAACGACCGAGGATTTCTATTCGCCACCGGTATTCCTTGGTCGGCGAAAATCGCTGCGTGCGTTCTTCGCCGACTGCCCGGCCATGATCGAAAAGATTGATAAAGGCGCGTATGACTACGAACGGAAGGAGGTGTACCAACAGATGTTCGACGACTATACGAACGCCTGCGGCAACAAATAACTAAAAGATGGCCTGCGATTATCGCAGGCCATCTTTTATATTCGTGACTGAACGGCTTCCTACTAAAGGCCAACGTACTGACAATGCGCTTTTATCGACATTTAGTTTCAGCAATTGTATTCGTGTTCTTTCAACGTTCGTTAGGTTTTTTTTTCGCTCTTTCAACGTTCGTTGCGGTCTTCTTTTCCTGCAATCCTGAACGGGTGAAGTACACGGACGCCTTGAAGCAGGAGATAGCGGATTCAAAAATTAAGCGAATTAGCAATGCTGACCTGATTCAAACGGTCGATAACCTCGGCTCAAAAGTCAGTGCTGTGATTCAGAAAGAACTAACGACACAACTCCAGAAAACAACCGATCCTGCTGAGCGAACGAAACTCTGCCAGTTGCAAAACCTGCCCCGCACAAAAGCTATCGCCGAACGGTACGTTCTGGATATTCGCCTGTTGAGTACCACCGACGTGCAAAGCAAAGCCCTGAATTTGAAGGAGCGCGAAATTCTGGATGCTTATCTGTATAGTGCAGCGCATAAACAACAGCCGATTTCTAATATTCAGAAAATCAGCGATACGGAATATGTTTATAATGCGGTAGTGCCGGCAGATAATTTAATCTGTGAAGCCTGTTTTGGAAAGCAGGAAGTGCCCTTTGCCGTTTGGCACATAGGCTTTCAGAAGCGGGAGGTAATCCGGCGGATGCAGGCAACGAAGAAGAAGTAAACTACAACGTATTGGCCCACTCAATTAGCCATTTCGCCGTTTCTATCGGATTATCGCCTATAATGTCAAACGAATGGACGCGGCTCAAATCACGCTCCGAAAGGCCATACAGATACGCTTTATCGTAATAGTCAAGCGTTAAATCAGCGACGGTCGTGTAATCATGGCGGGTTAATGCGTCCAACGCATCTTTCGTCACCTTTCCGCCCAGCCGTTTCCGAATTCGCTCGGTTGCTTCAATAAGCAACCTGTGGTCAATACCAGCGTATTCCGTTACCAAACGCTCAATCCGGCTTGCTTTTGGTATATCAATAAAGGCAACCGGCGAAATTCTCATCTGTTGCCAGAGTGGCATAGGCACAAAGCAGGAACCGATATTGCGGCTTTCATCTTCAAGCCAGATTCGCCGGCTTCTATCAAGTTGCCGCCATTGGCTGAAAATCAGGTTCTCAAACTGTTCTGTGGCAGGTTGTGGCAGTTGCCCAATGGCACCATACGACGACCCTTTATGATTCGCCAGCCCTTCCAAATCAACAATTTGTTCGCCCTGTCGGGCTAATTCTTTCAAAATATCAGTTTTGCCACTGCCTGTTTTTCCGCCCAGAATAATTAGCTTACTCGGGTCGGCAAAAGCCGACAGTACGGCAGTGCGGTACGCTTTGTAGCCGCCGACAAGCGTTGAGGCAGTCAGTCCGGCGGTATCTAACAGCCAGGCAAATGAGCCGCTCCGCATCCCGCCCCGCCAGCAATGCACCAGCACCTCTTTGGTTTGTGGATTGAGTTTCTTTGCCTGCTTAACGAACTCCGCTAATTTCGGCCCAACGAGCGTAAGGCCCAGCAAAACAGCCGCATCTTTCCCGGCGTTTTTGTACTTCGTTCCGACCTGCGCCCGCTCGTCGTTGTCGAACAGGGGAATACTAACCGCTCCCGGAATATGGGCGTGGGCATACTCCCCCGGCGACCGGACGTCGATAACAGGCTGGGTTTGAGCCTTCTCTAAAAACGGGTCGATTAGGAGTTGATGAACCATCTGAACCGGGATTTATTGGATTACTCTGATTTACCTGATTACGTATAAAAATCATAGTTAGTCAGGTTAATCAAACAAATCCCGGTTGCAGACAGCGCAAATACATCTGAATTGTATTCTCTAAGCCGAAATACAGCGCGTCGCAAATCAGGGCATGACCGATGGAAACTTCCTCCAAACCCGTCACCTGCTCATCGAAATAACGCAGGTTTTCTAAACTTAAATCATGCCCGGCATTTAAACCCAATGCTAATTCGCCGGCAAGTTTGGCCGCCCGAACAAAGGGTGCAACGGCAGCTTCGCGATTTTGGTCGTAATGAGCGGCATACGGCTCTGTATACAGTTCAATTCGGTCGGTGCCAACAACTTTAGCCCCTTCGACCATTCGTTCATCGGCATCAACGAAAATCGACACCCGAATGCCATCGGCTTTAAAGGTTTCAATTAATTTCCGCAGGTGGTCGGCGTGGCGAATGGTGTCCCAGCCTGCATTGGACGTGATGGCGTCGGGTGCGTCGGGTACGAGCGTCACCTGCGCGGGCCGAACCCGTTTGACTAACTCAATAAACCGTGCGTCGGGATTACCTTCAATGTTGAATTCGGTTGTGACAACTTCGTGTAAGTCCAGCACATCCTGATAGCGAATGTGCCGCTCGTCGGGGCGGGGGTGAACGGTGATGCCCTGCGCCCCGAAGCGTTCGCAGTCGAGCGCGACGCTGACCAGATTAGGGTTGTTACCGCCCCGTGCGTTACGGAGCGTAGCAATTTTGTTAATATTGACGGACAGGCGAGTGTTCATTGAATGAATAATGTACAATGAGTAATGAACAATGTTGGTTTCGTAACTTTGCCAAAATGACTATGGTTCATTCGGAATTGCCTGAGTTTAGCATTATTCATTGTACATTATCCATTATTTATGTCAAATATGTCTCTCAAACAACAAATCGATGCGGATATAAAGCAGGCGATGCTGGCCAAAGACCAGGATAAACTTCGGGCATTGCGGGCTATAAAATCTATGATTTTGCTCGAAGAAACTAAAGAGGGCCAATCCAGGCCGGGCCAAACTGGCGCCCTCAAACCTGAAGACGAAACCCGGATTCTGACCAAAGCCGTGAAGCAGCGCAAAGACTCCGCTGACATCTACCGCCAACAAAATCGGGCCGACTTGCTTGGCGTTGAAGAAGCTGAAATTGCCGTTATTGAAAAATACCTGCCCAAGCAATTATCGGAAGATGAACTGAAAGAAAAATTGCAGGCGATTATGACCCGTATTGGCGCGTCGGCTCCGTCGGATATAGGCAAAGTCATGGGCGTAGCCACTAAAGAACTCGCCGGACAAGCCGACGGCAAGGCTATTTCGGCACTGGTGAAGCAATTACTTTCTTAAAGAGCGAAATAGCTGAATCACTCGTTCACTCTTTAAAGTTGAATACCCTCGACATACTCATGCTGATTCCCCTTGCGTGGGGAGCTTTTAATGGCTACCGGAAAGGTCTCCTTGTGGAGATTGTTGCGGTGATTGCGTTTGTGGTGGCTATGATTGTTGGGTTTAAGTTTCTGGCGTTCGGCATCGACTTGCTTAGTCCCTACATCAGCCGTGAAGTAGCCCGGAAAATTCTTCCCTGGCTTGGGTTTTCGGTCATATTTTTCCCGACGGTAATCATGATTAACCGAATGGGAATGGCCATTCGGCGGTCGCTGAAATATTCTGTGCTCGGCACTTTCGACAGTGTGGCGGGGGCCACGGTAGGACTTTTTACGTGGGTGTTTGGAATTAGTGTTATCCTTTGGTTGTTAAGTTTTATGGGGGTAAAAATGCCTCCCCGCCAAACGGAGACCGCCTTTCTGTATCCCTACATCCGGCCCATCGCGCCCATCGTGATGAACAAAGCTGCCGTTTGGGTACCCAAAGGTCTGGACGCAGGGAAGAAATGGCGGGCAGAAAATTAATTAGTAAATAACTGAATGATAGAATGAGTGAATAGCTGACGCAGAACTTATTCACTCATTCTATCATTCAGTTATTCTATCATTGACCATGCAGGACATTCGCAAAACAACGGCCACACAATTAAAAGACTGGCTTACGCAGCACGGCGAGCAAGGTTTTCGGGCCAAACAGATTCACGAATGGCTGTGGAAAAAATCCGCGTTGTCATTCGAGCAAATGACGAATCTATCGTTGTCGACGCGGGAATTGCTAAAGGCACATTTCGAGATCCGCCCCCTGACCATTGATCAGGAGCAGCGCAGCAGCGATGGCACCATTAAATCATCATTTCGGCTGTTCGATGGCAATCTGGTGGAGGGGGTGCTGATTCCGGCATTACGCAGCGATGACGCAGACCGGAATGCCGCCCCGCGCATGACGGCCTGTGTGTCGAGCCAGGTGGGGTGCTCGCTGACGTGTAAGTTCTGTGCGACAGGCTACATGGACCGTAAACGCAATCTCGATGCCGCCGAAATCTACGACCAGGTGGTGGCTATTGACCGGCAGGCAAAAGATAACTACGACGTACCGCTTTCCAACATTGTGTACATGGGCATGGGTGAGCCGTTGCTGAACTACAGAAACGTCCTGGAATCGGTTGACCGCATCACGTCGCCCGATGGCTTAGGCATGTCGCCCAAACGGATTACCGTATCAACGGCGGGTATTGCCAAGATGATTCGGCAACTCGGCGACGATAGCGTGAAGTTTAACCTTGCCCTGTCGCTTCACGCGGCCAACGACCAAAAGCGCGACCAGATAATGCCCATCAACGAAAGCAATACGCTTCAGGCATTGGGTGATGCGTTGGGTTATTTCTATAAAAAGACAGGAACACGCATTACGTTCGAATACATTCTATTCTACAATTTCAACGACACCTTGCAGGACGCCGAGCAACTTTGGAAATTTACCAGGCGCGTTCCGGCGAAGATTAATATCATTGAATATAACCCCATTGCCGAGGCTAATTTTAAAAATACCGATGCCCAAACGCTGGATAAATTCGCCGGGTTTTTGGATAGCAAAGGCGTAACTGTTAACGTTCGCCGGAGCCGGGGAAAAGATATTGACGCGGCCTGTGGGCAATTGGCGGGGAAGAAATAACGCGGCTGGAGAGCTGCGGTACAGGCCTTAACAATTTGATAATACGGCTCTGCCGGGTTTGACGTACTTTTGTGGCAGTCATTGGCTTACGGACCAACCGTTTGCCTGTTCACAGAAGCCCACCCACCCATGTTTGGATTAGAAACGGATGTTTTTATCCTCCTCTTTATCAGCCTCTTCGCTGCCTGCGCCTTTGAATTTGTCAATGGTTTCCACGATACCGCCAACGCCGTTGCTACCGTTATTTACACCAATTCGCTGAAACCGACGGTCGCCGTTGTGTGGTCGGGGATTTGCAATTTCACTGGTGTTCTGCTGGGCGGTATTGGCGTAGCAATGGGTATTGTCAACCTGCTGCCGGTTGAGCTGCTGGTCGATCAAAACGTATATCACAGCGTAGCGATGGTGATGGCATTGCTGCTCAGTGCCATTATCTGGAACCTCGGCACCTGGTATTTTGGCTTACCCAGTTCGAGTTCGCATACATTGATTGGCTCAATTTTGGGTGTGGGACTTGCTTTTGCGACAATGCCCGATAATAAAACCGGGTCGGCCGTGAACTGGGAGAAAGCCATCGAAACGGGCGAAGCCTTGCTATTGTCGCCTTTACTTGGCTTTAGCTTGGTTATTTTGCTGATGTTTCTGATTCGGCGGTTGGTACCACAGGAAACCAAAGACCAGTTATTTAAGGAACCCAAGAAAAATGCACCGCCACCAGCCTGGATTCGGGCCATTCTAATTGTTACCTGTTCATTGGTCAGCTTTTTTCATGGAAGCAACGACGGGCAGAAAGGTGTAGGGTTGATTATGCTCATCCTGATCGGTATTGTGCCCTATCACTTTGCCGTTAAGCCCAACCTCGACCCGCGTTTGCTACAGCCGAATATTACTGGTATCGAACAAACGATTGCTGTGTTGGACTCGAACCAGCTTTCATCTGTTAACCGCCAACGACTTGCCCGCACCCGTACTGAACTGGTTGAATTAAAAGCGTTAGTCAACACGCCACTCGCCGACGCGAAAATCCCGCAGGCAAAACGTCTCGATGTTCGTCGTGATCTGCTGCTGATTAACAGCAACATGAATAAAATTGCCGATGATGAAGGTGCAAACCTCAGCCCTAATCAATTGGCTGTACTAAAAAAGAGCCTAAGCGAAGAGAGCGGCCTGCGTCGGTTTACCGACTACGCGCCTTTGTGGGTTATCCTGATGATTGCCGTCTCGCTGGGGCTTGGCACAATGATTGGCTGGCGTAGGATTGTAGTAACTGTTGGCGAGAAAATCGGTAAGCAACACCTAACCTATGCACAGGGTGCTTCGGCGGAGTTAGTAGCAGCCGGTATGATCGGTCTGGCTTCGTGGCTGAAACTGCCGGTTAGCACAACGCATGTACTTTCGTCGGGAATTGCGGGCAGTATGGTGGCCAATAAAGGCATTAAAAATCTACAGGCTGGCACGGTTCGGAACATTGCCCTTGCCTGGGTGCTGACGCTTCCCGTTTCGGTGTTATTATCCTTTACTCTCTATATTTTTCTGCGCTGGCTCCTTTAAATTAATCATAAAGTGGTAGGGTTATAACTCCTCTTTCATCCACTCCGGGGCGTCTTGCTCGATGGCGTGGCGGACTCTGGCAACAATATCGTCGACTGTATCGTCAGGGCTATACTCAAGTGGCGCTTTAAATTGGACAGTCAGGAGGGTGTTTCGCTTTTTGAAACGCAGTCCTTTCTTGTCGAAGGCCCGCCGGAAGCCATTGATAACCACTGGTATTACAATGGGTTCATTGGTTTTGATAAGGTGACCCGTTCCTTTCCGAATAGGTGCATAGGGCGTCGTGGTGCCCTGCGGAAAGCTAACTACCCAACCATGGGCCAGCGCTTTGGCAATTTTTTCGTTTGCGGTATTATCGACTGACCGCTGCACTTCTCGCCCTTCAGCTCGCCACGACCGTTCAATGGTGAGGGCGCCACCCGCAGCAAAAACGCGCGGTACAATGCCTTTTTTCATGGTTTCTGACGCGGCCACGTAGTATTGCCGGGCGCGGGGTCCCAATAAATACATGGGTGGTAACAGCGTATTCTGAAATCCCCACTTTACGGCACAGAATATATGAAAAAACGCAATAACGTCGGCAAAGTAGGTCTGGTGATTCGACAGGAACAAGACGTTGTTGATGGGCAGATTCTCTAAATTTTCGGTCCCCTCGATCTGAATCCGGTTCACAACCGTATAGCGGGCATAGGTCAGCCAGCCTACCAGACCAATGATAAAGCGCCTGATCAATAAAGAGTTACCAAAGGGGTCGCACTCAAACAGGCCGAGTATATCCACTGGCATCAGAAACGTAGGCAGGTAACTATACTTGGTTGGCTTAATATACTTCATTGGCAGGTTAAGGAATACAGGCAACTGGTAAAGTTACAAGACCGCTGCAATGTTTTCAAGAAAAAATACAACTGGTCTCTCCACGAAAGAAATAAGTTAGAAAATAGTAGTCTCCATAAGTCTTACCCTGTCGAAACCACAAATTTTTTCTCAGCTGATTAATCCTTTCCAGTATGGTTGCCTCTAATAAACGAATTAGCCAATAAACAACCCTATTTGCCTATCGCCGACGGTTTACACAATCAAGTTCAGGTTCACATTTTTTCAACTCAATTTTTCCCTTCAAAACCATGAAACGTATTGTGCTTGCCGGTGTCATTGCCTTTTTAGGCTTAATTGCTACTCAAACTTCGTTCGCTCAGGTTCAGGTCGGTATTCGGGGTGGCGCCAATTGGGGCTTCGCTTCCAAACCTGACTACTTAGGTAGCCTGACGCCCGATTTTCACTCGACAACTGGCCCAACCGGTGCTATATTCCTGGATTTTCCGATTAGCGACCGCATCTCATTCCGCCCCGAAATAGCTTATGTGCAGAAGGGCGTTGCCATAAAAGAAGGCTTTGACGTGAAGATAGGCGGCTTTAGCCTCCCACTGGGTGCTACGGTTGCTTATCAATCTCAAAATCTTGAAATTCCACTACTGGCCAAAGTTAATTTAAGCGATGGACCGGTTCAGCCCTACCTGATTGCCGGCCCTGCCGTAAGTTATGCCCTCGATGGGCGCATTCGCACCCGTGCTTCGGCGCTCGTAACAACCAAACCGTTTGACGTCGATGTGAACTATGGCGAAATGCTGAGCCGTTGGGATGTGGGCGCCGTGGGCGGGCTTGGCCTCTCGATGGATGCTGGTGCCGGGAAGTTCTTTATCGAAGGGCGCTACACGCACGGCTTCACCCGCCAGATACAGGTTCCGGTTGTAAACGTTAACGTCCGAAATCGTGGCGTGGCCGTCTCAGTAGGATATTCTTTCCCAATAGGGTATTAACTTCTTTCCAATCCACCATTTATTATTTTATTGAATCAACCTGAATCAGTAAAGGCGGGGCTGTTTAGCTCCGCCTTTCTTGTTGGCATCAAACGATTATGATTAAAATCCGGGAATTTCGGTAGCTTAGTAAAAATGTGTTAATTTTACTGTTCATTTTTACCGAACCGCGCGGGCGGCCCCGTTGTACCGGCGACACCTCATCTATGGCAATCTTAACTGATTTTGTTCGTTCGAACGCTTCTGAACCCCACCGTATTCGCACCCGGCAAATCCTGAAATCGCACCCCGAAATCAAAAAACTAATCGGCCAGAAAAACCCAACGACGTTCTGGGTTATTGTCGGGTGTGTCATTTTGATGACGGGGCTGGCCTGGCTCGTCCGCGACCAATCGTGGTGGATCGTGGTGGCAGCGGCCTGGTTTATTGGGGCCTTTCCCGCGCATACACTGTTCGTGTGCATTCACGAAGCGGCTCATAATCTGATTTTCCGTAAACCGTCGGCCAATATGTGGGCTGCTATTCTGGCCAACCTGCCAACGGGATTGCCAACGGCATTGTCGTTCAAAAATTTTCACATCAAGCACCACGCTTTTCAGGGCGTTCATGAGCTGGATGCCGATTTGCCCGATTGGTATGAAGCCCGGCTCATTAATAATTACTTCATTGGCAAGGCCCTGTGGCTGCTCTTGTTTCCTATTTTTCAGACGATTCGCTTGCTTAGAATGCGCGAATTAGCCGTAATTGACAAGTGGACAGTGGCCAATGTTGTGGTACAGTTAGCGTTCGATGCAGTGATTATCGTCCTGTTCGGCTGGAAGGCTCTAATATTCATGGTGTTGTGCCTGTTTTTCTCGATTGGTTTTCACCCGCTGGGCGCACGCTGGATTCAGGAGCATTTTCTGACGCTCGACCCGGAGCAGGAGACATACAGCTATTACGGTCGGCTTAATGTGCCGAATCTGAACGTTGGCTTCCATAATGAACACCACGATTTCCCGTCGATTCCCTGGAATAAATTACCGGAAATTAAGAAATCAGCTCCCGAATATTATGAGACCCTCAAATACCATACATCCTTCGTTCGGTTGTTCTTCCGGTTCCTGTTCGACCAGGAGATTTCGCTCTTCTCGCGCATTGTTCGCAAAGAACGGGGCCGCGTGACCGTTGCCGACCAATCGGTGCCAGATCTGGAAATGGTACAGGCACAAGCTGTTCGGGCAAAGACGGTTGTTTAATCAGAAATTAGTACTAACAAAAAATCCCCGTCAGAGTCTGGCGGGGATTTTTTGTTCGTCGGTATGATCTAAATAAGGCGAAACAGAGGCTTTTATAGCGTCAATTAGTTCTTCATCCATGTAGCCGTAGTCATCAGCAATATCAAGGACAATAATTTGTTTGCGCTTAATTGCGTCAGGAAATTTATCGGTCACTCGTTGCTTATGTCGCTTTTCCATCACAAAAACCAAATCCGCCCATTCAACAAGCTTAGACGTTAGTTTAATTCGGGCAGACGGTTCTGTGCCTGCGGATTTTACATGATGAACCGGATGGTTTTTATAAAGGGCTTCGGCAGTTGGGCTTCGCCATTGGTTTCGGCTACAAACAAAAAGTATATTCACTGGTGCGTACCGTTATACTATCAGCAGGATTCGTGGTTATGGTTAATTCCCTCTAAAATTTCGCTTTCCCCGACTCCAGAAATGCTACGAAATTTGCCACGTCGCGGTCGTAGTTTTTAGGGGTTACGAGCAGTTGCCCCTCGCCGTTCACTAAACAATAATGCGGCTGAGCATTATTATTATATTTCGTAATCTGTAAATCGGCATTTTGGGCACCAATGCTCTTCTTGACTTTCTGGTCGTAGGTCGAGGTGTACCAGTCGGCTTCGGGGAGTTCAGTTTTGTCGTCTACGTAAAGCGCTACCAGCACGAAATCGTTTTGCAGTCGCGACATCACAGCCGGGTCTGACCAGACGCGGGCTTCCATCTCGCGGCAGTTCACGCAGCCATGCCCCGTGAAGTCAATAAATACCGGTTTATTGACTTTTTTAGAATACGCTAACGCCTGTTTGTAGTCGAAAAATCCCTGCAAACCACGCGGGAAATGAAATAGGTCAGCATATTTAACGTTTTCGGCATCCGATAACCGATTTCCTGCCGATGGCGAACCACTAAGGGTAACCTGATTATGCAAATTGAAATCCTGTGAGGTTTCCGGTGGCAGATAACCCGATAAGGCTTTTAGGGGCGCGCCCCACAAACCCGGAATCATATACACCACAAAGGAGAAGGTTATAATCGCTAAAAGCAGCTTCTGCACGCTGATAAACTTGGTCTCGCTGTCGTGCGGCAGGCGAAGTTTGCCCAGGAAGTAAAAACCAATCAGGGCGAAAATGACAATCCACATCGACAGGAACACTTCGCGGTCGAGCAGGTGCCAATGGTAAACCTGGTCGGCAACGCTCAGAAATTTGAGCGCGAGGGCCACTTCCAGAAAACCAAGTACAACTTTTACTGAATTAAGCCAGCCTCCAGACCGGGGCAGATTTTTGAGCCATTGCGGAAAAGCGGCAAACAGCGTGAATGGCACAGCAAAGGCCGACGAAAATGCTGCCATTCCCAGAATCGGCTTGATAACCTCGCCACCCGCCGAAGCAACTAACAAACTCCCCACAATTGGCCCGGTGCAGGAAAAGGATACCAGCACGAGTGTGAAAGCCATGAAAAAAATACCCGCAATACCGCCCTTCTCCGACCGGGCGTCAGCCTGGTTAATGAGCGAATTCGGCAAAACAATCTCGAAAAGGCCCAGAAATGAAAGTCCGAAAATGAAGAAAATAGCAAAAAATAAAATATTCGGTAGCCAGTGCGTGCTGACAAAATTGGCAAAAGCCGGGCCGTTAAACCGCGACACAACCGTGCCAATCAGTACATAAATACCGATAATGAACGCCCCATACAGTAACGCTTTCCACTGCCCACCCTGTTGATTTGTGAAAAAACTAACCGTTGCCGGAATAATTGGGAATACACAGGGCGTCAGCAACGCAACTAAACCCGATAGAAAAGCGGCCAGCAAAAAACCGCCTAAAGAACCATCTGATTTGGTGCCGGACTCATCTATATATAAGTCCGGTTTTTTGCCCGTTTCTGAGAGGATGGGTTTGGGTTGTTCGGCGGCTTTCGTAGTCGTCGCTGCGGAAGCCGGTGTAATGGCCGCAACGGCGGTCTCGGAAGCCGGTTTCGTGACGACCGAGACTGCTTTGGGGGTTGAGGCTACGGCTGTTGTCTGAGTTGTTGCAGCAGTAACAAATAAGTCTGTAATAGCGAAATCATCATTACCCGGTATACATTGACCATCCTTGTCTGTGCAGGTCTGATAGTCAATGGTCCCCTCAATAATTGGCTTGTCGTTAAGGATTTTAACGCGTTGGGAGAATAGTGCCGGACCATGCATTACGTAGGTATCACCCTCGAAGGCCTCTTCAAATTTGGTTTCTACTTTACTAACTGGTTTTATCTTCCCAACCAATTCATAGGTTTTGTTGGGTGTGAACTTAATGACCGTTGGCAGGGGGCCATCAATTTTAGGGTTTACTTCTGAAGAGTAAATATGATAACCTCCCTGAATAGATGCCGTAAACCGTAGTTCGACTATCTCACCAACTTTGGCTGACGACTTGGCTGGCTTATATGTCCAGGTAACTGGTTTAAGAATCTGGGCAAACGTAGCAAGGGGTAGCAAGAGCCACACCACAAGCGTAAGAATTGATTTCATACCGCTTTGGGTAAGTGATGGTTTGGTAAGACAACAGAAATACCCCAAAAATATTTCCATAAAAAATTAATAGTCGTCAGTTGATGATGGGTTTATAACTTGACCCACTATCAACTGACGACTATTCGCTGTTAAAAACTGACTAATAGCTAAATAAAACCGGGTTCAGGGCACTCTGAGGCTTGTTGCCGACAGGAATGTTATCAAGCCATTTAGCGTGGTCGGCAAACTGATATTGGTTGCGCGGCTGTATGACAATCTGGTCTTTATCCATATAAATCATGGTCATTACCTTGCGCGGACGGTCCGAAAGGTTTGGCCCGGCCCGGTGGAAGGTCCAGCCTGCATGGTAACTTACTTCGCCGAGGTCGAAGGGCGTGTCGTGAACAGTAAAGTTCTGCTTCTGTAATTCGTCGGCGAGGATTTTTTCGCTGTCATCACTAATTTCCAGGTCGCGCCCAATTTCAACGTGCTGACTGCCTTCGGCAAAGGCTAAGGGTCCCATTTCCATCGGCGTTTTCTGCAACGGAATCCAGACCGTTACGGTGTGTGGCGATGCCAGCGGCCAATAGAACTGGTCGGCATGCCAGGGGGTAATGCCGCCCGATGGTTCTTTATACAACGCCTGGTCGTGATAAAGTCGAACGCCTTCAACGCCCATCAGGTCTGCTGCAATTTTGGCTAATCGCTCCGAGAAAACGAATTCTTTCGCCTGCTCGTCTTCGCGCCACAGGTTCATAATTTGCAGAAATGCCCGTTCATAGGTGGTGCGCTCGTCCATTGGTTTAATGAGCGTGTTGAGCCTAAAAACCAGGCCGGTTATGATGTCGCCGTAGTAGGCCAGAACGGCGGGGCTTAGTACCTGTTTAAGTTTAACATACCCATGCTGTTGGTAAAATGAGATGGCCTCCGGGCTAACGGTGTAGGGTGTGTTCAATTCGTTCAGGCGTGTTTTCTTAGCAATGGTAGCTTCCATGAGTAGCTGATGTTAGCGTAAAAAAGGTTAATAAAACTTAGTTAAGTCAATGCAAAAGTAGCCGGTCATTTTGATGGCTATACGCAGCAGTTTTACCGATTTATGTATAATTTTGACCTATTTGTTCAATATTGTTCGATTGACACGTTAAAATAAGTTACTTCAGTGAAGGCTCTGTTTGAGAAGATTCTGGTTAGTGAGCAAAGCTCCCTGCTGGTTCGGCGGTTTCGATTGCCATATTTCGACGCGCCCTGGCATTATCATCCAGAGTACGAATTAACCTACATTGTGAGCAGTCATGGACAGCGGTTTGTGGGCGACCATGTCGAACCATTTCAGGCAGGTGATTTAGTGTTGCTTGGTCCCGATTTGCCGCACTTCTGGCGGAATGATGATGAGTTTTATCAGACTAAGCCTCATTGTCAGGCCGAGTCGATAGTCGTGCAGTGTCCGGCTTCATTTGATGAACGGGTACTGGCAGCTATCCCCGAATCGGCTCTTGTGCGGCAGTTGCTTCAGCGTGCCCGATATGGATTACGATTCAGCTCGGGCGTCAGTCAGGTAGCTGGTACAATGATGAGGCAATTGACCGAACAAACTAACTTGCCCCAGTTACTGAGCTTTCTGGCAATTTTAAACCAGTTGGCTACCGATCCGAACGCGCATATGCTGGCCAGCGATGGGTATCAATTAGCCCCAGGCATCGCTGAAACCGAGCGGATGAAACGGGTGTTGGAGTATATGCTGACTAATTTCCGGGACGATATTCGGACCGGGCAGATTGCTTCGGTAGCCGGGATGGTTCCGGCGGCTTTCTGTCGGTATTTTAAGAAACGCACCCGAAAAACATTTATCGAATACCTGAATGAACTGCGGATTAGCCATGCCCGTAAACTGCTGGCTACGCTTGATTTAAGCATTGGACAAGTGGGCCTCGAGTGCGGGTTTACGAATAGCTCACATTTTCACCGGCAGTTTAAACTCAGCACCGGCCTGACACCGTTTCAATACCAACTGGTGGCAAAAGGAAAATAATGGGACCCGTATTGCATAGGTATCAGACCTAAGTGCGTTCGTCTTTTTTACCCGGAAAATCTTCCCCATGCTACCATTTTCCGCCGTACATTTGTGGTGTTAAACTGGTTGACTGGCTACCCGTTGGCTGATTGAAAGTTTACCAATCAACCAGATAATCAAGTACATAAACTGTTCAGACTGATGACGACCGTCACCTCTACCACCCGCGATACGCAGGTGTTCGACCTGATTGCCAAAGAACAACACCGGCAGGAGTCGGGCATTGAGTTGATTGCTTCCGAAAACTTTGTGTCGCCTGCCGTGATGGAAGCGGCCGGGAGTGTGCTGACCAATAAATATGCGGAGGGCTTGCCCGGCAAACGCTATTATGGCGGTTGCGAAGTGGTTGACCAGATTGAGCAGATTGCCATCGACCGCGCCAAAGAACTTTTCGGCGCTACCTGGGTAAACGTACAGCCACATTCGGGAGCGCAGGCCAATACGGCGGTGTTTCTGGCGTGTCTGCATCCGGGCGATACCATTCTGGGCTTCGATCTCTCGCACGGCGGGCACCTCACGCACGGGTCGCCGGTGAATATTTCGGGTAAATATTTTCGTCCAACATTTTACGGGGTGGAGCGGGAAACGGGCGTTATCAACTACGATACTGTTGAAGAAACGGCCAAACGCGAGCGGCCCAAAATGCTTATTTGTGGTGCTTCGGCCTATAGCCGCGACTGGGATTATGCCCGGCTTCGCGCCATTGCCGACGAAGTAGGAGCGCTTCTGTTAGCCGATGTGTCGCACCCGGCGGGGCTGATTGCCAAAGGCTTACTCAATGACCCGCTGGCTCACGCGCACATTGTGACCACTACTACTCACAAAACCCTGCGCGGTTCGCGGGGCGGTATTATTCTAATGCGGAATGACTTTGAAAATCCGTTTGGCATCAAAACTCAAAAAGGGGAGACGCGGCTGATGTCGTCCCTGCTGGATTCGGGCGTGTTTCCGGGTACGCAGGGTGGGCCGCTGGAACACATCATCGCGGCTAAAGCGGTTGGTTTCGGCGAAGCCTTAACCGAGGATTTCTATGATTATGCCGTTCAGGTGAAAGCCAACGCGCAGGCAATGGCCACCGCCTTCCTGAACCGGGGCTACCAGATTATTTCGGGCGGAACAGATAACCACCTGATGCTGATTGATTTGCGCTCGAAGGGGGGTACGGCCTCCCGGCTGACGGGTAAATTAGCTGAGAATACACTTATTAAGGCCGACATCACCATCAACAAAAACATGGTTCCCTTTGACGACAAGTCGCCAATGGTTACGTCGGGTATGCGCGTTGGCACGGCAGCCATGACCACGCGCGGGCTGAACCAATCGGACATGGAGCAAATCGTCGTATATATCGACAAGGTGCTGATGAACCACGACAACGAAGCGGTTATTTCGACCGTTAAAGAAGAAATCAACGAGTGGATGAACGCATTTCCGCTCTATAAAAGTTAACAGGATTAAAGAGCGAAAGAGTGAAAGAGCGAAAAACAAGTCGCGAATCATTCAGCCGCTCTTTCACTCTTTCACTCTTTGAACAATGCCTCTCGACCAACTGACCGACGAAGAAATTGATACTGAAGGCAAAGAGATGTCCTTTCTGGACCATCTCGAAGAACTTCGCTGGCACATCATCCGGGCCGTTGGGTCCATTTTTGTGTTTGCCATTATTGCCTTTGTCTACATAGAAGAAATTTTTCAGACAGTGATTATGGGTCCTAAAAGCCCTAATTTCTGGACGTACCGGATGATGTGTAAACTGTCGGATATGACGGGTTATGCAGATTTGTGCGTGAAAAAACTCAACTTCGAACTACAGGCACTTGGCGTATCGGATCAGTTCACGATGGCTCTTACCTCCTCGTTGATTATTGGTTTATGCTTTGCCTTCCCCTACGCCTTTTGGGAGGTGTGGCGGTTCATTAAGCCGGGGCTTCGCAATGTTGAAAAGCAGGCGGCACGTGGGGCTGTTTTCTTCGTCTCGATGCTGTTTCTGCTGGGCCTGCTCTTTGGCTATTTTATTGTATCTCCCCTGGCTATCAATTTTTTAGCTAATTATCAGATCACACCGGATATTAAAAATCAATTCGATATTACGTCCTATATCGGTATACTCGTAACCCTCTCATTAGGGTGCGCCCTGATATTTCAGATGCCGATGGTTGCCTATGTACTCTCGAAAGTGGGTGTACTTACACCTAAGTTTATGCGCGAATACCGCAAACATGCCTGGATTGTGATTCTGGTCGTGGCCGGTATCATTACACCCTCACCCGATATTTACAGCCAGGTATTGGTGGCTTTGCCGCTGGCTCTGCTGTACGAGGTAAGCATCATTGTATCAGGCCGGATCGAGAAGCAACGGTTAAAGGAGCATCAGGCGTTAATGGAATCGTAAGCAAGCGTACAATCATAAGCAAGGCTCTTTCGCATAGGAAGGGCCTTTTGCTTTGTAAGGGGTTATCGTATCTTTACTAAAAACAAGTAGGCGTATGCAGGTCCTGGAGAAAGTACGGCTGAGTGATGAGCAGATAAAGACGCTTGAAGAAGGAGAATTAGTCAGTATTCCCGCGTCGTGGGCAGAGTTTGAGGGCTTTCTCTCCGAAACCGACTACCGCGTCGAGTATCATAATGGAGAGATTATTATAATGGGATTAGCTAGATTAATTCACGAACTTTTAGTAATTCGGTTGGGCTATTTACTTACGGGTTTTTATCTGGGCAAGCCGATTTACGTAGCTGGCAGTAACGCTGGAATTCGAAAAGACGGACGAAAGGGGCATTACAATGGCGACGTGTTGGTTATAAAAGGTAAACCCGTCTTTCAGGGCAAATCCCGGTCAATTATTACTAATCCCTATATCGTTGTCGAAGTACTTTCCGAATCAACCCTCAATTACGATTTGGGTGCTAAACGACGCAAATATGAGCAGATGGAATCTGTACAGGAAATCGTATTCGTTGATCCATTTGACCGGGAAGTTATCGTTGTCCGGCGTACTGAACAAATCAATGTCTGGACAGAAACCGTCTATACATTACCCGAGCAACCAATTAATATCGACGGTTTCGAGATCCCCCTCAACGAAGTTTTTGCTAACCTGCCCGAAGAAGAGTAGTTGACGAATGGCACAATACGATTTTCGAAAATACCACTATCGCTCCATCAACGCAGCTACTGATGCCGAGCGAGCCGCTATCAATCAGGAATTGAAAGGTCTGTACGCGGCTCTGCCCGATGTTGAAAAGGAAGAATTTAATCGCCAGTTGCAAACCTTTCTGGCCAACGAAATGGGGCGGCTTAAGTCCGGTTATGAATCGGTGAAGGGTGGCCTGGGCGATAACTAACGAAATGTGGTGGCAGGTTCTCAAACCTGCCACCACATTTCCATTCATATCATTCCCCGCGCTTTCAACTCTAAGTATTTATTCACCGTATTGGCGGTCAGATTCTGCGGGGCGGTCAGAATGGTCTGGATGCCGAATTGGCCTAACTCTTTCACAATCTGTTTCTTCTCGAAAGCAAATTTTTCGCCAATGGTTTTCAGGTAAATCTGCTCCGTATCAGCGGCAGGTTGGTTAAGAAGGCTGTGGAGTTCAGTGTTTTCGAAAAAAATTACTAAAAGTAAATGGTCGTTTGCTAACCGGCGCAAATACGGCAACTGGCGGTGCATAGCGCTAACTGTCTCGAAGTTAGTAAAGAGTAATAGCAAACTCCGCTGGCGAATATGCGTCCTGACGCTGGCGTACAAACTCTCATAATCCGTTTCGAGGAAGCGTGTTTTCTGCCGATACAGCAACTCCAGAATTTTGAGCATCTGCCCCGTCCGGCGGTCAGCGGGGAGCAGTTGACCAATATGGTCGGAGAAGGTCAGAATACCGGCGCGGTCTTGTTTAAGCAGGGCAATATTGCTCAACACCAAACTGGCGTTTATGGCATAGTCGAGCAGCGTTAGTCCGTCAAATGGAGATTGCATCACACGTCCTTTGTCAATCAGGCAGTAAACCGGTTGTGAGCGTTCGTCCTGGTAGGCATTAATCATCAAGGTTGTTCCCCTCGGGTCGCTACGCCGGGATGTGGCTTTCCAGTTAATCGTGCGGACATCGTCGCCGGCGGTGTAGGGTCGCACCTGCTCAAATTCCATGCTGTGCCCAATACGTCGGATGCGTTTCACCCCCATTTCGTTCAGGCGGTTGGTAGCCGCTAAAAGTTCAAATTGCCGCATTTGTAAAAACGATGGATAAACGGCCACCAGTTTGCCCTGCTCAAACTGATAACGTCGTTTTACTAATCCCAACGATGATAAGGCAAAGACATTGATTGCCCCAAAACTATACTCACCCCGGCGGGTAGGCCGAAGCTGGTACCGAATGGTTTGCGTTTCGCGGGGCTTGAGCTGGGCGCGAAACAGCACGTCGCGTCGTTGAAACTGAAACGGAATTTCGTCAATCACCTCCACATCGATCCGAAACGGATACCGGTTTTCGAGGTAAATCAATAACGGATTCTCATCGCCGTTCGACAGGCGGTCGGGTACGTCTCGCCGGGCGAAAATCCCGTTCGGAGCACGAAATAAAAGCCAGCTATCCACCCCAGTTAGCACCATAAAAACGGCGAACGCCACTTTCACCAACGGAAACAAAATCGGAAAAGCGTAGGCTACCACGAATAACAGCACAAGCGCTATCAGACTGAACCACAAGCGCGTGGCAATAAAGAGCGAACGTAAGAATTTCAATGGCTCGATGGTTTCAGGTTGGCAAGGGCATCGTCTATCTCTGGTTCATACACTGGGTTGAAGCCATCTTCTTCATAATCGCCTGTGCGTTCGGCGCGCAGAGCTTTAATGAAAAATGACGCATCCTGAAACGCGGTTCGAGCCTCGGCGGTTCGGTTGAGTTGGAGCAATGCGCGACCCCGGTGGTATTGGGCAATTGCTGATCGGGGAAAGTTTTTTAGGGCTTTATCTAAGTCGGCCAGGGCTTTTTCGGGCTGTTGTGTGGCGATGTAACTCACCGCCCGGCTAACGAAATGTTTGTAGTTGACCCACTCGGCTCCGTGTTTGAGGGCCAGTGAGTCGATGCCAGCGCAAAATAACTCAAGGGCTTTTTTATGGTCGCCAAGACCCCGATACGCCAGACCGCGCATATAACTCACGGGATTATACCCGACGATGTCATCGAAGGCGGGCGTTAGGGCGTCATGAGCGTCGAAGTGGACGAGGGCACGCGAATAATCCCGCAACTGGGATAGATAGAATTCGCCAACGATACCATGTTCTTTGGGATACAGAGCCGCCGTTTTTTCTAACCAAAGCGAAGCCTTTTCGTAGTTATGTTGCCAGACGTAATTAAAGGCCCGGTAGCGATAATTATCTGCCGAAGCCGATAACGTATCTAATCGAATCTTCTCCCGCGTTTCCGGGAAAAAAAACATCGTTTGAGACGACCGGTTTGCAGCCATTGTTCTTGCACAGGATTTGAGAAACCGCTCGCCATCCTGCGCGGCCACCGAAATGGGCAGAGAAAAGTAGAAAAACCACAGTTGTTTCATGGTAAAATATCGACCAAACGGCCGTCTTTTAGCCGAAACGTTAGAGAAACCGCTGTATCCTGCCGACGGGTACCAGGGTCATCGGGTTCACGCAGAGACGGGTCAGTAGCCACATACAGACGGCAAATAGTTAGCAATTGGTTGGTGATCGCGCTGGCAAATACCGTCGGGCAATAATCATCCCCGAACCCACTCATCTCGAATAAATCGCTTTGGCCCTCGCAATTAACGACAAAGTCAATTCGAATCAGGCCCGATTGCCCCGTCTGATTTACCGGTTGGTAGTGTTTAGCAAATAGCTGGTTCAGGGTATAACGTTTGTCTAAACTACTCAGTGAGGATTTGTACCACATTTTTCTAAAGCAATTGTCGCAGGTCTGGAAACCGTTGGGGCGGCATGAATCGCCTGGCGATAGATTTCTCACCAACCGAAACGTTTCCGTAGCTACTGAATGGCCAGTCCAGCCAATAGCCTGTACCTGTTTGGCCGACAGGCTGCTCAATTGCCAAAGTGGTTTATAGCCACTGTCGCGGTTGTACTGATTGCCTCGAATAACCAGAAAAACTGACGTGCCAAACCGTGCCAATTGCCAGAAATGAGCAGTTCTCCGTGTAGTCGCCCGATTTTCCCAGCTTGCCTGACCGTTTGCGTAGAGCGAAATTGTCACGCTGTCCGACTGCCAGACACGCCCGCTGAGTTGCCGGTACGCGCTAACCGAATCGATGGTTATAGTACTGAACCGCCGAAAAACCATCGGATAATTCGTGCCAATGCGGAGCAAATCGCCCTGAACGCCGACCAGCCGGGAAGCGTAATGAATGGTATCCAGCCGAACACGCTCGTCACGAACGGCCCAAGTCGATGTTAGCTTCGTGGCCGACCCATCGACCATACCGAGGTGATAGGTGCTGTCGGCATCTAACTGGAGATAGGTCGGTAAGGGACAGAAAAAATCAGTATCCCACTCCGAATGCACGCCGATCCAGGTGCCTGTCAACTGCTCCCGCGTGGGTGTTTGAGCGTGGAGGAATGAATAATGTACAATGAATAATGTACAATGAAGGCAGAAGCGCCACAGTTTTCCTGAAGGAGATTGACGTGGAGATCTATAAGCGGTTATGGATTTTGTATTATTCATTGGACATTCTACATTATTCATCCCCTCACCTCGGCACCTCAATTTTCTGCACCAACTGCGCTACAACGTCATCGGCGGTGCCGCCTTCCATTTCGCGTTCGGGGGTGAGCAGTACACGGTGGCGCAGCACGGGCGCGGCTAACTCCTGCACATCTTCGGGGGTGATAAAATCCCGCCCCCGGAGTGTAGCAAGGGCTTTGGCGCTGTTCAGCAACGCCACCGAGGCACGGGGCGACGCACCGAGATACAGCGATTTGTTGGCACGGGTTGCCTGCACAATCTGCGCGATGTAATCGAACAGTTTGTCTTCCACATGCACCTGATGTACCTGCCCGCGCAGGGCTGCCAGTTGATCGGCGGTAAGCACGGCGTTAACCGCATCGAGTGCATCGGAAAGGCTCCGGCGTTGGTGGTGTCCCCGCAGAATATCTACTTCTTCGCTCATCGCCGGATAGCCAACAACAACTTTAAACAGAAAGCGGTCTAACTGAGCTTCGGGAAGCCGGTAAGTTCCTTCCTGTTCAATCGGGTTTTGCGTGGCCAGCACCATAAACGGCTCATGGAGGTGGTACGTCGTGCCATCATTCGTAACCTGCCGTTCTTCCATCACTTCAAACAGCGCAGCCTGTGTTTTGGCGGGTGCCCGGTTGATTTCGTCAATCAAAACGAGGTTCGAGAAGATAGGCCCCTGCCTGAAGGCAAAATCGCCCGCTTTGGGCTGGAAAACGGATGTGCCCAGCACATCGGAGGGCATCAAATCGGGGGTGAACTGAATCCGGCTAAAACCGACCGACATGGTTTTAGCTAATAGTTTGGCGGTCAACGTTTTGGCAACGCCCGGTACGCCTTCAATCAGAACGTGTCCATCGGCAAGCAGGGCAGTCAGCAACAAATCAACTGTTTGCTGTTGACCAACAATCACTTTACCTACTTCGGCTCGGATAGCATTGACGGCAGTTGTGAGGGGAGTGAGGTCTATTCGGGAAGTAGGAAAGGTCATATTAGTGGCCGAAAAAGCGGGATTATGAATTATGGGAAGCTGTCTTACCTATTTGGTCAATCCAACTTGCAAATCGTTGGCAACGCGTCAGCATTGCTTCCATGCCAATTTCTAAAGCGAAGATGTTCCCAAAAATTACCTTGTTGTACTGAAAACATTCATAACGCTTTATAATATCAATCAATCTATATGAGGGAAGCTCGGTGCTGTTAATATCTTCAGGATTAACAAACTGCCGACTGACTTCTTCTAATTCCTGGCAGCTTTCTTCATTAAGATATTTTAAAAATCCGGTATCCGATGAGAAAAGAAGGGCTTCAAACTCATACTTCTGGATATAGGGAATAAACAATGGGGCATTTACGTCAGCCGCTAACCCTTGTTCTAAACAGGTGATTTTCTGCTCTGAATTGCCATGTTTCTGACAATTGTTAATGTTAGGAAAATCATTTGCCAATTTGAAAAAATCTACGAACGTCGATACAACTACATCTGGTTATCGTAGCAGTATGTCTAAATCCTTCTTCAGGCGGCTATAACGAACATCACCACCTTTATGGCCAGGTTTACCAATCAAACGTGCTGCAACAGAGTTAACTCCATATGTATTAAATAAATGAGGAGCTATACAACCTTTAACAAATTCCTGTTACGTTTGCCCTTCAACAACAATGATGACTCTTCTCATGGATTCCCTCCCAGAACGTTCTTATTCCATAATTCACCAATAGAATACTCTTCAAGCCAGGCTTCCAAAGATTGCTCATCTAAACGTCTGAATCTTGACTCATTGGCTACATTATCGACTACAATAATGTCATCCGGGCTAAATTTATCAATTAGATTAACCGACTGAGTAGACATTATCAATTGTTTTTTTTGGTGGGCAACTCCTTGAATTAGTTCTGCTAAAATTGTAATGGCGTAAGGATGCAGGCCTAATTCCGGCTCATCAATAAGAATAGTTTCGGGTAATTGAGGTTGAAGTAGAAGTGTACATAAAGCGATAAACCGAATGGTGCCATCAGACAAGTCCGATGCGTCAAGATATATATCTGTATTTTTTTGTCGCCAGTTGAGCCGAATAAAATTCCCATTAGGTTGTAAATCAAATCGCTCAAAATAAGGGGCAATTAACTTTATAACAGCTTCAATACGATTGTAAACCAGTGCATTTTCTTGCTGAAGTTTATATAAAAAAGCTGCTATGTTAGACCCATCTGACCGCAGGAAACGATTGTCGTCAACTCTGGCGGTTTGCTTTAGAGGAGCACTTTTAGACGTGTTATGAAAATGATATACTCGAAAAGATTCCAGGTATTTTTTTACATAGTTAACTCTGGGCGATGTCAAATCATGAAGTTTAGATTCAATATGACCTCTCCCGTAAGAATCCATTGACCAACCAGAATAGCCTACGTCTCCTTTTGATAGATTATATTCATCGTACTCGTCGGAAAAGAAAAAACTGTTCTGCTCATTTGGCGACAACCAAAAAGCATATCTATTGATATCTGAAAAATTTAATCTTCCTCCCAATTGCTGGCTAACCCGGCGACCTAAATGCAGAACTCGGTCTGCTCCGCCTTTGTCACTTGTATAAGTCGTTAACTGTTTGTCATAAATGGCATATACAAAGCTAAAGAAACTTACGAAGTTACTTTTACCAGCTCCATTTGGGCCAATCAAGACATTGATTGGCTTTAAATCAAGTTTCAATTCCTTTATCGACTTGAAATTTTGTATGGCTATTTCCTTGATCATACCATAGCCAGTTTAAAATTTTCCATCGCTTTATTAAGGGCTAACAAATCAAATTCGGATAAGAAGGTTCGTTTTTGAGCGTCGCGCAGAAGCTGTACTAACTCCGATGTTTCAGCCATTGATGCGCCACTTTTTCGGGCCAGCGTTTCCGTAAACTCTTTATCTAAAACTGTTGTGTTCAGGCCATAGCGTTCGCGGATGTCGGCCAGAAAATACAGAATTTTCTTGCGGGCCAGGTTGTCGTGATTGCCCTGCTGAAAGTACATCCGCCCAACGGTCTTCACAAAATCCAGCGATGTGTTTTTTAGCCGTTCAACTACGGGAATAACGCGCTGAGTTCGTTTCCCCGCAAAAATGGCGTAGAAAATCAACCCAAAGGCAACTAAATAATAGGCCCAGTTAAGGGCCGGTTGTGAGCGAATATACCGGAAAATAGATTGCTGTTCTTCATCGAACCGGCCTTGTTTCTGGTATTCGTCCCAGTAGGTTGGCAGAGCAGGTAAATACGAAAGAGCCTTGAAGCTATAGTCCGATGTTTTCGGGTCGAGTACGTAGTAATTCGTGAACGCGAGTGGCAGATTATGAATCAAAAACTGACCCTTACCATAGCGAACCCGAATGAAAACCGGCTCTTTCCGGGCATTGCGCCCCAGCACAGTAATAGTTCTTTTATTTTTTATAATCAGATGGTTACGCCCATCGTCATGGTGAAAATTATACCCAACCGGATTGTGTACTGACGGGTTTACGAAATTCTGTCGCAGGGTGGTATCGGCCTGAGTTGGGCCTTTTACATCGGCCCTGAACCCCAGAATCAAACCGAGTGAATCGGGAAAGTCATACGCTGAAATAAAGACATTGTTTCCGCGCCGGACATAGGGCAGCAGTTGCTTCAGGTCAGTGCCATCGGCCTCAAATTCCTGACAGACGAAGACATAGTTACCAGGCATAGTTATTTTCTCTTCCGTCAGAAAATTATAAATAGGCAGGCGCACTGTTTTTATGGCTGACGTGGGCAGCACATCGGGCAATAACTCAAACAGGGCCTCCGTGCCAAACGGAATTTTGTCGTTGTTTTTATACGTTGTCGACCAGTCAATTGGCTTCGGACGGTAGTACTCAAACAGCACATAGGCCGTAACCGTAGCCAGCAAAATCAGGAGATATTTATTGGGTTTCAGCAAAGTTAGTTCAGGCGGTTGCCCGCCGGGATTTTTGATTGAGTTGCTGCACCAAACTGTTTAAATTGATGCTGAATGGTGCTAAACTGAACGTCATCGACCGGAAAGTCGCCGTACCACACAAACTCAAATTGCCGGGTTAGGGCCTCGAAATCAGCTTGCTGGGGTGAGTTGGCCAGTTCAGATACATACTGCCGATTGGTTTTGTCGGGTTTGTAATCAATCTGGCCCGCATCTGACAGGCGTTTGAGGGTTTTCAGGTAAAGCAGCCGCACCGCCAGCCGGAAATTACGCTGGCCGACGGCTTCTTCAGTGGCTGCATCAAAATCAATTTCGTGAATGTTTTCGCTTATATTTTCGTAGTCCAGGCTACTCGATTCGGCTTTCCTGGGGAATAGGAAACCCAGTACTTCGGCCTTCATTAGCAGATAGATAACCAAGCACGCAATAGCGCCCAGAATAACGTATTGCCAGATAGTTTGATAAGCTTCACTGCTTAAAAACGCTGAGATTTTGCCCAGCAGCCACCTGAAAAAACGGCCCACCGGATTGTCGGGTGGGGGCGCGTCGTTGCCATATTGATAGTCGTGGTCGGTTTGAAGGTTGTGCAGGTGGTCGGGTTCGGGGTAGCGTACCCGCACCGGGGTGCGGTCGTCGGGCGTAATAGCCTTGTTTGACTGACTGTACGCATTAGGTATGGCAAAAAATGGTACCAGGCAGATGCACCAGGCCACATAGCGATAAAGCAATCGCTGTGTGGCCTGGTTAACGAACGTTCTTATCAATAGCCTCAATGTTTCAAAAACTGCCTTCATCTGTTGGGTGGGGTTGGGTTGGGGCTGTGCCGATTGAATCGATAGCCGAAATCAGGCCGCGTCCTTCCTGCCGCTCAACGAGGTTTGTGTATTGAAAACCGATAGCTGTATACAGCACAGCGTTTAGTAAGGTTCTGCCAACGAGGTTGATAACATTGCCCACAATAAGCCACATCACTGATACATCGGGGAGCATCTTCGCACCGCTAAAAAAAGCAATCAGGGTGGTGGGCAGGGCAAAAATTAACCCGACGATCCCAATGATGAGACCCATCACGAAAATCAGCCCGAAGGTCGACCACCATTTGTCGCGGATGAGTTTGAAACACCGGTTCCAGGTGTCCCCAAAATCGGTGCCTTCAAACGCGGTAACAGCTAACGATAACGACAGGACAACGGCAACGTAAATACCAGGAATCAGGAAAAATACAAAAGCAACGCCAATGATGATGGAGTTAAGCAGCGAAATAATAATGGCCCGGCCAATCATGGGTTGTACCTCGGTCCAAACGTCGGCAACGCTGATGGGGCCGCCGTTCGTGCGGGCGTATACCTTCATGTGGGCGTAGGTGGTCAGAATAACCGCCACATTGGCCAGAATGCTGAGCAAAATGGCGAACCAGAAAGTGGGCGATAAAAACTGGCTCATCATCTGAAAAGCTGCCATTGGATCGCGGTTATCGACATCGGTCGATTCGCTCACTAACTGGAGCATATTCGATTGCATGACACCCGTCATAATACCGGCCACTAAGGCTACCGGCCCAACAATGTAGAGCAGGGCCATGCCGAGGCTACGCATGTTCTGGATAACATACTGAAACGTGGCGTTGATTTTATTGCCGAAGTCGCGTTGCTCGAAAAGTTGAATCATGGCTGAATTTTGCGGTTAAGTGAAATAGGATACAGAATAAAATACCAGCCAATAAATGCGGCTGAAATCAGAATAATGCTTCCACTCACAAGGGGTGGCAACGTTAGTCGCGTAATGAAACTCTCCAGAAAACCGGCAGCAATGAAAATCGGTACCAGTCCGATAGCAATTTTCAGTCCCTGCCTGATGCCCCGTTTAAATGACGCCAGCCGCGAGTATGTTCCGGGAAACAGCAGGCTGTTTCCGACCGTCAGACCGGCACAACCCGCAATAATGATGGCCGAAATTTCGAGCGTACCGTGAATCCATATTTTCAGAACCGAATCGAGCAGCAAACCGCGTTCGTAGAAAAAATATTGGAACGAACCCAGCATGACACCGTTATAAAACAGCATGGCCATCGTACCGAACGAGGCAAACAAACCAAAAATAAACGTTCGGAAGGCCACATAAATATTATTCATGGTGATCTGAACAAACATCGTTGCCTGGTCATGGCTGTTATACACACCGAGCGGGTCGCCTTTTTTTATGTTTTCGAGGGTCATATTCACGTAACTATCGCCCAGAATCAGCCGGACGAACGTGCTATCGTGCGCTGCCGACAGCCACCCAAGTACACAGGCCGCCAGAAAAATACCCGCCGACAGGGCCAGAAGTCGATGCGATTGCCGGAACAAGAGAGGCAGTTCAATTTGCCAGAACGTAACGAACCGGCTGCGGTCGTCGCGCCGGTTCTGCATCAGGCCCCGGTGCATCTGTCCGGCCAGTCCGTTGAGGTAGCGCGTCACGTTCGAGTCGGGGTAGAAGGTGCGGGCGTAGGACAGGTCGTCGGTCAGTTCCACAAAATTGCTTACTAACTCATCCGGGTCCGACCGGTTGGTGGCTGGATTCTGCTCTATCTCGCGCCATTTGTCGGCATTGCGTTTAACGAAAAGGTTCTCGCGCATGTATGTCGGTGAGTCGTCGGAGTAGCTAAGTTCGTCAATGTAACCAATTCAACAGGTATTTTATGGGAAAACTTTTTGACCGCACCGGCTTACTTACGACTTTTGACTTACTACTTACAACTATTTTTCATGTCTGTTGCCATCCGCACCTCTCAGAATGTTTTGCTGGAATACGAACCTGCCAGCGTTGGCGACCGGATTCTGGCGGCCCTGCTTGATTACCTGGTAATTTTTGGCTGGACACTGCTGGTTTTCGGCCTGCCAGCCCGAGTAGGGATGACACCGGGTATGTTCTACATGGTTGTTATGTTCTTGCCAATCATTGGCTATGATCTGCTGTCGGAGTGGTTGCTGAATGGCCGAAGTCCTGGAAAACTGGCAATCGGTATCCGGGTTGTTATGCTCGACGGGTCGCAGCCAGGCTTAGGCGCTTATCTGCTCCGGTGGCTGCTTCGGATTATCGAATCGATAGGCTTCTTTGGGGGAATCGTTCCTATTATTACCGTAGCTGCCAATGGCAAAGGGCAGCGGCTGGGCGATATTGCTGCCGGAACGACCGTCGTGAAACTTAAACCGGCGGTGTCGCTGGAAGATGTATTGATTCGACCTTTGCCTGAAAATTACGCTGTGCAGTTTCCCGATGTTCGGTTGTTGTCTGACCGCGACATCAGTATTGTCCGAAACGTGATGCGGCAGGGCGATGATGAGGTGCTGATACGGACCGCTGAGAAAATAAAAGAAGTAACCGGAATCCAGAGCAGCCTCTCAAACTGGACGTTTCTGGAAACGGTTGTTAATGATTATCAGTTTATTACCACACAGTAGCCTGGATGGCCACATCCGGGCGTTTAATGGCAACTTCTTCACACCCGGACGTGGCCGTCCAGGCTACGTTCATGCTCGACTCAATCAAATCGCTTGCCCGGCAATATGCCGCCGATATTGTCCAAACGCGCCGACACCTGCACGCGAATCCCGAACTCTCGTTCCGGGAGCATAATACCGCCCGCTTTGTGGCCGACCAACTCAAAGCCATTGGCATCACCCCGCAGGAGGGTGTGGCCGATACGGGCTTAGTGGCGCTCATTGAAGGACGTAAGAGCGACAGCGTAGCCGCCCCGTCAAAAGTGGTTGGCCTGCGGGCTGATATGGACGCACTGCCCATTCACGAAGCGAATGATGTTCCCTATAAATCGACGGTTGAGGGCGTTATGCACGCGTGTGGGCACGATGTGCATACGGCCAGTCTGCTGGGTGTGGCCCGTATTCTGCACGTACTGCGTGACCAGTTTGATGGAACCGTGAAATTAGTCTTTCAGCCCGGCGAAGAGAAAGCTCCTGGTGGGGCATCGCTGATGATTAAGGAGGGTGTGCTGGAAAATCCGGCTCCAACAAGTATGCTTGGTCAGCACGTCGCGCCCAATATTCCGGCAGGAAAAATCGGTTTCCGTGAGGGCATGTACATGGCCAGCACCGACGAACTTTACCTGACCGTTCGCGGAAAAGGGGGCCACGCGGCCATGCCCGATAATCTGGTAGACCCGGTTCTGATAGCCTCGCACATTATTGTGGCGCTACAACAGGTCATTAGCCGAAACTGCCCCCCGGCCAGCCCATCAGTGCTGTCATTTGGGCGATTCATTGCCGATGGCGTCACGAACGTAATTCCGAATGAAGTTAAGCTGGAAGGTACGTTTCGGTGCATGAACGAGGCCTGGCGGGCGGAGGGAAAAAAACGCATGGTCAAACTCGCCGAAGGCATTGCTGAAGCGATGGGTGGCTCCTGCGAATTCACGATTGTTCACGGCTACCCTTACCTGAAAAACCACCCCGAACTTACCCGCCGGGTGCGGGCGCAGGCCGTTGAGTACATGGGTGCCGACAACGTGGTTGACCTCGACTTATGGATGGCCGGCGAAGACTTTGCCTTCTACTCGCAGGTAGTCGATTCCTGCTTTTATCGACTCGGAACCCGTAATGAAGCGCGGGGTATTATCTCCGGCGTTCATACCCCTACCTTCGACATCGACGAAACAGCTCTGGAAACCGGAGCCGGGCTAATGAGCTGGCTGGCTGTGCGGGAGTTAGGCGTTTGATTATTCCATAATTGGAAACTAAATTTTATAATTGGAAATTCATTTGCGTGTAATTACGTTTGCCTGATGGTTGTAATCAGCAAGACCGCCCTAAATCTATTTGGCGAAAAACATCCCGATGTTACTACGGCCCTGAACGATTGGTATGACATTGTTAAAAATGCTGACTGGCAGAATTTAGCTGCTCTAAGACGGACATTCAATTCGGTAGATTACATAGCCGATAATCGTTATGTCTTTAACATCAAAGGAAACCATTACAGACTGGTTGCGATGATTTTCTTCTCCGTTCGGACAGTTTATATCAAATTTATCGGCACTCATGCTGAATATGATAAGGTAGACGTAGCAGCTATTGACCTTAAGGACTCATGAAAATAACTAATTGGGATGAGCATAAAGCAGCTTTAAACGCTTTAGACAGGCTAATCGCAGAAGGATTTGAAGGAGATACCCAACGCGAAGCGCAGTTCTCTGAACTCGCTATAGCCATTGAAACCTTTGAAGACAGCATTCCGCTAATGCCTATCCGCATACCAGAAACGCTGCCGGGTATGCTTTATATCAAGATGGCTGAGCGGAATATGAAGCAGAAGGATATGGCTCATTTTTTAGGAGTTTCCACTGCCCGTTTTTCTGAGGTAATGAACGGCAAACGGCGGATCACTATTGATTTGGCTAAGAAACTCTATGAACGTTTAGATATTAGCCCGGAGTTTATCTTGAAAACAGCTTAATGCCATTGGGAAACCTTAGTGCGTTTAAGGATTGTTCGGAGTAAAGGTATTGCTGTATTCCAGCGGCTCGTTGGGAGGTCGATTTGTCATGTTCAGCATCCGCGCCAGTTGCTCATTGTATAATTCCGTCAACTTAAGTGGCCCACTGATTTTTACGTTGCTCATCCACTGAAACAGCCAGCCGACGAGTTCGCGGTTGATACCGCAATGGAAGGTGATGTACCAATTATCGCCGATTTGTTCGGCTTGCTGGCTTTGGTGCCAGAACTGCTCGCTAACAAATTTGCCCGTTACAGATGAAAACCGCAACTCGATTTTATAAATCTCATCGTCAATATTTTGTGTAACGCCGAAGCGATTGCTGAGGTTAGCCTCAACCATTTCGGTTAACGCTGACCGTTCAAAAGTTTCGGTGGTTTCTTCAAACGTTAGTTGGTCAATCTGAAACGTCAATATTTGTTGAGTGGTATCGGCAACAGCAGCTAAGTAGAAACATCCGCGATGATAGATTGTCCTGACAGGAAGAACGATCAACGGAAACTGAATAAGTTCGTATATGGACGTTGCATCGCCCTTCAAACTGCTGATTATCAATTTCGTCCTGCTGTCAATAGCTTGTATAACTTTCTCCAAGCCTTCATCTAACGGGTTGTGCGCTTCTGTCTCATAAAAGTGAGTTGACTCAATAACCGGGGTACTTTCCCCGGCTGACCAGTTCGTAAGCTTTTCGAGTACCTGTTGTCGTTTGAGAGCAAAAACTTGTGGTAACGTACCTCGAACAAGCCGGTATGTATTTACCTGATAAAGGTTCTGCTTAATCTGCCAAGTTTTGCGGTTGGCCGCGCCCGTCTTCTCAAAGTTTTCGTTGTCGTAACCCAGCCCTTTTATCGCGTCGATGGTACTCCGAATTTGCCGTGGACTGACCGTGCCGTTGAAGTAGCTGGTAATGCTTTTAATAGTTTGCGGCCCTTGTTGAAGGAGTAAAATAATGGTGTTAATGCGGATGTGGCGAGCCATGATAAGGTAGTTTCACGCAAAATGTAAAACTAAGAATTGAGTGTTGGAAGGCAAGTGGAAAGGGGCGAAATTGGTACTGTAATCAAAGCTATTCTCAAAATGAACATAAAACCCAAAGGTATCCCGAAGCCAATCCCTCATCTGTTTCTCGAAGAAGATTTTGGTGGAGGTTTCGCTACAAAAAACGCCATTTTAGACACTACACCGTTTGAACCACATGTTTTGTTTGTAGGTACTTATAATCCCAGAACTACCGTCAATGATGTTGATTTTTTCTATGGCCGTAATTATTTCTGGCCAACGATGTTCAACATCTTCGTCCAGCATAATATAACGTGGACAAGAAAACGAGAGAATACTATTCCTCCTTTCATACCAGATTTGAATGAAGTATTAATGCTCTGTGCTCATGTGCGGATGACTTTTGCAGACCTAATCAAAAACACTTTTCATAAAAAGTTACATAATCGACTTGAAGGCAATATTGCTCGTTACGATGGAACAGACTATAACTTGATTGATGATAATGCATTAGCCCAATTGAATGCTTTGGGGCAAGTTGAATGGGCAACTAAGGACATTATAGCGTATTTGTTAAGAACTCCTTCTATCAATTGTGTTCGCTTTACGCGTCAACCTGACAAACGAGTGTGGCGGGAGCAATGGAATCAAATCATAAATGCAAACTACGGTCGTCGGCAGATAAGTTTTGGTACAATTCACACTCCTGCAGGTAGAGGTTTGTACGAAGCAGGCATTCCAATAGCTACTGCATTGGCGAGGAGATGGCTACATCATCCTGTAGCCCATAAAAGATTGTGCGATCAGTGGATAGAAGATAATGATGTGCCTGTTCAGGATTTTAACTATCCAAACCCGCCGTTGCCGCTCTTTTAAAGCTTAGTCACTCTGTTTTAACCAATTTTTTGCCCCAATCTTATAAAGGACAAACTTCTGTGAACAGCAGGTGCTTTTTGTTACAAAAAGCACCTGCTGTTCATTTTTGCAACCGTTTACTCAAGAACTTTTGTCTGCCACTTCCGGTCTGCCTAAATTGACATTGCCTTTAAATCTGGCAATATGAGGAAGTCTGTCTCTTTCTATTTCCCCATTTAATCAATCCTGCTCATCATATATTTATCTGATTGACAGCTACTGCTAATAGCCGTATATTGGCTTGATAATCTGACGATTATACTGTAAAACCTAAAACAACTCTTTCTCCACATGAAAATTCTATCTATAACGCTAACCGCCTGCCTGTTTGTCATTTGTGCTTTATCAGCGCAAACACTGCCTCCCACGCCCAAGCGGCCCGTTACCGACACGTACTTCGGCAAGGCTGTGGTGGATAAGTACCGCTGGCTCGAAGATATGAATAGCCAGGAGGTGAAAGACTGGTTCAAAGCGCAGGGCGATTATACCAACGCCACCCTCGACCAGATTCCAGGCCGGGACAAATTAGTTGAGACGTTTGTGGCTTACGACAAGCTGAAATCTGCCCGCATCAATCAGGTTCGTCGGCGGGGAGGTACGCTTTCTTCGCGCTACTTCTACAAAAAAACGCTGGCCAGCGAAACCATCGGCAAGTTGTACTACCGGGAAGGGAAAACCGGGCCTGAGCAACTGCTGTTCGATCCGGCAACTTACGGAGCGGGCAAGAAATATACCATTGCTGGCTTTTCGCCCAGCGAAGACGGACGGCTGATCACGATGGAGATTAGCGAGGGTGGTGCGGAGGTGTCGGTACTCCGGGTTATGAACGTCGACACAAAAACGCTGTTGCCCGACAAAATTGAACCCGTCTGGTTTGGCGGAGGAAGCTGGAGCGCCGACGGGAAGGGTTTTTTCTACACGCCCCTAAACTCCGCCGATACGAAAGACCCCAAACGAAGCATCGACACAAAAGCGATGTATCACGTTGTGGGAACCGACGCCAAAACAGACCGTGAGGTTTTCTCCCGGGCAAAATACCCGGAATCAGGCATCAAGCCGGAAGAGTACGCAGGCGTCGCCTTCACGGACGACAAAAAATATCTGATTGGCGGCATGTATTCGGTCGATCAGCGGGCCAAGTGCATGATTGCCCCGGTGGGCGACCTGAATAAGCCTGTCATTGGCTGGAAACGGCTGTTTATGCCCGAAGACAGCGTGAAGAGTTTCGAGATCATTGGCGACAACGTTTTCTTTCACAGTTTCAAAGGCACTACCAAAGGGCGGGTGCTGCTGACGAACCTGCAAAATCCAGATACGAAGACAGCAACTGAGATTTTGCCACCAGGCCAGGACAAACTCGAATACATCGTGGCCGGGAAAAACTATCTGTTCGCCATTCAGTCCAACGGTATCAACACAACTATTCAGCAATACGACCTGAAAGCGAGCCGGTGGACGCCGGTCAAACTACCCGTGAGCGGCACTGCCTGGATTGACCCTTACGAACCAAAAACGGATGATTTGGTCTTGGGCGTTACGGCCTGGAAACAGCCGACGACAATTTACGACTATAATCCGGCAACGGGTCAGTCCCTCATCAGTCCGTTCCATATTGATGCGAAGTATCCGGGTATTGAAAACCTCGTGGTCGAGGAGATAGAGATTCCGGGCCACGACGGAACAAAGGTGCCGCTGAGCATTATTTACAACAAAAATCTAAAACGTGACGGTTCGGCGGTGTGCTATATGACCGGCTACGGTTCTTACGGCAGTTCGGCTACGCCTTATTTCAACCCGATGATGCTGGCCCTGCTTAACAAAGGTGTAGTAATTGCCGAAACCCACCCGCGCGGAGGCAGCGAAAAAGGAGAAGACTGGTACCGGGCAGGGTACAAGACCACGAAGCCCAACACCTGGAAAGATTTCATTGCTTCGGGCGAATACCTGATCAAAAACGGCTATACCGCCAAAGGGAAGCTTATTGGCGAAGGAACCAGCGCGGGTGGCATTCTGATTGGCCGGGCTATCACTGAGCGGCCCGACCTATTTGCGGCTGCCATTAGCAATGTTAGTTGCAGCAACGCCCTGCGGATGGAAAACTCCGCTAATGGGCCTGTCAATGCGGCTGAGTTTGGCACGGTGAAAGACTCAACCGAGTGCATGGCCCTGTATGAAATGGATGCGCTACACCACGTCAGCGAAGGCGTGAAGTATCCGGCCGTAATGTGCATTGGTGGCATGAACGACCCACGTGTGGTGGCCTGGCAACCAGGCAAATTCGCCGGTGCGCTACAGAACGCCAGTACGTCGGGTAAGCCGGTACTGATGCAGGTTAACTACGATAACGGCCATTTCACCGAAGACAAGAAAGTAACCTTCCGCAACTTCGCCAACATGTTTGCCTTCGGGTTGTGGCAGGCGGGCCACCCGGATTTTCAGCCGACACAGGCACTGGTGAAGAAGTAAGTACCCTCTAATTGCAGGCAGCGGTTCAGATGACCAACCGTTGCCTGCAATTGATCACTTATTTTTGTTTTATGGCAACCTCAATACCACCCAATACATTTCATGCCGCAAGCCGGTCCGACTGGCGGCAATGGCTCAGCGAAAACCATGCTTCTGAAAAAAATATCTGGCTAACCATCTACAAAAAAAGGAGCGGAACGCCCAGCGTCACCTATGATGAGGCCGTAGACGAAGCCTTGTGCTTTGGCTGGATTGACAGTTCCGTTAAAAAAGGCACAGACGACTATTATTTCCAGTTTTTCGCCAAACGCAATCCAAAAAGCAACTGGAGCGGAGTCAACAAAGTCAAGATTGAAAACCTGACGCAGGCCGGCCTGATGACCGATGCGGGCATGGCGATGGTTAATCTGGCGAAGCAAACCGGTACCTGGACCGCGCTGGATGAAGTTGAGTTGTTGGTAAGCCCGCCCGATTTGCAACAGGAATTAGCCGCGAATCCCACGGCTCAGGCGTACTTCGATGCGTTTCCCAAATCGGTGAAGCGTGGCCTTCTGGAGTGGCTGCTAAACGCTAAAACGCCCGCAACGCGCACCAAACGCATCAACGAGGTCGTCACACGGGCTGAGCGCAATGAACGGGCCAATCAGTATGTTCCTAAGCTGAAATAAGCTAACGTCCTTTTAATCTTAATAATAGCTTCATAACTCACACTGTTAAGGTAACGTTGGGATAATATGCCCGGTCGATTTTTGCAATTGTTTCTCACGCATAAATCAACTCGTCTCATGACCCTCTTTTCTCTCCGTATTGCTGTTGGATTCGCCACCGCCATTGCCTTTTTAACAACTGCCTGCGACGATCACCGGCTGGAATCCACGCCGGGCTTTCCGGCGGTTGTCGATGCCACGAACCCCGGCACGTTTTTGCCTACCGTCTTAGGCGATGTTAACGGTGTGAAAGTGTACAATGGTGGCTTTGGCTCGGCCATCGCCTTAGATCCAAACGACCCCGGCGCGTTTTTTATGCTTACCGACCGGGGCCCAAATATTGATGGCACTGTTGCGAATTCCAAAGTATTCGCCAAACCTGACTTTACCCCCCAAATTGGTAAGTTTCGGGTCAAAAACGGCCTGATGACGCTGGAGAAGATTATCGAACTGAAAAACAGTGCGGGCGGCAAACTCAACGGTCTGCCCAATCCGGCCAATCAGGGTGGTACGGGCGAACTAGCCCTCGATGTGGCGGGTAACAACATCGGAACGAGCGTTGATGGACTCGATTCCGAAGGGCTGGCTGTCGCTTCAGACGGTACATTCTGGGTCAGCGACGAATACGGTCCGCACCTCGTTCATTTTGATGCCAATGGCAAGACCATAGAACGAATCAATCCGTTTGGCAGTGGTACAGGTGGTCGGAAAATTCCATTGGTCTTTGCCACGCGCCGGGCTAACCGGGGCATGGAAGGGCTGACCATTACGCCCGATGGTAAAACGCTGGTGGGCTTGATGCAGTTTCCGCTCTACAACCCGTCGTCGGCGGCTGTTTCTGGCTCATTGATTACCCGGATTTTGACCTTCGATATTGCCACGGGAGTCACAAAGCAATTTGTCTATCTCATCGAACGGGCTAACTTACAGGCCAACAGCGAAATTACGGCCATTACAAACACCACTTTTTTAGTCCTCGAACGCGACGGAGAGTACGGGACCGATGCCAACAAAAACACGCTGTTCAAACGGGTTTATAAAATCGACCTGACCGGTGCTACTGATATTTCGGACCCAGCCAACGGCGCGAATGGCAAATTATACAGCGGCAAAACTGTCGAAGAGCTGAAAACGGCAGCCGCCCTGCAATCAAATGGCATTGTGCCGGTGAGCAAAACGCTGGCCTTCGATCTGGCAGCGGAGATTTCGCCGGTTTACCCACACGACAAGGCGGAGGGAATCGCCCTAATCAACCCAACGCTTCTTGCTATCTCCAACGACGACGATTTTGGCGTAACCGGCGTTGGCACATACGGGGCTAAACTTTTGCCTGCTTCCAGCACGATTGATAAGAACCGGGTTTATTTCGTAACCTTAAAAGCGCCGGTCAGATAGCTGGAAATCAAAGAAGTTCAGCGTTTTTAGAGTAAAATGGCTGGGAATAGCGCCGGTCGAAATATACATGAGGTTTGCGCTTACGGGGATAAGCGCAAACCTCATGTATTTTAGTTGTGCTTAGCACCGATCTAAATAATGTAATTCTGTGAAACTGTATCTCCAAATTACACAATCCATTCCTTGATTGTTATACATTTGTAATTCCTTATATCGTTCTATTTGAAAGTTTAACTCGCTCTACGCATATGAACAGGAGAGATGCCCTTATGAGGGTAGCTGCGCTGACCGGCGTTACCCTATCGCTGCCCGCGCTGGCCAATACGCTCGAAGCCTCGGCTACCCGACGCGCCCTGACAGGCAAGCCGCTTTTCTTTACGGCCGATCAGGATGCTACCGTTGCCGAACTGGCCGATACGATTATTCCAACGACCAAAACTCCCGGCGCTAAAGCCGCTAAAGTGAATGAGGTCATTGATATTATGTTGAAGGACTGCTACAAGCCCGACGATCAACAACGCTTTCTGGATGGCCTGACGCAAACCAATAAACTCAGCCAGGATGCCTACGGAAAAGCCTTTGTGCAACTCGATCCAGCCCAGCGTATCGAGGTTGTCAGGAAACTTGAAGCCGATGCCAAACAACAACTGGAGCAAATGAAGGCGGCAAAAGCCAACACGCAAACGGCTGGCGCCCAGGCGGATATGCAGATGGCTGATACGAAGAAAAAGTATTCGCCTTTCTATACAATTCTGAAAGACCTGACATTGACGGGCTATTTTACGTCAGAAATTGGAGCAACACAGGCGCTTGAATACGTGGCTGTTCCGGGCCGTTACGACGGTTGCGTTCCGCTCAAACCCGGCCAGAAGGCGTGGGCAATCTAATTTAGTTATACAGTTATAAGGTTGACGAGTTATAGACTTGATCAGAGGGTAGTTCTATCAACTTTACAGCTATATGACTTTATAACTCTTCAACTTTTCTCTACAAATGAATCTCAACATAGACGCTAAAAAAGAGATGACCTACGACGCCATTGTCGTGGGATCGGGTATTTCGGGTGGATGGGCCGCTAAAGAGTTGACCCAGAAGGGCCTGAAAGTTTTGATGCTGGAGCGGGGCCGCGATGTGAAGCACATTGAGGGCTATCCAACTGCGACTAATAACCCCTGGGATTTTCCGCACCGGGGGCGAGTTACCACGCTGGCGGCTGAAGAATACTGGGCCAATATGCGTACCGGCTATACGGCTAACGAAGAGCACCGGCACTTTTTCGAGAACGATAAGGAAAATCCATACCTCGAAAAGGAAAATCGTAAAGTAGACTGGATTCGAGCGTACCACGTCGGGGGCCGGTCGTTGTTGTGGGGCCGGCAAAGCTACCGCTGGAACAAAGAAGATTTCATGGCGAATGCTAAAGAAGGCATTGGCGTCGACTGGCCCATTCGGTACGAAGACGTAGCGCCCTGGTATACCTACGTAGAAGGGTTTGCGGGTATTTCGGGAAATAAAGATGGGTTGGATGTATTGCCCGATGGTAACTTCCTGCCTCCCATGCAACTTAACTGCTTAGAGAAGGAAGCCAAAAAGCGGATTGAGAAATCGTTTCCTGCCCGCACAGTCACTATTGGCCGGGTGGCACATCTGACTGCGCCCAAGCAATTGCACTACGACCTCGGTCGGGCAGCCTGTCAGTTCCGCAACCAGTGTATGCGCGGTTGTCCCTACGGCGCTTATTTCAGTACACAGGCAGCCACCTTGCCAGCGGCAATGAAAACGAAACGGTTGACCCTATTGCCGGATTCGATTGTGTCGGAAGTGTTGTATGACGACACAAAAAAGAAAGCTACCGGCGTTCGGGTTATTGACCAGAATACCAAACAAGTGCGTGAATTCTATGCCCGGATTATCTTTCTGAATGCGTCAGCGTTTGCCAGCACGTCCATTCTGATGAATTCCAGGTCGAGCCGCTTCCCCAATGGCATGGGAAATGACTCCGACCAACTGGGTCGTAATATCATGGATCACCACCTCGCCGTAGGAGCCTCCGGCACCTTCGACGGCATGGAGGATCAGTACTATTATGGTCGGCGGGCGAACGGTGTTTATGTGCCCCGTTACCGAAACTGGGGCAGCGACAAGCGCGACTATGTGCGGGGCTTTGGCTACCAGGGCGGTGCCGGACGCGGTGGCTGGAACCGGGGCAATGGTGTCGATGGGTTTGGCGCTGATTTCAAAGAAAGCCTGACTACGCCCGGCCCGTGGACGATGAGCCTGGGTGGATTTGGTGAAATGATTGCCAACCCCAACAACCGGATGACCCTCTCGCCCGACCAGAAAGACAAGTGGGGTTTGCCACTCATTGTATTTGATGCCGCTTATGGGGAAAACGAGCGGAAAATGCGAATCGACATGATGAACGATGCCGCTGAAATGCTCGAATCTGCTGGTCTGAAGAACATTGCTACCCACAACGATACGACCAAAAATCCGGGTATTGGTATTCATGAGATGGGTACTGCCCGCATGGGCCGTGACCCGAAGACCTCGGTGCTGAATGCCCATAACCAGCTTCATACGGTGAAAAACGTGTTTAACACGGACGGGGCCTGTATGACATCGGCGTCGTGCGTAAATCCATCCCTCACCTACATGGCACTAACTGCCCGTGCTGCCGATTTTGCCGTGAAGGAGATGAAAAAAATGAATTTGTAAGGTCAAGTGTAACACATAACTCAGGTTCCTAATCAGGCCGTGAACAGGAAATTGTTCACGGCCTTTTTCTGTCTAAAAAGGAGATGTGTCCGGGTAGAGACTATAAGAAAATTAAAAAAAATTAAACAAAGTTATATTAGTCCAGTTATGTAATAGAATAACAGGTCAAAACTGTAAAAAACTCAACGATGAAAAAAGTATTGCTGATGGGATGGATGCTGGCAGCCGGCATAGCCCTCAACGTAGACGCACAAACAACAAATTCGACGACCAATTCAGGAACAACCGGCACAACGGGGACCAACACAAACCGGTCGACAACAACGGGGACCAACACGAACCGGTCGACAACGACGGGTACAACGGGCACCAACACGAATGGATCGAATACCGGTACCAATTCAGGGACCTATCAGACCCAGCCAACGACAACGGGTGTTAACCAGCCACAGCCGCCGGTGGGAACAAACCAGCCACAACCGCCAACCAGTACGAACACGTATCAGAATCAGCCGCCCACTAATAGTGCGGGTAGCGTAACCAACAGTACGGGTTCTGCAACCGGAACCACAACGGGCACAGGTACAAATCCAACGACTGGAACCGGCTCAACGACCAACAGCAGCTACAGCACGGGTACAGGAACAATGAACAGTGGGTCGACAAATACAAATAGTGGTACGATGAGCAACGGTTCGACAACCAACAGTGGCTCAACGATGGATCAAAATACAACAACGCCAACGACCACTGGCTCGACAATGGATCAGAATACGACAACGCCCCCTACCGACCGGACGAATGGTGGGTCGACGGGAAATAACAGCAAGATGAAAAAAGACAAAAAAAGCGGGTCGTCTACAACAACTACGACAACTCCACCCGAAAAGTAAGCCGGGAATAAATTAAAAGATGGATGGGGGCCATACCTTTGCAAAGGTATGGCCCCCATTTTTTTATGCCTGAACAGAATCCCCTTGCTTCACTTCACAAGTTAACGGTCCAGCGCGGTGGGCAGGTTATCGTAACTGACCTCACGTTTCAGCTACAAGCGGGTGAGTGCTGGGCCGTAATGGGCGCCACAGGTAGTGGAAAAACAACATTCCTACAAGCGCTGGCAGGTCATTTTCCGGCTCCGCCGGGAACTGCTTCGCGCAGGGTGCCCGTCGAATTTGTTTCGTTCAGGGAAGAATCCAGCCGATTTTCGTACAGTGGGTACTTCTACCAGCAGCGCTATCAGGCTACCATGAGCGATGAGGGGACTGATGCTGGCTATACATCGCTGCCAACCTTGACGGAATTTCTGCAACTGACCCCCTCGGCGGAGACAGCCGCACTACTTGAACGGCTGGGACTCACGTCGCTGCTAAATCGTTCGCTCATAAAGTTATCGAACGGGCAGACCCGCAAGGCCCGAATTGGCAAGGCGCTCTTGCGGCACCCGGCTGTGCTGCTGCTGGATAATCCGTTTGTTGGGCTGGACAGTGCGTTCCGTATTGAATTGACCAATTGGCTGAGCGAGTTGCTCCAGCATGGGCTTTCCCTCGTGCTGGTAACGGATCCTGACGATATTCCGCCATTTATTACGCATGTTGTTATGCTGGAAAAAGGTAAAATCCAGTGGTCAGGACTCAAAGAGGCCTATCAGCCGAAACGGGTAAACCTACCTGTTCCGGCGTTACCCATCCTGCAAACAAAACCGCAGCCCGTAGATTTTAGCGAAGCTTTTCAGTTGCGCGACGTGACCGTGCGGTATGGGGATACCGTACTACTGAATGCCATTAACTGGGTTGTTCGAGCGGGCGAACGATGGGCATTGCTTGGACCGAACGGGGCCGGAAAGTCAGTTTTGCTAAGTTTGCTGTATGGTGATCATCCCCAGGCTTATGCCAACGATGTCAGCGTGTTTGGCTATCGGCGTGGTAAATCGGGTGAAAGCATCTGGGACGTAAAACGCCGAATCGGGTTTGTCTCGCCCGAGCTGCACCTTTATTTCCCGCAGCATCTGTCAGTAGGTCAGGTGGCCTTATCAGGTTTAACAGACACCCTTACGCCACCAAACCGGGTTCCGCCGGAGACAACTCATGATTTAACAAACCTGCTGGCCTATTTTGGCTTAGCTGATGCGGTAGCCCGTTCATTTGGAACGTTATCGGCGGGCGAACAGCGATTGGTTTTATTGGTGCGGGCTTTTTTGAAAAACCCGGCGGTGTTACTGCTGGACGAACCCTTTCAGGCCATAGATGCCTGGCATTGTCAACTGGCCCGCCAGTTAATTGATAGCTTTACTGATAAGACCATTCTCTTTATTACCCATAATCAACGCGAACTGCCACAGCGTATCCACCAGGTGTTTACACTTGGTGTAAGTTAGCCCATGTGAGTTACTCAATCGATTCGACTTACATCAACAAGCTTACGGGCATCAAATTCATAGCGTCAACCAGAACAATCTGTAAGGTTGGCATAATTTGTGAGGAGTCAGAGAATCTTTTTTTGATATAGGATAAAGCGGTCGTTTATCATATAAACGATGTTAGTAACTACATAAATGCCCCAATTAATAAATGTATACAAAGAGAATACCCTGAAAACAGGGGTTGGCATGAAATTCGTCTCCCAAAGGGGTAACAGTACTTTATAAATGAGGAGACAGCTACTAAATAAAATTTATAGCAAATTCGGATGGGTATTAGTCTGGATACTGGTAAGTCCCGGTGTCGTAGCTGGTAGGTATCCATTGGCTGATACGTGCCTGAATCCAGCCCCACCCGTCATTCGTGGATCGGCAAACGCTATTTGCCGGAATGAGTCCGTTAAGTTATCGGCCACGGGGTGCGAAGGCACCGTTGTCTGGTCGAATGGCGAGATGGGCAGCACCATTACGGTGCGTCCGCAGCAAACCACAAAATACACGGCTATTTGCCGGGCCAAACCAGGGTGCATCAGTTGTTTCGCAGAGGTTTGGAAAATTACGGTCAATACACCAGCCGCGCCGGTTATCACGCCTTCGGCTACTGTCGTCTGCCCAACGGATGCGGTCACCCTAACCGCCACGAATTGCGCTGGCATTGTTCACTGGACAATAGAGGGAAATAACGAGCCGCATACCGGGTTGACCTGGACCGGTAACATCGGCCAAACGACTACGTTTAGGGCTGCCTGCGAGCAGAATAACTGTCCTGGTAATCCATCGCCCGCCATTTCGGTACGGGTAGCGTTACCCACAGTTCCTACGGTTTCGGTTAGCAGGTCCGAAATTTGTGGTGGGCAGCCGGTGCAACTGACGGCATCGAGCTGCCTGGGACGTGTTCGGTGGAATGATGGACAGGAAGGTATGGTTCGCCTGGTAACGCCTTATCAAACAACCAGCTATCGGGCCGTATGTCAAATTGGCTCCTGCCAAAGCGACAGCACCCAAACGGTTCAGGTAGCCGTTCGTTCAGCCATTCTGCCACTGAATTTACTGACAACCCTAACCAATGGTTGCCCATTTCAGACCGCCGACCTAACCAACGCTATTGTAAACCCTACAGGTCAATATACCCATTACGCATTCCGCAGCGGACCATTGCTCAATTCACCGGCTGTTCAGTCGCCGGGAGCAGTCGGAGCGGGCACCTATTATATTTTCGGTCGGGACACCGCAGGGTGCTACACCGAACCTGTTGCCGTAACGGTAGCCCAACAGCCGTGTCAGAACCCCGTTCCCATCTGTTTAAGCAACCCTCCAACGGTTGCCATTCGGTGCGATTCGCTCGACTGGCAAAAAGGCGTTATTCACCTAACGGCGCTTTTGGGAGGCTCTGCTCATGAGCCTGTCTGGCAATGTGGTGGTGGGGGGTTGTTCACAGACGCCAGTGTTCAGGCTCGTTACCTCCTGTCCGAAGCTGATCGACAGCGTGGTTTTGCCTTATTCACCCTGTCGATACCTGACCCCGACGGCGCAGGCCCCTGCGTGAGTGCATCCGTGCAGCAACGTATGGAAGCCCCCGCACGCGAACTGATTGGCTTAAGCAAAAAAGTGAGTGAGCCGGTTTGGACCGTTGATGGATTGACCCGGTTTGTTGAACTGACGTACCAATTAACAGCCGCGAACCTCGGCCGGCATGAGCTGACGCGCATCCGGCTTTTCGATGATTTAGCTGTTGCTTTCCTGAGTATGGGTGCCCAGATTCGCTCGGTAGCTGTTCGGGCCGATAGTGGTTTGGTGGTGAACCCGGCCTACACGGGTCGCGGGGCCGATACCACCCTGATTAGCGGTGGAACCATCCCCGCCAGTGAATCCGCGCACATCTGGCTGACCGTTCGGTTAGATGTGAGTCAGGCCAGTATACTCAGATTTACTAATAAAGCCACCGTGCAGGCAGTGGATATAAATGGGACGGTGTGCCGGGATAACTCAACCAATGGCTCGGAGGTTGACCCTGATCAGAACGGTGATCCGGCTGATAATGACGAACCCACCTTAATAACGCTCCACTCCCTACGGCCTGAAGAAGGTGAAACCGTTTTCATTCCTGAAGGTTTTTCGCCCAATGGTGATGGCATAAACGACCGGTTTGTGATTCAGCGTGTACCGATTGGCGTTACGGTGCAGTTAGACGTTTATAATCGCTGGGGTCATTTGGTTTATCAGCATCCTAATTATCAGAATGATTGGGATGGTATACCAAATCAGGGAATCAAACTGGCCGATGCAAAACAGGGCTTACCCGATGGCACGTATTATTATCAGATTCGATTGAGTGATGGCCGGGAATTTGTTCGGTTTCTGACTTTAGCCAGATGAGTTTTTCGCAATGATTAGTAGGCAAATTCGTTTGCCGATAGAGATAAGGACGGCAGGCCAACGAGGGCAGGCAACATACCAATGGGTAAAAATTGGACCGCGTTTATTTTTGGGGGATTACTGTGGCTAAGCTGCTTAACAGCCTGGGCACAGGCAGATTCGTTGTTACAACAGGCCGACCGTTTACTCAACTACAAAGCGTATGGCCGGGCTATTGAGGCTTATTCCGAAATCCTTACCGAACAGGGCGATCAACTCACAGCAACTCAAAAAGCAACGGCTCAAAGCCGATTGGCCTTTGCGTATCAGAAAGTTGGCGATGGACAAAAAGCCGAACGGTATTATCGGGAAGCACTGGCCAACGGGCTTACGGAAGACCCTCAACAAGTCCTGCAATTCGCCCAGACACTGGTGGGCAATGGCAAATTTCAGGAGGGTCAGAAACAATTCGAACGCTATGAGCGACTGAAAGATCAACAGCCTGTTCGCCAACAGCCCGCCGGTCCCGCTATGCCCGGTAGTACACGTAAAGAAGCCGTGCGCTATCGGTTGGAATCCTTAGCCTTAAACACGAGGGGGGAGGAGTTTAGCCCGGCCTTTTATCGGGACGGGCTGGTGTATGTAGCCGGTAAAAAAGGCGGGTCGGCCATCGAGACTACCGGCAGTGGGGGTGGGTCCGGCTATCTTGATTTGTTTTACGTACCTAACCGGAACGATTTAAAGATCGGGGGTATACTAAATGCAGACGGGAGCCTCACTAAAGTGGCTAATGACCGGACAAAGCAAGCTGAACAGCGCGTTGGGAGCGATAGCTACAGTCGGCCAACGGCCAATGACTCACGCACGGTTTCCAATTTTGTGGAGGGCATCAACATATCGCAGGGGTTGGGCTATGGCGTTGGCGCAACGAATCCAGCGCAGCGATTTAACCGAACCCTGAATACCAAATACCACGAAGGTCCGGCAACCTTCACGCAGGATGGCGCGCAGATTATTTTCACCCGCAATAATTTTAATGGTGGGAAAGCCGGTAAGAGCGCTGAGGGCGTGAATAAACTTAAACTCTACACGGCTGTTCAGCAAAACGGTGGGTGGACAAACATTGAGGAACTGCCCTTTAACAGCGATGAGTATTCAGTTGGTCACCCTACACTGAGCCGCGATGAGCAGGCGCTTTATTTTGCCTCAGATATGCCCGGTGGCTATGGCGGTACTGATTTGTATGTTACCCGATACCAGAATGGCCGCTGGACCCGACCTGTAAATCTGGGCGGTGTAATCAATACGAAAGGGAACGAAGTATTTCCTTTTGTTGACGACGCTGGCAATCTGTATTTCTCCTCGGATGGGCATCGGGGGTTTGGCGCTTTAGATATCTTTTTTGCTACCCTCTCTGCGGGGGGAACCGTACAGTCGGTCGAGCACCTTGACGCGCCAATCAACTCTCCGCAGGACGACTTCGGCCTGATTACTGATGCCGGCCGACGGGGTGGTTATTTCAGCAGCAACCGGCGCGACGACAATGACGACATCTACCGGTTTGTTCGGGAGAGTTCGCTCTACGGATGCCGGGACCTGACCATCCGGCTCTACGATACCAATACCGACCAACCCTTAGACAGCGCGAATGTACTGGTTAAGGCACGGGGCGAAGGGCAGCCTGACCGCACGCTGACCAGCGACCAAAATGGCTATGTACGGCTCTGCTTAGAGGGTAGTAATGCGTTTATATTCCAGGCCAGCCGGGATGGTTATATCAACAGTACTGTTGGTTTCACCACCCGGGCCATGACCGACGATCAGCCCAGCCGGTTAGAAATAGGCCTGATAAAACCAACGATTGAAATTGATACAATTCAGGCCGACGCGGGGAGGGCCAATGGAACGCTGACCCGTTCCCGAATCCGGGGCACGGTGGTGAGTGGACCTGAACGACGACCGCTTGAAGGCGTGACCGTGCGGCTTCGCAATGAATGCGACCGTACACAGCGGGAATATGTGACGGGCGCCGATGGGCGCTATGCATTCGAGATTGATGAAGGATGTGATTATACGCTTGTAGCCTCTAAAATGGCGTTCGGTACCAATACGAATAAGATTAAGCGCATCGCCAAAAAAGCCAAGCCTAAAGAAGTAGCGGCTGATTTGCCGATGCTAAGCGTGGGTGATGTCGTAACGATTGACAATATTTATTATGACCTCGACCGCTTTAGCCTTCGTCCCGACGCGTCGCGCGAATTGGATAAAGTTGTCGCTACGATGCGGAAGTACCCATCGTTGATCATTGAAATACGGTCGCATACCGACAGCCGGGGCGATGCCGAGCGTAATAAAACGCTTTCGCTGCAACGCGCCAAAGCCGTTGCCAGCTATTTAGTCTCGAAGGGCATCAGCCGCAAACGTATGACCACGCTGGGCATGGGCGAGTCGCAATTGGTGAACAACTGCACCGACGATGTGATCTGCACCGATGCCGAACACCAGCGCAATCGCCGAACCGAATTCAGAGTCGTAGAGATAAAGTAGGAATGATGAATGATGAATGATGAATGATGAATGATGAATGATGAATGATGAATGATGAATGATGAATGATATTCCTTCTCTGCGCGTTTATCATTTATCATTTATCATTCATCATTCCTACTGAGTTGTGCTTGTTTTTCCTAACTGCAAAATCAATCTCGGCCTGCACATCACCGAAAAACGGCCTGACGGTTACCATAATCTGCAATCCTGTTTTTATCCCGTCGGCTGGAGTGATGCACTGGAAATAATTCCGTCAGATACGTTTGCCTTTGGCAGCAGCGGCTTATCCATTCCCGGCACCCCCAACAGTAACCTTTGTGTTCGGGCGTATGAGTTGTTGAAGCAGGATTTTGATCTGCCGCCGGTGCAGATGCATCTCCATAAACTTGTGCCCATTGGCGCGGGGTTAGGCGGTGGATCGGCCGACGCGGCCTTCGCGCTGAAAGCACTGAACAACCGGTTTTCGCTGGGCCTGGGCCTGCCACAATTAGAGAACTACGCCCGCCTACTGGGTAGCGACTGCGCCTTTTTTGTTCAAAACCGCCCGCTTTACTGTGTTGAAAAGGGCGATGTTTTTTCGGATATAGCCGTTGAATTAAGCGGGTATTTTATTCTGTTGGTTTATCCTAATCTGGCTATTTCAACCGCCGAAGCCTATGCCGGGGTGATACCTCACCACCCCCAAACGCCCTTAATTGACCAACTGCAACTGCCCATTGACCGTTGGCGCGAAAACATCCATAACGATTTTGAAGATAGTCTGTTTCCCAACTACCCCGTTTTGGGTCAGCTAAAGCAACTACTCTACGAAACCGGTGCCATTTATGCCAGCCTGAGTGGCTCTGGTTCCACAGTATATGGGATTTTCAACGCCCCTGTTGCCGACCTAAACCAATTCACTGCCTACCGCGTTTGGGAAGGAACGTTATAGGTAAACGTCAATTGTCATTAATGGTTAGTCGTCGGTGATTAACTATTGACTGATCACTAACCGACTGACATGAGTAATTTCGTGACCAAACGGCGGGAGCCGTTTCGCTTCATGGTATGGTTGGGTATCGCGAGCAGCGTGATGGTATTCACCATGCTTTTAGTAGCCTACGTAATTCGGCAAACCGGGTCGGGTTGGGTTAGCGTTAAGTTGCCAAATGTCTTCTTAATCAGTACACTTGTTATTTTGCTAAGCAGCTTTACACTGCATATTGCTGTGCAGGCATTTCGACATGAACGCTTTGCGAATTACCGTACCAACCTGGCTACGACACTCGTGCTGGGTACGCTCTTCATGCTGCTACAGGGGTGGGGGTGGAGACAGATGTTCCTGGCAGGCGTAAAGCTGGAAGGCAACCCGGCCGGAGGGTTTATTTACATCCTGTCGGGTATTCATTTGCTGCATATTTTGATTGGCCTGATTTTTCTGGGTGTTGCCCTGGCCGAAGCCCTGCGCCGTCGCCCATACGTCGACTCTTTTGTCTATAGTGTCAACCCGCCAAACCGGCTCAGAATCAGACTGATTACATTATATTGGCACTTCGTCGACATACTCTGGCTTGGCCTGTTTCTCTTTCTGCTGGTTCATCATGGTCTCGATTTAAACCTGACTCTCTGAACGCTATCTTATTTTGAGGCATTATAGCGTTATTTGTAGTATAAACAGTCTTATTACGTACCAAAAACTTCATGAAAAAATACGCTCGCTGGGCAGGCTTGTTGTTGTTCTGTCATACAGCCTTTGCCCAAACTGCACCCTCATCAACATCCGTACAGGTCTCAAAATATGACCCTTTGGCGCTGTTTCATCCACTCTTTAATATGCAGCCGGGCAACGACTACCGCACCGGCAGTGGTGCGCCCGGCCCGCGTTACTGGCAGAATCGGTCCGACTATCAGATAAATATTGCCCTTGACGACCAGCAGAACACCATCACTGGCGAGGTGACAATAACGTACAAAAACAACTCGCCCGAAACGCTGCCGTACCTATGGCTACAATTAGACCAGAATGCCTTCAGCGATACGTCGCGGGCGACCAAAACAACCCCGATTTCGGGGGGGCGGTTTGGTAATTTAGGCTTTGCGGGCGGTCTGACTATTTCGAGCGTTACCGTCGATCAGGGAAAGGGAAAGTTTGTTACTGTGCCACATACCATTACGGACACCCGAATGCAGGTGCGTTTAGCTGAGCCTGTTAAGCCAAACGGCGACGCCGTGAAAGTGAAAGTAGCCTATTCATTCAAAATTCCTGAATACGGCTCCGACCGGATGGGGCAGCTCCGGCGTAAAGACGGGATTATCTACGAGGTTGCCCAGTGGTATCCACGCATGTGTGTGTATGATGATATTGAAGGCTGGAACGTGCTCCCTTACCTGGGCGCGGGCGAGTTTTACCTCGATTATGGCGACTATGAATACACGGTTACAACGCCCTGGGACCATATCGTTGTTGGTTCCGGCGAGTTGGTGAATCCGGGCGAGGTATTGACGGCCGAGCAGATGAAACGCCTGGAGCAAGCCCGCAAGAGCGACAAAACGGTGGTTATCCGGGGGAAAGATGAGGTCACGAATGCCGATACACGTCCGAAAAAGTCCGGCACGCTAACCTGGAAATTTCGCTGCCAGAACACCCGCGATGTGGCCTGGGCTTCGTCGCGTGCGTTTGTGTGGGATGCTGCCAGAATGAACCTGCCGAGTGGTAAAACGGCCCTTGCCCAGTCAGTGTATCCCGTCGAAAGTGCAACCAATGACTCCTGGGGCCGCTCGACGGAGTACGTAAAAGGGTGCATTGAATTTTATTCAAACTATCTCTACGAATTCAGCTATCCGGTGGCTACCAATGTGGCCGGTATTGTGGGCGGAATGGAGTATCCAGGTATTGTCTTCTGCGATCATAAAGACAAGAAAGACGCGCTCTGGGGGGTAACTGACCACGAATTCGGTCACAATTGGTTTCCAATGATTGTGGGCAACAACGAACGTAAGTTTCCCTGGATGGACGAAGGCTTTAATACCTTTATCAACACACTGTCGACAGCAAATTTCAATAAAGGCGAGTACAACCGGGAGCGCGGTACGATGCACGATATTGCGCCAGCGTTGTTTTATCCGGTCGAACCGATCATGACTATCCCTGATGTGCAGCAGGCCCGCGTATTGGGTACGCTGGCTTATTATAAGCCTGGGATGGGCCTGAAATTGCTTCGTGAGGTTGTTTTAGGTCCTGACCGATTCGACTTTGCCTTCAAAAGTTATATGAACCGCTGGGCCTTCAGGCACCCAACGCCTTATGATTTCTTTCGCACAATGGAGGATGGCGCGGGCGAAGATTTAGGCTGGTTCTGGCGGGGCTACTTCTACGAAACCTGGAAACTGGATCAGGGTATCAAAGACGTGCGGTACGTAGACGGCGCTGCTGACAAAGGCTCGCTGATTTCCATCGAAAACCTCGAGAAGTTTGCAATGCCCGCAACGGTCGAAGTCACCGAAACCAACGGCAAGAAAGGCCGCATTAACCTGCCCATTGAGATTTGGCAGCGGGGCGGCACCTGGACCTTTAAGTACAACTCGACCTCGACCCTGAAAACAGTTGTCCTCGACCCGGACGAACTACTGCCGGATATTAACGAAAAAAACAACACCTGGCGGGCCGAAGCCCAATGAAAAAAGTTATAGAGTAGGGTTGGCTGACACGAACTGTATTTGCGTCAGCCAACCCTACTCTATAACCCTGCAACCGTATAATTTACGGCTAAACCTCTACCAGCATTGCGCCATACGAATACCCACCCCCAAACACGGTGACAACAATACGCTGACCTTTTTTAAAGGTGTCCCACTGTTCGGAGAGGGCGATGGCACAACCCGCGCAGCCTGTATTGCCGTAGCGCTGAATGTTGGAGATCAGTTTTTCTTCGGGTAAGCCAAGCGTGTTCATCACATTTCGGGAAATGCGTAAATTCGCCTGATGAGGCAATATATAATCGACATCCGCCAGAGACAGACCGCATTTGTCAAGTATCTGAAGGCTGGCTTTGGGCATGTACTGACAGGCGTTAATGAATACATCGCGACCGTGCGGCATCGTAACGCCCCCGTCGGCGGGCTTCATCATTACCGCCGTTGTTGCCTTCGCTGTATGAGCAGCCCCGCCCGTCAATAAGCCTTTAATCGTAAAGTCGCCTTCGCTTTGCCGTTCTTTTGTGATGAGCAGAGCAGCCGCTCCGTCGCCCCACAAATGCCCCGAAATTGTATCTTTTTCGTTGTAATAAAGCGTGTTGTGCTCCGAAACGATTACTAAAGCACGGCTGGCTTTGTTTAAGGCGAAGTAGCCTTCCACCACTTCGATAGCGTTTAGCAGCGACGAGCAGGCGGTTGATACCGAAATAACCGGAATGTCGGGAATGCCTAAGTAATGCTGGGCCTCGTGGGCCAATGAAACTATGGTATCGTAAGGCGTATACGTTGCGCCTACAATCAGATCAATTGTTGAGAGATCCGCTTTGGCCCTGAGCAGTTCAACGACCTCAATTGTCATGGTGTTCGTATTCTCGCCAGCAGAAGCTTTACGTCTCTCTACAATACCGGTACGCTCGATAATCCACTCGCTGGAGAGTCCATTGAGTTGCGTAAAATGTTCGTTGCCAACTACTTCCGTAGGTAAATAGTGGCTTACTGCATGTATGTACATCAGGCCAAATAGGTAGGGCTATCGTATAGATAACCCGAAGTGGTGAGTAAAGTTAAATCCTTCCGGGAAAACGTGGTATTAAACATTGGAACAATACCATAAAGTATTGAATATATTTTATTTTATGGCCTTAAATCAGGTTTTCTGGTCAGGTTGGAGAATCAACTCATAAAATGCCACTAACTTTTTGGCTTCGCTGCTCCAGTTATAAAACTCCTCAACGGCATTGCGGCCCCGCTGCCCCATTAACCGGGCTTCCTCAGGATGCTCAATCAGATAAACGAGTGAACTTGCTATCTGAGCGGGGTCGTAGGGTGATACGCAGAAACCGCAGTTATGCTGTTCGACAATCGCACGATAGAGAGGAAAATCAGACGTAATAACCGGCAAACCGAGGGCCATGTATTCAAACAGTTTCGTTGTGTAGGAGTCCGGATAGTCGCCAACGGGTTTGAGCAGAGCCAGCCCAGCCGTTGCTCCAGCCGCATAGGGCAAGGCTGACCGTTGGTCTTTATAGCCATAAAATTGTAGATGGTCCCGTACATCAGTAAAATAGGGGAGCCTGGCCAAATCACTATCCCTAAACGTGCGACGGCCGAACAGGTGAACAACAAAATCCGGGTACGATGCCTTTAGCCTGGCTAAACTGGCCACAAGGGTATCGAATGCCCGCTCGAAGCTAAGCCAGCCAATATAAAAAAACGACGGCGGTGCCGAATTAGGCCGGTATGGCTGCTGGAAGGGTTTCAGAAACGACAGTTGCGGATAATTGTAGATCACGGCGTGTGGTTTGCTTAAAGGGGCGTAAGTTGCCAGATAGCCATGCTCCGTAAAAATCAGGTGGAAATGCCGCCGGGCGAGTGTATCGAAGTAGCAAAAGACCTTCTCCAGGAAATAACCTCTATTAACCCGCTTAAGGTGCATTTTTTTATGCAGGTTTTCCTGCACTTCATAAATCACGCGTGCGCCAAAAAGCCAAAAGACATAAGCAAACGGTAGAAACTCCGGTACATAAATATGGATTAGTTTTGGACGAAGCCACAGGCACCGAAGTAAAATAAGTGGGCAGGTCAGGAGCGTTCGCCAGATAACGCGCCGAAAATAAGGGAGCTTAATGAATTGAATACCGGGCGCAATGGCCGAGTCGGCGTTGGGCAAGGCACAAAACACCTCGTAGTGCTCAGCAAGCGTTTGGCATTGCTTAAACACGATACGCGGGTCCTGGGGTTGGTGGGCGGTACTAATGTGCAGAACGCGAATTCGGGCAATCCTCATTTTATAACGCCAAAGCTACGGAGTTCGGCGTCAATTTTCTGATTCCATCGTTCCTGAGCGGCCTGATTGAGGCTATGGTTCGTCTCGTCGTCGTATTGCTGTTGCAGGCGGCTCATCTCCCGAAACGTTTCAATAAACTGATACTGAATAATACTGTTATAATCCTCAAGCGTCAGGCTGTCGGGCTGAATCTTACGCTTGAACCGCTCGACAATTAGTTTCGTGATGTCGAAGTGGCGCTGCTCATGATTGAGGGCGTAGGCGTTTTTGGCATCGGCCCGCCCCCATGAGGAGTTTTTCAGCATGTAGGCTTTAGCGATTAAATTAAGCAGGATAACACCATTCTTAACCGTGCTTTTCCCTTCATACGAAAAACTGGTGAATACTTCGGCGGCATAATGACTGCCCCGACGCGGTTCGGCCTGAAAGTCGGCCCAGGTTAGTTTGCGGGCCGGATTATACTGCACAGTGTCGTCAGTAGTGATTCGGATATCGTCGATAAAATTGATTTTGAGACTTCTGGCTAATTTCTCATTCTGGCCGCTCTCCCGATTCATGTACTCATTCAAATTGCGAAGTGAGGCCACTAAGGCTTGCCGGATTGTTGACTCGATAACGGCTGTCTGGCTCAAAGGCCGGGTATAATTTGCGCTGCCCCGATACTCAGTCAGGCGCGTGCTGGTTTCGGTACCTGCCTCATCTTTTCCCAGCAACTCAAACGTAACCGAAAAGGTAAACCGGCCCGTCACCCGGTTACCAGCCGCCGTTTCGTTCACCCGGCACTCCCGAACACGCATGGCAACTGGCCGCAGTGCTTTGTTCTGCTTTAACCCCTGACTGATGAATTCCTTAAAGCTGGCCGCTATACCCCGTTCCAGATCAACGGGCTGCGGAGCCTGATTGAGCTGCAGGGCTAACCGGGCAACTGAGCCGCGTTCGGGTCGTTGGTCGGTGACGGTAGCTATGTAAAATTCTTTCGGGATAAAGGACAACAGCTCCGGTCGAAGCCGAATTGGGTCGGCAGGGGGCACCCAGGTAAACAGCCCAAGTACGAATATGAGAAAGAATACGTTACGCATTTTGCCTTAATGATGGCCAGTGGGTCTATACAATATAGCACTATACTTTATGAAAACGCCCTCCGAATGTACAGATCAGAGGGCGTTTAATCAAACAGTAAGTAATGACTTGTCAGACAACCAGAACGGCTTTGCCGGCCATTATGTCATTTTCAACCGTTTTATACTTCACGTCCCGCTTCACAGAGCCATCGGCATACTGCACATTGACGCGCGCATTTCGGTCAAGTTTAGCTACCCGAACCGGGGCCTGACGCGACATGGGTGGTGCACCGGCGCCCATAGCATCGTTTTCGGCCATACGACGGGCGTATTCTTCGGGGCCGGTGGCTAAGTGGCTATCGTCGAAGTCCTCCATGTTGGTATGGAGTTTAGGTTGCGGCTGTGGCCGACGCTGGGCCGGAGCCTGCCGGATTTCCTGCTGTACTTCTTCAGCCTCCTGCGCCGGAATATCGGCTTTGGTCAGGAAACTGATCGTGTCGAAGTTTACTTTGCTGAGGAATCGCTTGAACAATTCGACCGACTCAAATTTATAGACCAGCAGCGGGTCTTTCTGCTCAAACACCGCATTTTGTACCGACTGTTTCAGGTCGTCCATTTCGCGGAGGTGTTCTTTCCACTCCTGGTCAATGACCGACAGCGTTACAGCTTTCTCCATTTCGGTTACGATCTCGCGGCCTCCCGTGCTAACGGCTTTTTGCAGGTCTGAAACCACCGTTAACTCGTGGATGCCATCGGAGAACGGCACGACGATGTTTTTGATCTGATGCCCCTGATCCGTAAGTACCTGCGTCAATACCGGCAGCGCCTTCTCCGCAATAGCGTGATTTTTAGCCTGGTAGTGGGCTTCGGCCTCATCATACAGCCGCCGGACCTGATCGGGCTTCTTCAACTTGTTAAACTCGTCGTTGGTCAGGTTGGGTGAAACGCCCAGAGTGGTCAGAAGCTGAAGTTTAACCTCTTCGTAATTGCCTTCCGAATTGTTAACCGTTTCTTCAACCACGTCATACATGGTATTGGCAATATCCAGCGGCAGGCGGTCGCCGAAGAGGGCATTGCGACGGCGTTTGTAGATGGCCTCCCGCTGGTAGTTCATCACGTCGTCGTATTCGAGCAGCCGCTTCCGAATCCCGAAGTTATTTTCTTCGACTTTCTTCTGTGCCCGTTCGATAGATTTCGTAATCATCGAGTGCTGAATGACTTCGCCTTCTTCAAGACCCATTCGGTCCATCACTTTTGCAATCCGCTCCGAGCCGAACAGGCGCATCAGGCTGTCTTCGAGCGAAACGAAGAACTGCGTTGTGCCGGGGTCACCCTGACGGCCCGACCGGCCCCGCAACTGCCGGTCGACCCGGCGCGACTCGTGCCGCTCCGTCCCGATAATGGCCAGTCCGCCAGCGCCCCGCGATTCAGGCGTTAATTTGATGTCTGTACCCCGACCGGCCATGTTGGTAGCGATGGTAACAGTGCCGGGCAGACCTGCCGATGCGACAATTTCGGCTTCGCGCTGGTGGTACTTCGCGTTCAGCACCTGGTGTTGAATTTTGCGAAGGGTCAGCAGTCGGCTCAGTAATTCAGAGTTTTCAACTGACGTTGTACCGACCAGCACCGGGCGGCCTTTTTCGACTAAACTGGTAATTTCATCAACAACGGCATTGTATTTTTCGCGCACCGAACGATATACTTTGTCTTCTTCGTCGGCGCGGCTAATGGCCCGGTTGGTTGGAATCACGACCACGTCCATTTTGTAGATCTGCCAGAACTCGGAGGCTTCTGTTTCGGCGGTACCAGTCATGCCGGCCCGTTTATGATACATACGGAAGTAGTTCTGGAGCGTAACCGTTGCGTAGGTCTGGGTGGCGTCCTCGACTTTTACATTCTCTTTCGCTTCAACAGCCTGGTGCAGTCCATCCGACCACCGGCGACCTTCCATAATCCGGCCCGTCTGCTCATCGACGATCTTCACCTTACCGTCCATGATGACATACTCGGTGTCCTTCTCGAACAGCGTGTAGGCTTTCAGTAGCTGATTGACGGTGTTAATGCGCTGCGTTTTAACGGCATAATCCCGGATCACAGCTTCTTTATTCAGAATTTTCTCCTGTTCCGAGAACTCGCCATTTTTTTCAATGACGTTCAGGTCAATCGAGAGATCGGGCAGAATAAAGAAGTTTGGGTCTTCGCCTGATCCTGTAATGTAATCAATTCCCTTTTCGGTCAGGTCGATGCTGTTATGCCGTTCGTCGATGGTAAAATACAGTGGCGCATCAGCTTCGGGCATTAGTTTCTGGTTTTCGGCCAGATAGATCGATTCCGTTCGTTGCAACAACGCTTTGTTGCCCGTTTCGGTCAAAAATTTAATCAATGGCTTGTGCTTTGGCAAACCCCGATGCGCCCGAAACAGCGACACACCCCCTTCTTTTTCATCGCCAGCCGCAATTTTTCGTTTCGCATCGTTCAGGAAATCGTATACCAATTTCCGCTGAGCCTCCACTACCCTGGCTACGCGGGGCTTTAATTCGATATAGTCCTGTTCATCGCCACGGGGAATGGGTCCACTGATAATCAGGGGAGTACGTGCATCATCGATCAATACTGAGTCAACTTCGTCCACCATCGCGTAATGGTGCCTGCGCTGAACCAACTCACCCGTTTCGCGGGCCATATTGTCGCGCAGGTAATCGAAGCCAAACTCGTTATTGGTGCCATACGTAATATCGGCCAGATAAGCCTGTTTGCGCTGTTCTGAGTTAGGCTGGTGTTTGTCGATACAATCGACGCGCAGGCCATGAAACTCAAACAAGGGGGCCATCCACTCCGAGTCGCGTTTGGCTAAATAGTCATTGACCGTTACGATATGCACCCCCCGCCCGGCCAGTGCGTTCAGGAACGCGGGAAAGGTAGCCACGAGGGTTTTTCCTTCGCCCGTTGCCATTTCGGCGATTTTGCCCTGGTGAAGCACAACACCGCCAATAATCTGTACATCGTAGTGGATCATGTCCCACTTAATGGGCGTTCCGGCGGCATCCCAGTGATTGGCCCAATGCGCCTGATCACCCTCAATAATAACATTCTTCTTGCGGGCAGCTATCTGTTGGTCAACGTCGGTAGTGGTGACGGTTAGCTGCTCGTTTTGGGTAAATCGACGGGCAGTTTCTTTGACAATGGCAAAGGCAGGGGGCAGCACATCGAGCAGTATGCGCTCCAGTTCGGTATTCCGATCCGCTTCAAGCTTATCAATCTGATTGAAAATCCTTTCTTTTTCATTAACATCAACGTCAGTTCGTCCAGCCTGTTCGGTTAAATCGGCAAGTTGGGTGTCAATGTCCGCTAATTCGCTGGCAATTTGTGCTTTGAGTTGAGCAGAAGCCTGGCGCAGCTCATCATTGGAGAGGTCTTGTAAGCGGGCAAACTCGGCGTTCACCTTATCTACGTAAGGGAGCAGTTCTTTAACGTCCCGCTGCGATTTGGTGCCGAAAAATTTAGCTATGAAATTAATCATTTCGTTTTTAGTCAATAGTCGATTATCGTCGGTCGGTAATAAGTGGGTCCTGGCCTTTACTGGTGACTGACGACTGTTTTTTGTACAAATTTAATGCTTTACGGCGGTAGTACAACGTTCGGATGATTCGACAAACCCGAATCACCTTATGATAAGGGAACGATGTTTTAACCGGAATCTATTACTTTTGCATTTCAAATTTTGGCCCAACAGCCATTGTTCATGCGTACTAAGGACAAATTGTCACATTTTATTCATCGCATTCGTCCCTATCAAGCTGTTCTCCTGCTTTTATTACTGACAGGAGTGTATGAGGCAGTTGCTCAGCGCCCCCGCTCCCGGGTCGATCAGTTGAGTGATGAAGATGTGCAGAATTTTTACCGAAAAGCACAGGCCAGTGGACTCAGTGAAGAGCAGATTGAGCAAGCTGCCATGTCGCAGGGATATACCCTCGACGATATTGCCAAGATGCGTAAGCGCATGGCTCAAATTCGGACCCTAACGTCGCTTCCCCAAAATCGAACGCTGTCTGACGATACAAAAGGGCGCACTCTACCCAACGATCTCTCCCAACGTATCACTGATTCGCTGCCGTCAGCGCAGTTCGTGCGCCGGGATACGACCCGTAAATTACGGGTTTTTGGTGCCTCATTATTCGAGAATGCCAATCTGTCATTTGAACCCAACCTGCGGATTGCCACCCCCCGCAATTATGTTGTAGGACCCGATGATGAAATTAAAATTGATATTTCGGGCGCGTCAACGGGTGAATTTCAGCTAAAAGTTAGTCCCGACGGTACCGTCAAAGTGCCAGACCTGGCCCCTATTTTCGTGAGCGGGCTAACCATTGAGCAGGCTGAACAACGAATTATAGCCCGGTTGCGGCAAGGAGGGTACCAGGGTTTAGGCCAGGCGGGCAGCGGCACAAGCGCCAATGCCACCCTAACCAATATCCGCAGCATAAAGGTTACCCTGGTAGGTGAAGTTGTTCGACCAGGAACCTACACAATCTCATCCCTCAGTTCTGCATTTAACGCGCTCTATGCAGCGGGTGGGCCAAACCCAGAAACAGGCTCCTTTCGTAAAATCAATGTAATTCGGGGCAACCGGGTCGTTCGCACCATTGATTTATACGATTATATTCTTCGGGCCGATCAGCGCGATAACATTCAGTTGCGGGATCAGGATGTTATTCGCGTAGCCGACTACGATACGCACGTTACCTTAACCGGCCAGGTTCGCCGACCCGCTATTTTTGAAGTCCTGCCCGGCGAAACCTTAAAAACGGTGCTGGGTTTTGCCGGAGGCTTTGCCGACGATGCGTATCGGGCCTCCATAACACTTCGCCGGAACACAACCCGCGAACGACGCATTGTTACCATTACCGAAGAACAGATAACCGGATTCGTGCCTCAGCGGGGTGACAAATACGAGGTTGGAAAAATTCTTGATCGATACGAGAACAGAGTGCAGGTGGCAGGAGCAATCATGCGCCCTGGCGACTACTCGCTCGAACCTGGTTTAGAAACGGTTAAGCAGCTCATTCTCCGGGCTGAAGGCCTGCGTAAAGACGCGTTTCAGAACCGGGCCACCATCATCCGGGAACGCCCTGATATGGACAAGGAAAATCTGTCGTTCGACCTGGGTAGATTAATGCGGGGTGAAATGGCAGATATTCCCCTGATGCGGCAGGATAGCCTGACTATTTTATCCATTAAGGACTTGCGGGAGGAGTATTACGTTACTATTGAAGGGGCAATTAATCGTCCGGATACAATTTCGTTTGTAACGAATATGACAGTAGCTGATCTCATTGCTCAGTCGGGTGGTTTTCAGGAAGGCGCTAAGCCTAATCTGGTCGAGGTAGCCCGGCGTATTCGGCAGGATTCGGCTGGTGTTCGTACTACAATGCTGGAAACATACCGATTTGCCATCGACCGAAATTTACAAATGACGGCTATAGAAACTGGTTCTGGTAGTTCACCGGGATTTCGTCTTCAGCCTTTCGACATTGTGTATGTTCGTACATCGGCTAATTACGAGTCACAAAAGCAAGTCACGGTGTATGGCGAAGTAATGCAGCCGGGGAATTATGCCATTACCAACCGCGAAGAGCGAATTGGCGATGTTATTGTGCGGGCAGGCGGGCTGAGACCGGGAGCATACATGGCGGGGGCGCAGTTTCGGCGAAAAGGCCAGGTTATTGGTAACGACCTGCGAAATGTATTGAATGACTCAGGGGCCGAGGAAAATCTATTACTTCAGGACGGAGATACGTTATATGTTCCCCGACGGTCTGAAGTTATTACGGTACAGGGTGCGGTATTAAATCCATCATCCGTAAGCTACAAAGTGGATTACAAATTTGAAGATTACATAAGCGAAGCAGGGGGCTATACCGACAATGCCCGAAAAAGTAAAGGCTATGTTGTGTATCCAAATGGGCGGAAAGATCGGACGAAGCGATTTCTATTTGCCAAGTCGCGCCCCCAGGTTGAACCAGGTACAACGGTTATGATTCCGTTCAAACCTATTGATACTGCACGGCTAAGCTCTGCTGAACGTATCGGAATTCTATCGCTTTTGGCAACTGTGTCAATCGCCCTTATCAACGTGTTACGTTAGTGATTGTTCCTGCTATGACAGTTGAGGAAAATAAAAGAATGACGAAAAGTGGCGAGGACGAGATAGAAATTCGGCTGGGAGATATTGTTCAATTTTTAAAAGACAGTCGAAGAAGTTCTCTAATAGGGGGATTAACTTTCCTCATCATAGGTGCTTTATACGCTTTTTCAAAACCCAATTTATACACTGTGCAGGTGACGGTTATGCCGGAAGTTCAGTCAAAAGCCAGTGGATTAGGCGGGTTGGGATCATTGGCTGGTTTGGCGGGACTTGATATTGCAGGTGTAGGTGGTGGGAGTATGGATGCGATTCGGCCTGATATTTATCCCGATGTACTACAAAGTGTACCATTTGCCCTTCAGTTATTACGCCAGCCCGTGTATTCCCAACTTCTGGAAAAAGAAACGTCGTTGCAAACGTTCGTTGAAGAACAGAGCAAGCAAACGTTATTAGGAGGTTTACTAAGTTCGGACGATACTGAAACACCAGTGCCTGATCCGGGCAATCGAAGTAGAACCTTACACATTACAAAAAAGCAGGAAAATCTCATTAATCAGATACACGCGGCTGTAGCGGCTGCTTACGATAAAAAAACCGGAATAATTACTGTGGCAGCCACGCTCCCTGATCCGGTTGTAGCGGCTACTGTAGCCCGGTTGTCACTGGAATATCTGACAAATTACATGGTCAGTTATCGGACGGAGAAAACCAGAAATCAGGTTCGTTTTTTAGCCCGTCAGGTAGACGAAGCAAAAAGCCGATATCAACGGGCAGAGTATGCCTTATCCAACTACCGGGATCAGAATCGTAGTGTTTATTTAAATACGGCAAAGATTGAAGAACAAAGGCTACAGGCGAATTTTCTGCTCACGCAGACTGTTTTCAACGATTTATCAAAACAACTCGAACAGGCAAAAATTAAAGTAGCTGAAGAATCGCCGGTTTTTAAAATTCTGGAGCCAGCTCGTATTCCCCTGAAAAAAAGCGGCCCTAAGCGCAGTTTAATTATAGTAGGTTTCACGATTGTCGGTATCTTTTTAAGCATTTTCATCTACGGACTGAGTAGGTTCGCATTCAACTTAGCAAAATAACTTTGTGAAGACAGCACTTATATGTGGTGTATCGGGTCAGGACGGTGCTTACTTAGCCGAACTCCTGCTAACAAAAGGATATAAAGTGGTTGGTGGCTCACGTGATGCCCAAATGTCATCGTTCACCAGCTTAAAACGATTAGGTATCCGGGAAGATGTTGAAACAGTGTCCATTAGTATTAATGACTTCCGTTCTGTTCTGCAAACCTTACAGCGTACAAAACCCGATGAAGTATATAATTTAGCGGGCCAAAGCTCCGTAGGATTATCCTTTGAACAGCCTGTTGAAACTCTGGAAAGTATTAGTGTAGGCACACTTAACTTGCTGGAAGCAATTCGCTTTACAGGGCAGCCGATTCGCTTTTATAACGCTGGCTCCAGCGAGTGTTTTGGCGATACGGGAAGTGAAGCAGCTAACGAAACAACGCCTTTCCGCCCCCGTAGCCCCTATGGGGTTGCCAAAGCGGCCGCTTTCTGGCAGGTAGCGAACTATCGGGAGGCCTATCAATTACACGCAAGTACAGGAATTCTTTTTAACCATGAATCACCCCTACGGCCCGAGCGTTTTGTAACGCAGAAGATTGTGGCGGCCGCTTGTCGCATTGCCAACGGTAGTAAAGAAACGCTCACATTAGGCAATACAGAAATTGCCCGTGATTGGGGTTGGGCACCCGATTATGTAGAAGCTATGTGGCTTATGCTACAGCAGGAACAGGCTGATGATTTTGTTATTGCAACGGGGCATACTAGTAAGCTCCGAAATTTTATCCAGGTTGTATTTGAGAGTGTTGGGTTAAATTGGGAAAACTATGTTTGTATTGATGCATCACTTTTTCGGCCTACTGATATTGCCGAAGGCCATGCTAATCCAACTAAAGCCAGACAGCAACTTAGTTGGCAAGCACGTTACACTATGAATGAAGTTGCTCAGATGATGGTTAATGAGGCAGATACTAAAATTAAGTAGTAAAACTCACTCTCTTTCTATAAGGATTTAGGTGTACTTTTTAACAAGAGAATAATATGTCAGTTGATGACCTAAAATTTTTTCTGAGAAACCCTGCGTTATATAAATGGCGAAAAAAAGGATTTAATGCCGAGTTTTATAAAACGCTGATTGGTGAATACTATCAACAGATGGGAATTAAAACTATACTTGATATTGGTGCCAATACTGGGCAGTCAGTAATTACCTTTCATAATGCCTTTCCTAAAGCTACTATTCACGCATTTGAACCATTACCAGACTGCTTTAAAGAACTCTCTAGGAATGTTGCCGGACTGAGTGGTATCATGTTGCATAATATTGCAATAGGCGATCAGGTTGGTAACATTACTTTTGAAGAAAACGAGTATTCAGCATCGTCGTCAGTATTGTCTATGACTGATCAGCATATTAGTAACTTTCCTTTCACTAAGAATCGTAAACAAACCGCTGTTCGAGTAGAAATGCTTGACACTCTTCTCGAAACAGTTCCTTTGTATGAGAATATGCTCATCAAAATTGATGTGCAGGGATACGAGAAGCACGTCATCCTGGGAGGTAGGAAAGTAATTTCTCAGGCTAAAGTATTAATTGTCGAAACTTCTTTTGAAACATTATACAATGGGCAGCCTTTGTTTGATGAAATCTATAAAATAATTCAATCAATGGGTTTTCAGTACATTGGCGCATTCGATCAATTAATTAGCCCGCAATCAAACAAGATACTTCAGCAAGATGCTATTTTTATACGTGCTTGATATAAGAAGATATAATTATATTTTATGTCTTCTAAACATTATGATCTGAAAATCTATGAAGTGTTTAACAAAGAATCTTTACTAAAACTTAGTTGTATAATCGAATTTGAACTAATTCAACTTGTTTTAGCCCTATATAAAATAAACCAGGACTTTAATGAAAGACTTTCATATTATGCGGCTGACCGCATTTCGTTTACAATTATCTTGGCTGTTTGATAAGGCTATCATACATCCTAAATGGCTGTCCGTTGATAAGATATTTCGGTGGATTACTGGAGCGTTTCCAAGCGTATATTCTTCTATGAAAAACGAGCTGAATCTATCGTGCTTATGAAGTTTAAATCATTTAGCTATGTACGTGAACGCCTGCAAGATACACATCCGCGAACCCGAAAAGCGCATCTCAACACTATCTTAGGTATTGTTATTAAAGGCGGTGGAATGTTAATTTCTCTGTTGTTAGTGCCATTAACAATAGATTATCTCTCAAAAGAGATATACGGAACTTGGCTAACCATTAGTTCAATTGTCACGATGCTAACATTTCTGGATATAGGCATTGGTAATGGCTTACGCAATAAATTTTCGGAAGCAGTTTCCAAGCAAGATACTACTTTGGCTCAGTCTTATGTCAGTACGGCCTATGTACTTTTCGGTATTATTCAGTTTGCGCTCACCGTGTTCTTTTTGTTGGTTTTTCGATATATTCCCTGGCAGAGAGTTTTTAATACAGATATAAATGTTGAACAACTTCAGGTTGTTGTCGCTATAACTGTTATTACAATGGCTATCAAATTAGTGCTTGATATTCTTTCCTATATCTTGTTCGCTATGCAGGAATCCAGTCAAGCAGGATTAATAACATTAGGGTCGAATATATTAACACTTTTAGGCACATATATGCTAATACGGATTACTAGCGGAAGTTTAATTTATTTAGCAGCCGTAACTGTAATTAGTCCTATAGTTGCTTTGTTAATCGGCGGTTTTTGGTTGTATCGAGGCCCCTTAAATGTTTATCGTCCCACATTTAGGTTAGCTAAATTAAAATATGCACGAAGCCTTCTAGGGCTTGGATACAAATTCTTCTTTGTCCAATTGGCGGTTATCGTTCTTTTTTATACTGATAATCTCATTATTACCCAACTATTTGGTCCTTCGGAAGTAACAACTTACAATGTAGCATTTCGATATTTTAATGCGGCCAGTACTCTATTTGCTATTGCCATAACTCCTTATTGGTCAGCCTTCACAGAAGCTTCTGTGAAGGGAGATACATTATGGATGCAGAAAACGCACCAATATTTGCAACAACTATGGTTAGGATTAGTCATAGTTGTTGCATTGATGATTTTAGCATCCAATACTATTTATGCTGTTTGGGTAGGTAGTCGAGTAGAAGTACCCATAAAACTCAGTATATGTATGGGGGTGTTTATTATCATTAGCTGCTACAATAGTATTATAGCCTCGGTTATAAATGGGCTGGGGAAAGTTCGGCTTCAGTTATATTATGCGTTATTTTCTGCAGTCATTAACGTTCCACTGGCTATATTGCTTGGTAAAATGCTTAATATGGGTAGTGCTGGTGTGATATTAGGTACAAGTATATCATTACTGGCCTGTTCAGTGTTGGGTAATCTACAGGCTCAAAAGCTTATTTCTGGTACAGCAAATGGTATCTGGAATCAATAGACTATAATTTCCTTAAAAATGGCGTGTCCAATTTGTGAATCAACTGTCTCTCCATATGGCTCTGCTAAACTGCTCGGCAAGTATGATGTACAGTACTTCCGCTGTAGCCGTTGTCAGTTTATTTTTACAGAAACACCCTACTGGTTAGAGGAGGCCTACAGTTCGGCAATTACTCGTCTGGACATTGGATTAATAGTAAGAAATGAACTTATGACACCTGTAGTACAGGCTGTAATAAATAAGTGGTTCAATCCAGATGGACGGTTTATCGATTATGGGGGTGGCTATGGCATGTTAGTACGCATGATGCGAGATCGGGGTTTCGATTTTTATCGACAGGATATCTATTGTGCTAATCTATATGCAGAATTGTTCGATGTAACGGATGTATTACAATTTAAAGCTGAACTGCTGACGGCTTTTGAGGTATTTGAGCATTTGACTGACCCGGTGGCCGAGCTAGAAAAAATGCTTATATATAGCGATACAATTTTATTCTCTACAATGGTGCAACCTACTCAGGAAGTTAGCCCTGAATCATGGTGGTATTTCACGCCCGAAACGGGTCAGCACATAGCCTTATATAGCCGTGCGTCCTTACAAGCACTTGCCGATCGTTTTAGCCTGAATTACAACTGGAACGAACAAAATATTCATCTTTTTAGTCGAAAATCAATAAACAATATAGCATTCAAGACTATTACACACCCGCGCTGGTCGCGCTTGTATAATAAAATTGCAGGTAAGCGACGTACTTTATTAGAAAAAGACTTTTCCTACATACAGAGTATTATAAAAGAAAGTTACTTAACTAAATAACAAGCTGAATAGTATCACAGCAAACAGGATATGCAAATTCTTTTTGATCATCAGACGTTTTCAATGCATAATTATGGCGGCTTACCGCGCTATTTTGCAGAGCTTATCTCTGGTATTAACAAGACTGCAGATAATAGTGCTAATTTGCCCCTATTATTCTCTAATACAATTCACCTAAATGAAGCTGGAATTTCAACAAAACCTTTTTTGCCAGGAACTAAAATTCCCAAAAAAGAAAAAATCATCTATAATTTAAATAAGCTATATAATTTATATGAATTAGGCAGTAAATCATTTGATATTTTTCATGCTACATATTATGATCCTTATTTTATTCCTTATCTAAAAGGTAAGCCGTTTGTGGTTACTTTTCTTGATATGATTCACGAACGATTTGCCAATCAATTTACTGAGTTAGCGTCTGATCAAGTAATTGTGAATCAAAAGAAAAAAATAGCTGATTTATCTGATAAAATAATTGCAATTTCTGAAAGTACAAAGAATGATATTGTTGAATTACTGCATATAGATCCAACTAAAATAGATGTTGTACACTTAGGGAGTTCTCTACCAATATTACCGCACAGGCAAAAAAGTAAGTCGGCAATCTCAGGGATTCCGTACCTTTTATTTGTTGGAAGACGAGGTCATTATAAAAATTTTTTTGCTTTATTAAAGGCGATTTATCACTTGCTCAAACACTATCAAGTGAAACTCGTTTGTGCCGGTGGTGGGCCTCTCACTAAGGAAGAAAAAGAATTGATTTATACATTAAAAGTAAATAATTTAGTAACGTATGAACATATAGCAAATGATCAAAACCTACAGGAATTATATAAAAATGCAATAGCGTTCGTATTTCCAACTTTATATGAAGGTTTTGGAATACCTATTTTAGAAGCATTTGCCTCTGGTTGTCCGTGTGTAATAAGTGACCGAAGTTCGTTGCCTGAAGTCGCTGGTGATGCAGCCTTATATTTTAATCCAAGAGATGAAAGCTCAATGGCTTCTGTTATTGAGAAAATAATCCTTGATAGTGAGTTACGTGAAAATTTGACTCAGATGGGATATAATCGATTAAACCAATTCTCTTGGGAGCGTACAGTGCGGGAGACTCTTAGAGTTTATCAAGATTGTTTGATTAATAAGTCATATTTGAGCTAATATATGAATATAGTAACTGCTGATAATCCTATATTTTCAATTATTATTGTCACTTTTAATGCCAAGCTTACAATTGATCGGGCAATAAAGAGCGTATTGAGCCAGAATGCTTGTTTTGAATTGATTTTGATCGATGGTGCTAGTATAGACGATACAATGGAACGATTAAGACATTATGGAAATAAAATCAACATTTTAGTTAGTGAGCCTGACAAAGGAATATATGATGCAATGAATAAAGCAATTAATCGGGCAAAAGGAGATTGGTTGTATTTTCTTGGAGCAGATGATACACTTAGTTCTAATATACTCGACTTAGTAACTCCTATGCTGTCACCGGCTTACGCAATAGTATTTGGAGATGTAAGTTTCGATTCTAAGTCTCGTATGCAATCATCTTTAGGGCCACGAACGATATTGCAAAACACATTACATCATCAGAGTGCGTTTTATCATCGATCAAACTTTACTAATTTTAGGTATGATTATAGCCTTAGTATTGCGGCTGATTATGAACTCAATTTAATAATATACTTGGCCAGAAAACCTGTTTTACACATTCCTCATATTATCGCCGACTGTGCTACGGGTGGAGCTAGCAGTCGCCTAACCGATTCACTTAAAGAAACTAACATCGTAAGGGAACGTTATGTAAAAGAGCCGTTGAAAAATGCAATATGTTCGGTAATTCTAACCTTCTATTATGCACAAAAGAGATTAAGATTTTGGCTATATGGGCATCGAGTGTGATTGGGCTAAATGAAGTACCATAAAGTATATTCCATATTAAAATGAAAGAATCTCTTGAACGAATTGCGGGTACAATTATTCTCTATAATAGCAGTATAGAAGTAATAGATAATATTTATACTTATATTCACGATATAACAACTATATATGTTATTGATAATTCTGATCAATCGAATAATAAGTTAGTTAATGAACTTTGTAAATTTACTAAAGTAAAATACCATTTTAATGATGGTAATAAAGGAATTGCATACGCATTGAATATAGCTGCTCAAATGGCAATAAATGATGGCTTCACATATCTATTAACGATGGATGATGATAGTAAAGCTCCTCTAGGCATGATAAATGCAATGCAAGTATTTATTAAAAACTATCAAAACCCTAGTAATATAGGTATAGTTTCTGCCGTTCATACGTTAAAATCTGAACAAAAAGATTACAGGAAAGTATATTATACAATGACTTCTGGAAACTTACTTAATCTCAATGCATATTTAAAAGTAGGGCCTTTTAATGAGTCTTTTTTTATAGATCATGTTGATCATGACTATGGTATAAGACTTAATGCTCATGGCTTAGATGTAATTGAATTGATAGATCAGAAATTAAACCATACTTTAGGGAAAACAAAGCAAATAGTTATTCTTTATTATATTAAAATTAACTATATATCACATTCGCCAATTAGAAATTACTATTTTTTTAGAAACGGCTTTAAAGTAATTAGTAGATATGCTTTGCCGTACCCTAAAATAGGTCTACAATTGATTTTTCTTTTAGCTAAAGAATTGATAAAAGTGATAATTTTTGAAGATATGAAAGTTAAACGTGTAATATTAACATGGCGGGGAATAAAAGATGCGCTAACAGGTAAAATGGGGGAGTATACGTATGTTCAGGACTAAACCTTTGGGTAATCCATTTTATTGGTATATTATAAGTTTTGGTATATCAATCTTTATTTACCTATGGCAATGGTCAGATTTATACCCAAATCTTACGTTACCTGTGCTATTATTTTTTAGTTTAACTTTTTTAATTGCTTTTACTTTAGGCTATTTAAATAGAGATAAATTTCACTTTAAGTACATTAATAACTCAAAAAGAAACGGATTAATAGTAAGCCTAATTTTATTTGGCTATCTCGCGGAATTTGTACATAATGGAGGCATTCCACTTTTTTTATCAATAAATAGTTCATATTATGATTACCGTGAATTTGGTATACCATCATTCCATGTTTTCTTACAAACTTTTTCTCCATTTTACACTATATATCTTTTTCATCAATTTATATGTAGTAAAAATAAAATATTATTTTTCTATATAACTACTTTAGTATTAATGAGTGTGTTTATTATTAATAGAGGTTCTATTATCATGACTATTACTTCCTGTTTAATCATCTATGTATTGGAGATTCGTATTGTGAAAGTGAAAACTATACTAAAGTTAGTTACTACCTTTTTGTTGGTTTTTTATGCATTTGGTTATATTGGTTTTGTTCGATCATTTAAAGATAATGAAACTTATTTTTTGAAAATTGCTGAAGCTACTGATTCATTTCAGGATAGTATCGTTCCAAAAGAATATTTTTGGTTTTATTTATACGCATCATCGCCTATTGCTACGTTTCAAAATGCCGTTAATGAAGTGAAACATGTGCGTTACAATGGCGTGAATTTTATAGTTAGTGAGATGTTGCCGGATTTTATTAGTAAGCGCATTTTGGATATCAATGACCCTGACTCGAAGGAAGCGGATCGTTATCTTATCGCGAGATTTTTAACCGTTGGAAGTACTTATTATAATCCATATCGCCGGATGGGTTGGCTAGGGTGTATAATAATTTTTACTGAACTACTACTTATATCTACCTTTTATATCCGCTTTGTAAGTTCTAATAGCCCCTATTATACTACGGCTGTAGCTATATTATGTACAGTAATATTATATAGTATATTTGATAATATGATCTACTTTAGTGGTTTAAGTTTTCAGTTAATTTTTCCTTTGGTTTTTAGTAAATTAGAAAAATTTAAATTGGTTGGCTTTCGAACGAAGCGTACTAAGTTATATTTGTTAAAACGTAAGGTATTTATACGTTTTTGAAGATATGGATAAGATAAGTGTTTGCATGGCTACTTTTAACGGCGAGAAATATATCCGTCAGCAACTATTGTCTATCCTTGTCCAATTGTCCTCTGAAGACGAAGTAATTATATCTGATGATGGTTCTACAGATCATACAAAAGTTATAATAGATACTATTGCTGATAATAGAATTTGTTTTATTGAAAATAAATCACCGAAATCTTTGGTGCGTAACTTTGAAAACGCTATTAGCAAAGCAACAGGAGATTTTGTTTTTTTATCTGACCAAGATGATGTATGGCATCCTGATAAAGTACGAATTATGGTAGCTGCTTTAGAACAGGTAGATTTGGTTGTAAGTGATTGTTACTTCATTGATGAAACTGATCAAGTTGTGAATGAATCGTTCTATAGTGCATATCGATCAGGAGAAGGAGTTTTAAAGAATTTTTTGAAAAATACATATTTGGGCAACTGTATGGCTTTCAAAAAAGTTGTTCTTAAAAACATATTACCTTTCCCTGAGGAATTGATACGTGCCAGCGAGTTTCATATTTATCATGATATGTGGATTGGGTTGATGGCGAATATCTATTATGATGTGCAGTTTTTGCCTGATAAATTGTCATATTTTAGAAGGCATTTTACTAATTCAAGTCCTACCAATAGTGCAGCAAAAAGTTCTAATACAATTTGGCGAAAAGTTGTAGGGCGTTGGTGGCTCATGAGAGGCTTTATACGCCGTGCTTTTTTTAACTATCCTTCTACATAACGTGAGAATATTACTTTACACAGCTAATTTTTCTCCTGAACTTACGGGTTCTGGTAAATATAATGGTGAACTTGCACATTGGCTGGCACAACGTGGCCATTGTGTAGATGTAATTACTACACCACCCCATTATCCACAATGGCAAGTGCAGAAACCTTACAGTGGCTTAAAATGGACAATTGAGCGTAGCATAAATTTAATAGTGCGAAGATCTCCTATTTATGTACCTCGAATTGTGACTGGAAAAACACGGATGTTGTTCGAAATCTCGTTTGCTATCTCTTCAATACCTTACTGGTTTGGTGCAATGTTCCGGCAGTATGATGTTATTTTTTGCGTCTGCCCTCCTCTACAAATAGGTATTTATCCTTGGTTATATCGTTTTTTAAAAAAAACTCCTTTCTTGTTCCATGTGCATGATCTTCAGGTTGACGCAGCTCGAAAACTAAATATGATAACTAATGACTACTTGTTATCATGTTTAGAGAAATTCGAAACTTTCCTTCTTAAAAATGCAGATTGTGTATCTAGTATTAGTGAAGGAATGAAACAAAATATACTAAATAAAGGTGTGAGTTCCGATCAATACATAATGTTGGATAATTGGGTGGACACAGAGCATATTCGACCGTTGCCGCTTGAAGAATCATTCCGAGATAAATATGGATTTAGTTATTCGGCTCAAATTGTACTTTATTCAGGCAATATGGGTGAGAAACAGGGCTTGGAGGTTGTGCTACAGGCGGCAAAACAATTAGTAGATAACTCATCTATACAATTTGTGTTGTCTGGTGATGGTTCTTTTCGCACTGAATTACAGCGGAAGGCGGCTCATTTAACAAATTTGCATTTTCTGCCACTTCAGCCTTACAGTGAATTTCCCAAGTTATTGGCAATGGCAAATGTTCATTTGATAATTCAGAAAAGAGCAGCTGGTGATATTGTCATGCCATCTAAGTTAACCAGTGTACTGTCCGCTGGCGGTGTTGCTATTGTATCGGCTGAAAATCATACCTCACTAGCTAATGCTATTAATCGTAATAACATTGGTTATACAGTTGATCCTGAGGATGGAGTAGCACTTGCGGAAGTAATTAGAAAAGTCTTATGTTTGGAAGATCTAACCAACACTCGTTTGCGTGCCCGTTCCTATGCTATTAAGCATTTTAGTAAAGAAGTAGTACTAAAAAAATATGAAGATACATTGAGAAAAATTAGTAAGCTTAGTTAGAATTAAAATAAATATTCACTTATTTGTTGCTATATTAATTCTGTTTTTTATGCTATTCGCTTTTAACACAAATAAATACCCAATTTAATTTTTATGACAATCTATGAATAAGCTCATAATTATGCTGTTGTTTCTGTCATTATGTAGATATGATTGTATGATGATAATTTTAAATTATGAATTACTATTTGATAAAGATTGGCTCAGGTATACGATGCAGACTGTGCTTTTAGATAAGGAAGTTTTTTTTAAAGAAACTGCTATTATTGCTTGCAGTGGAATCTCACAAAGATTGAGTACAGAAAAACCTCTTAAAAGTAGTGAAAGAACATTAGAGCAATTCGGAGCTAAAGGAGATGGAGTAACTGATGATACACAAGCTATTAATAAAGCTCTTAATTCATCTACTCCTGTTATATATGCCCGAAAAACAAAAGCTTTCTACAAAATATCTGATAAAATTATTGTTAATGCATTAAAAAAGAAGAAATTAATAGCAGTAGGTGCTACATTTCTAAATAGTGATATACGAACGGCTATGTTCTTTTTTCAGAACTGCTCGAATATTGAGATTAAAGGCGGGAAATTTGGATATGCAACTCCACCTATAACTAATGGGAATGGAAGTCAACATGTTTTTCAGTTTGATGGGAGCCAAAACATAATTATAAGTAATGTGCATATACTAAACTCTCCAGAAATGGGCATTGCCATCACAAATAGCAATAAAGTAATAGTAAAAAACTCATTAATTGAACACACTTTTCGTGATGGCACATATTCTCATTATTCTGCTAATGTTAAGTATTTGAATAATACATACAAATATATTAAGGATGATGCCATGTCATTCCATGATTATGGGATTGATAATCAAAAAAAGCAATTACTCAAATTTGGGTACTCACAAGCAACGAATCTAACGGTACAAGGAAATACGGTAGAAAATTCTTATCAAGGGTTTGGTTCAATCGGGAGTAGAAATATTGCCGTTTTTAATAATAAGTTTAAGAATACTGTAATTGCTGGAATATCTATTTTTAATGCACAGGATATGTATATAGGTGGTACAGTTGTGGCTAAAAAAAGTAAAATTCAAAATAATACTATTATTAATCCCTGCACAAAAGTGAACATAAATGGAGTGCCATATGATAACAATGGACAAGCTTCTACTGGTCGGGCAGGCATTTGCATTCTTTCACTGGGCGCAAATAATCAACTTAATCAAGGTGAAAGTAAACGACTGACTGATGTTATTGTTACTGGTAATACTGTTACAGGGTCAGGCGCAAATGGTTTTTTTGCAAACCTTGTTGATGGTTTACAATTGACCAATAATAAATTTACAAATTGCTCCGGTGCAGTACCCAAACAAAGCCTTAATGGTGATGTCATTGAGATTTGGAACTGTACGGGCTTATGGGCTGATGCTAATACAATTATTGATACACGTGCCAAGACTTTACATCAACATGGTTATGCCTTTAATAATGTATCTGGTCAAATGGGTAAGTGGAATATAAAAGGCGTTGTAGCAGGAGAAAAGATATTAACAGGATCAAAATCATTACGATTGCTATCGAAACGCCCCGTTAATTAAAGGTTATAAAATTGCTTGGTAGAGGCTTAATTGCGTTTATCAGCAAAGAAAAACTGGTTAATGAATAGGCCGATTATAGTGTCATGGATTTTTACCGACTTTTAAAAGCAGATCGTTCGGCGTGCCAATCGCTTGATCCACGTCCGAAGCGTCAGGTGCTTGCCCTCAAGACTTTGTAATAACGCTTTGCTCTTTAAGCGCAAGACTTGATCCAAACAATTAAAATAAGACCTAAGAGTCGGCTATTCACCTGCTTACCCCAATTTTAGATTGCGCCAATAGGCTTATCAACCGACGAAATGTTTGGTGCGTTCGGCGACCAAAAAACAAACGCTACCACCTCACCTTTCACGGCGTCTTGATTCACCAAAGCCAGCGCGGCTGTTTTTTAGTACACACGTAAGACCACATCTGGTCAACTTTAAGGCTGATTTCAGCCCTTTATTAATATAGACTAGTGGATTAACGTGAATGACCTCACCGCATTTTTTAAAACTGACTACTAATTGTATTGCAGTTTACTCTCAGAACACGAGCTGTATAGCGAACACCTGATCCATTGAGCATCATTTGAGTCATCTGCTTTTTCACCAGTGGATCAAGAGCTTTGTGGGTATACGTTTGAAGAAAGATTCTGCCACAATCAAAACACCGGTATCGTTGTGTACCAGCGCGGGTGGTACCATAGTGTTTGACGTATTGAGTTTGACCATAATGTTTGCAGGCTATTGCTTCTGAGTTTAGCCTTAAGCAGCCCATGCTAAAGCATTTTGCCAAAGCTGCTACTGCTGTTGACTCATTTTTACGCGTATCACATCTTTTTCAGAGGTGCAAAAATTCATTTCCTGCCACAAATGCCCTCTGACACAGGCCAATGTGTCACTAAAGGTTGGGTGCTTTTTTACGTACCAACTACTTATCAGGCAAATTAACAAGCCTTGTTTCTGGAGCAAGTTGGCTACCAATGTGACCAGCGAAAATAAGCTCATCAACACGGGTGTGGTACGTCCAACGGCCAAGTCGCTCCATTGCCGCTGCGTTTCTACACCCAGATGCGTTCGCACTAACACAAAGGTTGTCTCAATCGACCAACGTCGGACAAAATAGCCAATTAGTTGGTCGGCTCTCAGGTCTATATCGGTACTGACCAGGCTGGTTAGCTTGTTCTTCCGGCGCACCAGCACCCAACGGATTGGCACAGGGGCTTACCCGTATGGTACCTGATGGCTCTGTGCCGCTACTGTACTCAACGACTTGTGGCTGCCCACTGTACCAATCGGATACAGTCAGTTCCTGATAGGAGGTAGTCTTATCAGTGGCCACCTTCAGGCGTTTACCCTTCAATCGGCTACGCTCCCGCTTTATATGCGATTCAATAACACTATAAAATTTGCCTATTACAATAACTTAATTAGAACATTATTTTAGTGATATTTGGAGTTTGCAATCAAGCCGAGGTATTTTGGACAGTATCTGCCTTTGGGGTGTTTATGGCATCATTATTGCTAATATGTATAACTAAAGTCGCATAATTATCTTCCTAAAGTTTATGAAAAAAAAATTACTTTGGACCACCATGCCATTATTTATAGTGGTAAATATGTACGCCCAAACTAATTATGTGGCTACCATACCTTCTTCCGTTACACCAGGCACTGATAATACACTTATAGGTGTAGGGGCTGGTAATCTAAATATGAGTGGTGCCAGCAACTTGTTTAGTGGACGAGCTACGGGCACACTAAATATGGCTGGCACTAAAAATGTTTTTTTGGGAGCATCGGCCGGTAATCAAAATTCTTCAGGCCAGGAAAATTCGTTTATCGGTTTTAGTGCAGGTTACAATAATGTAACAGGTAACAATAATACGTTTATTGGCGCTGAAGCGGGCTACCAGAATAATAACGGATATAACAATGTTTATACTGGTTATCGGTCAGGATATTTTAATACAAGCGGTAATAATAATTCATTTTATGGAACAGGTGCTGGATATGCTAATACTCAAGGTAGTGAGAATGCTTTTATTGGAGCGGATGCGGGAAGTAGCAACACAACGGGTACTTATAATGCATTTTTGGGATCTTTAGCTGGTAATAGCAATACTACGGGAGCAAGTAATGTCTTTGTGGGTTCAAGGTCTGGTAGCAATAATACAATTGGTGGAAATAATACATTTTTAGGTTCTCAATCAGGAGAATCCATTACAACCGGTTTGCAAAATGTGTTTGTGGGGGCCAGTTCAGGTGTTAATAGCATTTCAGCTTCAAATAGCGTTTTCCTTGGCTTTAGGTCAGGTTATAACACTACAATAGGCAATTATAATACATTTATAGGGAATTCTGCTGGAGCTGGAAATATAAATGGCAGTTTTAATACCTTTATAGGAGATGGAGCAGGTTATAACACTAATTCCAACTTTAATATGTTTTTAGGAACTCATGCTGGTTTTAGTACAACTTCAGGATTCTATAATATAATAATTGGAACTGATGCCGGTGTGAGCAACACGATTGGCTATCAAAATGTATTTATTGGTACTGGCGCTGGAAATGCTTCAGACAAACCCGGATTAAGTAATGCGATAGCAATTGGAACTGGTGCTATAGTAAGCCAAAATAATAGTTTTATTCTGGGTAACAATGTTAATGTAGGAATTGGCACCTCAGCACCTCAGAATAAACTCGAAATTACTCATGGAACGACTGGAAATAGCGGTCTGCGCTTTACAAACCTGACAAAAACATTTAATCCAACTGCTACTACTAATAAATTTCTTACAGTAGACGCTACTGGAAACGTGATTTTAGCGAATTATGGAACTCCTAACTTTAGAGTGGCTGCTGAAGATAGTATAGCTAATGAACTATGGCAAGTTAAGGGGGAGAATATTCAGAATATTAACTCTGGTGGTGTTGTCATAGGAATGGGAATTGGCAAGACACCAGTTGGATACCGGCTATACGTATCTGATGGTATATTAACCGAAAAAGTGAAAGTTGCCGTAAAAAGCACGAATGATTGGTCGGACCGGGTATTTGAGCCTGGTTATAAGTTACGTGACTTACGAGACATAGAATCATATATTAGCCGGGAAAAACACCTTCCCAGTGTGCCATCTGCTGAAGAAGTGGTCAAAGAAGGTGTCGATCTTGGACAAATGCAAGCTAAATTGCTTGAAAAAATAGAGGAACTGACTTTATACATTATCGAACTTAAAAAGCAGAATGATACATTAAAACAAAAAAGTAATCAGTTAGAACGTCGCATTAATCAAATGCAAACGAAAACCCGTAGATGATATGCGACTATTACTAATACTATTCGGATGTTGTATAACCGTGTTTGCCGTAGCGCAGACTACCCCGCAGTCACTACGGATTCGGACAAGCTACGAAAAAGAAGGGCACTATCTGGAGCAAGCCACGGAAACTATAGAAGCTATTAATACAGTGGGTACGGGCATAGTCGTTGATTATGAAGCAGGCCACTCAATTGTTTTACTGCCTGGTTTTCAGACCCAAACAGGCAGTGTATTTGCTGCTAATATTAAGCCAATAGTAAGTCAGAAGGAATTCGTATTAAAATTGCAGGTGTCTCCAAATCCGTTTGACAAATCAACTGTAATTACCTATTATCTACCTGCGGATGGAACGGTAAATTTGTGGATAACTGACGTTCAGGGGAAAATTGTAGCACAATTGGTAAAGGAAGAAGACCAGTCTTCCGGGAAACATCAAATAGAGTGGTACCCAGATGCTTTAGAGGCTGGTGTATATATTCCCATAGTCGAAGCAAATCAACAGAAGGCGGCTAGTCGTATATTGAAGGAATAGACACTGGCTGATTATTCTTGAAAAAGACCCGTTTAGAGAAGACGGGTCTTTTCTATTTAAATTTAGTATAGAGATTGGTGCATAAAGTCAAAAAGTGAAGTAACTAGTAATAAATTAACCCATCGGGCATTAATATTGCAGGTATCTTTACTCTTCACCACTAATCAATGCGAATCGTATCAACAGCCCATAGCCTATGTGCATTGATTATAGGGATTACAACGTTCTCAGCATTAATAGCTCAACCCATTCGCCAGCCTACTCAATATACGGCTGAAGTAGGCACCTACCTTTCTTCCTCAACGGAAACACCGTTTTGGCTTAGAGCCAATCAATATGGCATTGTTCCCAATCAATCACCTGTAGTAACGCTTCGTGCGGGTCTATATAGCGATTATGATACCAGTCGCTATAACACCGGGCGTTGGCGTGATTCTGACTATGATATTGGCTATGGGATCAACATAACTGCCAATGTCAATCAAAATCGGTTGCCCTACGAACGAAATGTTTTACTGCCCGAAGCCTATGTAAAAATACGGAGGGGCATTTTTGAAGCGTATGTAGGCCGTCGGCGAGAGAAATTTGGCCTTGCTGATTCAGTCTTATCAACAGGTTCATACGCCTGGTCGGGAAATGCCATGCCCGTACCTAAGATTCAGATCGGTATCCCAACGTTCACACCAATTGGGTTCACAAAAGGGTGGGTGTCCGTTCAAGGTATGTTTGCTCATGGTTACTTAGATGCAAACGGTTACATACGAAACCCAATGCTACACCAAAAGTCGCTGTATGTGCGGCTGGGCAGGCAGAGAGATGTGTTGCGTGTGTACGGTGGCATAAATCACCAGGTTGTTTGGGGCGGTCAAATTGCTGACCCTGCAAAGGTGCCGCCTTCTATTCAGAATAATGGCAAATTACCGTCGGGCTTGCTAAACTATTTTTATGTAGTTTCAACCCTGAGTCCCCGCCGAGCGGATACAAGCCAATATAATTACTTTGATCTAACCAATCGGATTGGTAATCATCTCGGTTCAATAGATGTAGCCATCGAAATTGATCTGGTACGGCATATGCTGTATATCTATCGGCAGAGTATATATGAAGATGGTTCGCTGTTTTATTTAATAAATATTGCTGACGGCCTTAATGGAATACGACTCCGGCGGAACGATCCCAAAGCCATTGTTCGCGACATCTTGTTTGAATTTTTGAATACAACCAGTCAGGGTGGCCCCGAATTTATTATTGATGACGATAAAAAACGAGGTAAAGATGATTATTTTAATCACCAGCAGTTTCGCGACGGCTGGGCTTACCGCCAGCATACAATGGGTACGCCCTTTATTCCACCCGCTTTGGGGCCCCGCGATCAGTATCCGCAGGGTACCTTTACGGCGAATAACCGGGTCTATGTATTCCATCTGGGGTTAGCCGGGAGTTTACCCGTTCGTTTTTCGCTGTTTTCGGGACCTCTTTCTTATCAGGCAAAGCTATCGTTTAGCCGGAACCTGGGCACCTATAATAATCCTTATAAAACTGTTCAGAATCAGTTCTCAGCTTTTGCCAGTATAGTGGCTCCTCTGGATATATTGGGGGGAATTCAGCTAACAGGCAGCCTTGCTGTCGATACAGGCGCACTGTATCAAAATAGCTTTGGTACGTTTATCAGTCTTCGCAAAGTATGGGGACAATAAGTCATATATTGATTAAGGAATACATTGATGTACTATATTGGATTTTTTTAATATAACGTTTATGCCTAATTTGCGGGCCGGTTACCAAGCCGTAGGATAATATTCATTAGACTCATCAGCCTGATGTGCTACTTTAGCGATCAGGTTTGGTACAAGTTTGTCAAACTAGTAGATGAGTAAACTTAACAGGGATGAGACATCGTTATTCCATACTGTTTTTCCCACTGCACGTAATCATTGATTTCCTAAGCCTCAACGCGGCTTTTGTAGGGGCTTTCTGGATTAAATTTCGGACAGTGGAGGGCGTTTCGGAGCCGCCTTATGCATCGCTTTGGTGGTTGTTCAATTTAATCTGGCTATTACAGATTTTAGTCATAAAGCCTTATGTGTTTCCCCGGCAACTATTCAAGGCGGACCATTTAGTAAAAAAATTATTGATTTTAATGGTTATTCATATAGCCGTTATTTCAGTCTTTTGGGTAGGCGTAAAAGCGTATTACTACTCACGGGAGCATTTACTGATTACCTATATACTTTTTACCAGCCTCGGAGTAGCCTCCCGAATCGGTGGATTAATATTCTTGAGGGAATATCGAGCCAGAGGCTATAATAATCGACGCTATATTATTGTGGGCTATGGCAAATTAGCTGCGGCAATTCATAGCTTTTATGAAACACATCCTGAAATGGGTTTTCGCTTTCTTGGTTACTTCGATCAACCCGCATCTGACAACGAGGGCGTGCTGAAAGGGAGCTACAAGGAACTACCGGGCTACATCGAACGCGAAGGAGTCGATTGTGTTTACTGTTGTATGCCTTATATTGACAACAGCCAGTTAAAAACCATTGTCGACAATGCTGAGACGTTTGATTATCAGGTAAAGCTATTGGTTGATTTTAGAGGCTTCCTCGCACGCGGGGCATCGGTTGAGTACCACGATTTTTTGCCGGTCTTAAATTTGTCGTCGCATATGCTGGCCGATTTTCAGGTCAATATGCTAAAACGCTCCTTTGACATATTGTTTTCGGCGGCCGCTCTTGGTTTGGGAATGCCAATATTTCTGATTTTAGCCTTAATAACACGCATGACATCGTCGGGGCCAATATTCTATCTACAGGAGCGCATTGGCCAAGAAGGAAAGCCGTTTAAGATATACAAATTTCGAAGCATGTATGTCGATGCCGAAAAATCAGGACCCGTGTTGTCAGGGGGGCTGGCCGACAATCGTATCACGCCCTGGGGCCGTTTTATGCGTCAAACCCGACTCGATGAAATTCCACAGTTTTACAATGTATTAATTGGCGATATGTCGGTAGTAGGCCCCCGGCCAGAACGACAGTTTTTCATTAATCAGATTATTGAAATCGCTCCAGAGTATAAATCCCTGTTAAAAGTAAAACCTGGTATTACATCTATTGGACAGATTAAATACGGTTACGCTGCCAATGTTGAGGAGATGGTGCAACGGCTACGTTACGATTTGCTTTATCCCAAACATCGCTCGTTCTTCTTCGATATGTGGATAATCGCCCAAACGCTCCGGGTAATGGCCCAGGGAAGAGGAAAATGATTTCCGACCTCAGACCAATAGGATTGTTGGTCTACTCAACTATGAAGGTTGTATTCTTAGGAATCTGGTGTTTATTGCAACTCATCATCGCTTCTGTAGGCGTTTATGGACAGCGAGTTAGCCAATACCATTTGGAAGCAGGAGGCTTAATCGCCACAGCTCAAACTCCTTTCTGGTTGCGTGCAAATAAGTACGGAGTTATTCCGCTTCAAAATTCAGCAATACATCTTAACGCTGGCCTGCAAGCTGATTATCGGCCAACAGATAGCACGGGCTACAGACCAAAATTCGACTGGGGATACGGCGTTAATGTTGTTGCCAATGTGGGCACAGCCAACCAGTTTTTACTGCCGGAAGCTTATTTGAAAGGCCGCTTTGGCGCCTTTGAATTTTACGCCGGTCGCCGGAAAGAGATTGTTGGTTTAGTCGATACACTCCTTACAACCGGAGCCTATGCCTGGTCGGGTAATGCGCTTCCAATTCCTAAAATTCAGATTGGTTTACCTGCATTTACACCTATTCCCTTTACAAAGGGATTAATAGCAGTGCTGGGCGCTTTTGCTCACGGCTGGTTTGAGCGTGCTGATCGCCTGGTCAAAGGCTCTTATTTGCACCACAAATACTTATACATGCGTTTAGGTAAACCAGCCTGGCGATTCAAATTCTATACGGGTTTCAACCATCAGGTTATCTGGGCAGGGTATGCAGATCCTAACGTATTGGGTCCTGTTGTTGCGGTAGACGGCCGATTGCCGTCAAGCCTTCGTTATTATCCGGCGGTTATCCTGGGAACGCGTGGTTTGTTTGACCCGAACGACAAAAACGTGACTTCATTTGAAGACAATCGTATTGGTAACCACTTAGGGTCCCTTGATGTAGCCGTGGAAATAGCGTTGAATCAATGGAATTTGCTGGCTTATCGCCAGTTCGTATACGACGATGGTTCACTTTTTTATGGTACAAATCTTGCCGATGGGTTGAACGGCATCCGCCTTAAGAATATAGAGAAGCCAGATGGGTCTGTTATTTTTTTGCGCCAGATTACAGTTGAATACTTATTTACTGGAAGTCAGGGGGGCGATGAATTCATAATCGATAATCCTCAACGCCGGGGAAGAGACGATTATTTTAACCATAGTCAATTTGTTGATGGCTGGACGTACTTTGGTCGTGCGATTGGATCACCATTTCTAACGCCCCAGCAGGAAGTAGTGCCATCGTTATCGTCCCGAATAGGCATTGTAAACAACCGTATTAGCGTTTACCACTTAGGGGTGAGTGCATTGGTGCTTGATAAAGTAAACATGACAGCTCGCTTGTCATATGGCCAGAATGCCGGTACATACTCAGTACCTTACGTAGCTATTCCTAAGCAATTCTCCGGCTTGCTCACTGCGTCCATACCGTTGAATGTGTTCGGTGGAGCGATACTAAATGGCTCATTTGCTATTGATGCCGGTGGTTTGTTGCCCAGCAGCGTGGGTGCGTATGTGGGTTTGCGGAAAATGGGAATCCTTGGGGGAACTCGTCCTGCCCTTGCTTCCCCACGAAGAGGATTCTGACTGAGTGCAGTTGCAGGTCTGTCTGGGACCATTCACAAACTTTTTGCAGATTTTTACCAAAGTATGGCCTTGCGGGTCCCCATTGAGTGCTATTTTTACGGTAAGTAGTGCCGTCAAGAAATAAAAAGAGTGAGAGAGGATGGTGTGGATGAATAATATCAGGAGTGGGTTAGCGAGTTTATTAATTGGGTTAGTAACCTCGTGTGGACTTGATTCGCAAAAAAATCTGAATACGTCTGCCCAGGCCTTACGTAACTGCGCTGATGAACAGACGCTTACCTCAGATAAGCAAAAAACCATCCGGCAGCAGATTAATGCTGACGAAAAAACACGTCAGATTGACGAGATTTTTCGTCAGAAAGTGCGTGGGGGTTTGAATGGAAACGTGCTGGTGGCTCAGAAAGGCATGGTTTTATACAGGCAATGTTTTGGGTTGGGTCATTTTGAACGCAATCAACGGGATACATTGGTCGACGATTCGAAATTCCAGTTAGCATCACTCTCAAAAACGTTTACGGCCATTGGGACCCTGAAGCTAATTGAGGCCGGGAAGCTTCGTTTTGAGGATACCATTCAGAAATTCTACCCCGATTTTCCGTATCATGGCATTACCATCCGCGAGTTGCTAAGCCACCGCAGCGGTTTGCCAAATTACCAGTACGCCTTCGATGACAGTATGAAGGTGAATTTCTATAAAAAAGAAAAGCCTTATCCGTCGAATGCTACAATCATGCAGTGGTTTGCCACCGTGAAGCCTACGCCGAAAGCATACAATATTCCTGGCCGGGGATTTAGTTATAGCAACACGAATTACATGGTGCTGGCGTCGATTATTGAAAAAACAACCGGGCAGAGCTACGAGACGTTTATTCGTAAAAACATCTTTGAACCGCTGGGCATGCACCAGACTTTTGTGGCGACAACCAAAAACGACTCCATCAATCATCATCGAACAGCGGGCTATCAGTGGAATAGACGCATTCCGAAAGATTATTATGATGATGTCGTTGGCGATAAGGGAATTTATTCAACGACGGGCGATTTGTTTCGATGGTATCGCGCCCTGAATGGCGATTGTTTGTTAACGAAAAAAACTCTTGCCGAAGCGTTTGTACCACGTAGTTTCGAGCGAAAAGGGGCGAAAAATTATGGGTACGGCTTCCGAATGATGCTGAATGACCTGAACCAACCTGAATATATTTACCACTCCGGCTGGTGGAAAGGGTATAATACTATGTTCTGGTTCAGCCCTAAAGATGAGTACGTGATTATTATTCTCGGAAACCGATACAACAAAACTGTTTATCGCGTCAAAGAACTGATTGACGTGCTTCACGGTAGTTCCAATACTAAGCTATCTGATGCAGATGGTGAGGTAGAAATATGAGTAGAGGCAGCTATCAGGTCGGCTTTTCTGTTTCCAACGCTTCTTGCTGACTTTATCACTCCAGTTCATTATGCGCTCTTTTCTGCTTAGTATGTTTCTCGCCACGGCATTGCCCCAGATTGCTCTACCGCAGGAAGTTCTCAAACTTTGGCCGGATAATGCTATCCCAAACGCTATTGCCGGAGTCAGCATTACAGAAAAGTCAGAGACTGATGCTGCTAATATTCTGCGAATCAGTAATGTATCGGTGCCAACCCTTACGGCTTATCTGCCATCTAAAGAAAAAGCTACTGGGGCGGCTGTTCTGATTTGTCCCGGCGGAGGATACGGGATTCTGGCAGCGAGTCATGAGGGGTCCGATGTGGCACGGTGGTTCAATGAGATGGGCGTAGCGGCTTTTGTGCTAAAATATCGACTGCCCAACCCCGAAATTATGACCAATCAGCAGGAAGTTCCCCTTATGGATGCCATGCAGGGTATGGTGCTGATTCGGCAAAATGCAACCCGCTATGGCATCGACCCAGCTAAACTCGGCGTCATGGGCTTCTCGGCGGGGGGGCATCTGGCAGCAACCCTCGCAACGCACTACCACCGGGGAGCTAAAGCCAATGAACAGGCTAAACCTAATTTTGCCATTTTGCTGTATCCGGTAATAACCTTCGGCGATAAAGCGCATACTGGCTCACGGGATAAACTATTGGGGAAATTAACTGTCTCGCCAGAAATGATAGCCTATTATTCCAACGAGTTGCAGGTGACAAGCCAAACACCACCGGCGTTTTTAGTGCATTCAGAAGATGATAAGGCAGTCCCGGTTGAAAATAGCATTAACTATTACTTAGCGTGCCTGAAAAACGGTGTTCCCGCCGAAATGCACCTGTATCCAACCGGCGGACATGGCTTTGGCCTCCGAACGGCAAAGTTCGGTTCGCTCAACACCTGGCCCGAAGCCTGCAAAGCCTGGCTCATGGCACTGACTGCTAAAAAATAAACTTGTTGTAATGCGAGTGTAAACCCGCGATTTCGGGCTAAAAAATCGCGGGTTTACACTCGCAGGAACGTATTTTTCTTGTAGAGGAAATACAAAAAAGCCCATTTTACGGCTAAGAATGCCAACACACCCCCTACTGCCCGAATCGGTTCGTTAAAGAAATGCACCAGACCGCCAACTAAATAATGAGCGGCATGGTCAAAATCAATAACTTCACCCGCGAGGTAGATCAAGATTGAATTCATACCGATTACGACGAAGAAAAATGCCCATCGGCGAAGGTTTTGCAGGTCAATAATCCAGTAGAAAAGGCTCAGCATCAAAAAACTCCAGCCCCCGGCTACCAGGACGAATGAACTGGTCCAGAGGTTTTTATTAACAGGAAAAACTAAATTCCAAACCCACCCCACTACCAGACATGCAACCCCGGCTACAACAAGTTGCCGGAGTTTCGGCCCGTCGCCAACCCCATGCCGACGGAGAATTGTTCCGGCAAAAACGCCCAATAAGCCTGTACCAATGGCGGGCAAGGTGGAAAGCAGGCCTTCGGGGTCATGGACTCCTTTGTAGAGCCGACCCGGCATGAGAATACGGTCTATATACCCCGTTAAGCTACCTTCCATTGTCAGGTTTCCAGCCCCAAAGCCTGGTACAGGAACCAGCATGAGTAAACCCCAGTAACTTAGCAGAATCCCGGCAAAAATTCCGTAGCGCGCTTTCGCGTTCTGCACATACAGGTAAATTAGTTGGGCAAACATACCCGCCAGGCCAATGCGCCCCAATACGCTTCCAAAGCGCATGTCGGCAAGCGGTTTCGTAAATAACCCATTGTTGTAAATAATCCCCAATACGACCAAAGTTAGTCCGCGAATAATGATTTTTTTTGCGAGTGCCGTCCGATCATCTCCTTTTGCTAATCGACTACCAATCGAATAAGGGGTTGAAACACCCGCTAAAAATAGAAATAACGGGAAAATACAGTCATAAGGCCGGAAGCCATTCCAGGCGACGTGCGTGAACTGGTCGGCCATAAAAATTGCCCAGGTCCAGCCGGTTGTTCTGGCCAGCGCATGAAAAATTTCTTCTCCCCCAATAATCCAAAACATATCGAAGCCCCGCAATGCATCGAGGGAAAGCAGCCGCCGGACGGGTGCGGGTTGGGCCAGAGCCGGTTCCTGAACAGAAGAGGTAGACGTTTGCATAGGCCAGTTGATTTGCAAAAAACAATGATATAGAAAAAACACAGCCTATCAAATCATAATGACCTGACAAACTGTGTTTTTACCTTTAAAACTTCGTGATTACGAAAACTATTTTTCTACTTATCGTTCAGAAGCAACGGTACGTTTCCGCGCCCACCCATTATGATAATTTTAGCATTCGGCGATTCGGCCAGTTCGCGCTGGGCTTTAATCTGCTCATATTGCAACTGTTTGTCTGACAGACCAGTCGACAGGATTTTCTGGTAATCGGCAATACCCTGGGCTTCAACTCGTTTCCGTTCGGCTTCCTGCCGTTCTTTCTGCAAAACGAACTGCATTTTTTGAGCATCCTGTTCAGCGTTAATTTTTGATTCGATGGTTTTTTTGACCGATGCGGGCAGGTCAATATTCCGAATCAGCAATTGCTCCAGCAGGAGCCCCCGCTTCTGAAAGTCGGCTTCGATGGTTTTGTAAATACGGGTTTGAAATTCGTCGCGCCGGGTTGAGTACAAGGCAACAGCATCGTAATACACGGCATTATCCCGGATGCGGGTGCGGGTGATTGGGCGAACGACTTTGTCGGTATAATCAGTACCAATTTGACGATAAATCTTCGGCGCATCATTCGGTATTACGCGGTATAACACAGTCAGATCAATTACAACCTCCAGGCCGTCGGCCGTGAGTACCCGAATGGCATCGTCGCCCGCTTTATCGCCTTCATCATGCGTAGCCGACATGGTGTAATTCAACGTTTTTACATCGAATTCCGTCACGGTGGCCAACGGATTAACGAAGTTCAGGCCGGAATTCAGCGTGCGGTCGCTAACATTACCAAAAAGCGAGATTACTCCTACATGCCCGGCGTCGATTTGCCGGACGCTGGCTGTGAGAAAACCCAGTATAAGTAATATAATCCCGACCACTTTGGCCGGGCGGGAGAAGCGCGCAAATGTCAGCGCGGGCGTATTGATGGCAAATCCGGCGACTAACAACAGAATGCCGAGAATAATGAAAAACATGGTATACGTGGAAAAGAGCCGGCGTTAACGAAACGGCTGTTGAGAATGTAGTGGTTAAGAAAACAAAAGCGGGGCAGAAAATTGCCTGATTTTACAGGCGCTGGGGCGGAGCCATAGACAGATGTTGGTCAGAAGACAGCGCAAACGTACAGGATAATCCGTGCGGAACAACGAACTATGGGAAGGACGGACATAGGGTTTGTCAGTCGGTCACGGGTATAGATGACGAAAAAAGCACAAAAAAAGGCATCCGGTAAACAACCAGATGCCTTTCTTGACCACACTATTAACCCTTCAGTGAATTAGCGTGAAGTTTTTACGACTTTCTTCTTGTCTTTAGCCGGAGCAGTAGCCGGAGCAGCCGCTGTTTCAGCTTCTTTCTGGCTTACCACTTCGCCTTTCAGGTACAGAATAGTCTGACCGGCTTCGGCGTTGCTGGTTACCGTAACCGATTTGTTGAACGGACCGGCAGCCGCTGCGTTGAACGTGGCCGATACCATTCCCGTTTTGCCCGGCAGGATTGCTTCACGAGTCCAGTTTGGTTTCGTGCAGCCGCAGGACGCCTGAGCATCGTTAATCACAACCGGGTCAGCCCCTGTATTCTTGAACTCGAATACGTAAGTAACCGGTTTGCCTTGCTCAACTTTTCCAAAATCATGCGTCTCTTTCGCAAATTTCAGAACTCCTTTCTGGGCGTAGCCAACTGCGACAAACACAAATAAAGCTACGAAAAGTGAAAAAATCTTTTTCATTGGACTAAACGGAATTATGATTTGGTTATTAAGATGCTTACCCTTACAAAGGTCAACTACAGCAAACACTTTGCCAAATAGTTGGCGTTTGGTTTTGGATTAACAAAGAAACTCAAAAAATCGTTTTTTTGAAAGCTGACTTGTTTTGCCTTACTTTTACTTTTGCTTGCGTCTGGTAAGAGTTTGACCCGTGCAGCCACTTCATCGATAAATTAATTGTTGGACGATTTCAATACGTAGCTCTGTTGTGATAGCAAACGAACAACTCCGCTCGACTGATATTTTAAGTCGCGAAAAAATCCTGTCAGATTACCGGCTGGCCTGCGAAAGTCGGCAGGTAAGTTTGCTGGGCCGACGTGATGTCATGGGTGGGCGGGCTAAATTCGGCATCTTTGGCGACGGTAAAGAACTGGCCCAAATGGCAGCCGCGCGTGCCTTTGACCGCGGTGATTTTCGGTCGGGCTACTACCGCGACCAGACCTTTGTGGCTGCGCTGGGCGAACTCCGGTGGCAGGAGTTTTTTGCACAACTCTACGCTCATACCGACCTGACCTACGAGCCAAATACCGCCGGGCGTTCCATGAATGGTCACTACGCCACCCGCTGGCTCGACGAACAGGGATTATGGCGAAACCAAACCGAATCGTATAATTCGGTTTGCGATATTGCTCCCACAGCCGGACAAATTCCACGCTCGCTGGGGCTGGCCTATGCCTCCAAACTCTTTCGAAATAATCCCGGCTTAAGTGGACTGACCAATTTCTCCCGGAATGGGAATGAAATCGTTTTTGCGACCATTGGCGATGCCTCGACCTCGCAGGGCATGTTCTGGGAAACCATGAATGCTGCCGGTGTATTGCAGGTGCCGTTGCTGATGTCGGTTTGGGACGATGGCTATGGCATATCGGTGCCGGTTGAGTATCAAACAACGAAAGGAAGTATATCGAAAGCGTTAGCCGGTTTTCAACGCGACTCCGACGACAAAGGACTGGAAATTTTTGCCGTTAAAGGGTGGGATTACGCGGCCTTGCTGGAAACGTATCAGCAGGCGGCTCAACTCTGTCGGGAGGAACACGTTCCGGTATTGGTTCATGTACAGGAACTTACTCAGCCACAGGGCCATTCGACGTCCGGTTCGCATGAACGCTACAAATCGAGGGAGCGGTTAGCCTGGGAAGCCGAACACGACTGCAACCGGATGTTCAGACTCTGGATTCTGGAAAACGGCTATGCCACGAACCAGGAACTGGAGCAGATTGAAGCCGAGGCCAAAGAAGCGGCAAAAAAAGCCCGTATTGACGCCTGGAATGCCTATCAGAATTCAATGAAAGGTGATTTTGAGGAAGCTCTGGAGTTGCTTCAGCAAGCCGCCCGACATAATCCTAAATCGGCTGAACTGATGGCCATTCGGGAAGAATTGCGGAAAACCTTTACGCCCTCACGTCGGGATGCTGTGGCGGCTGTACGGAAAGCGTTACGGTTGCTGCGGACGGACTCCGGCGCTGGGCGGCAGCGGTTAAAAACCTGGCTGGAACGCACGAATACTGAAAATAACGATCGGTTTAGTTCACACCTGTATAGCCAATCGCCCGATTCACCGATGCGGGTGGAAGCCATTCCGGCCGAAGTTACCGATGACAGCCCTACATTGGATGGTTATCTCTTGCTGCAACGCTATTTTGATAATTTGTTCACCCGCGACCCGCGCGTTGTAGCCCTGGGCGAAGATGTGGGCCAGATTGGTGATGTAAATCAGGGGTTTGCGGGCTTGCAGGAAAAATTTGGTGAGATACGCATAACCGATACGGGTATTCGCGAAACGACGATTATTGGGCAGGGTATCGGCCTGGCGATGCGTGGCCTGCGCCCCATTGTCGAGATTCAGTATTTCGACTATGTTTATTATACATTAGCTACACTGACCGACGATTTGGCGACCCTACTGTATCGAACCAAAGGTGGGCAGAAGGCCCCGGTCATTATTCGGACGCGCGGCCACCGACTCGAAGGCATCTGGCATTCGGGTTCACCCATGGGAACCATGCTGAGCAGCCTGCGTGGTTTGCACATACTGGTGCCGAGAAATATGACTCAGGCTGCCGGATTCTACAATACATTGATGAAAGGCGACGACCCGGCCCTGTTAATTGAATCTCTGAACGGGTATCGCCTGAAAGAACTGGTACCCAACAACCTAAGTGAATTTTGCGTGCCGCTGGGCATACCCGAAACACTCCGCTCTGGCTCTGACATAACCATTGTCACCTATGGTTCTATGTGTCGGATTGTCATGGAGGCTGCCAGCCAATTGGCCCCGATGAGAATCAGTATCGAAGTCATTGACGTACAGACACTTCTGCCGTTTGATGTTCATCATGCCATCGTGGAATCCATCAAAAAAACGAATCGGGTAATTTTTGCGGATGAAGATGTACCGGGGAGCGCTTCGGCCTACATGATGCAGCAAGTTATTGAATATCAAAATGCCTATCGTTATTTAGATTCCGCACCACGTACCTTATCAGCTAAGCCGCACCGCCCGCCCTATGGTTCTGACGGGGACTATTTCTCAAAACCGAATGTTGACGATGTAATCGAAATGGCCTATTCGCTCATGAGCGAAGTCGAGCCAGCGCGGTTCCCCCAAATTTAATTAGTGAATGAGCGAATGATAGAATGGGCGAATAGCTGACGCGAATCCATTCACTCATTCGCTCATTCTATCATTCACAAATGACCTACTTCCAGAATATACAATCGGGTATCCGAACGACGCTGAAAGGGTTGAGTCTAACGTTTCGGCATCTTCGAAAGGCGACCAAACGCCGGACGCCGGAAGGTATAGCGGACGAAACTTATTTTGATCTTCAGAATGGCTTGGTCACGCTTCAGTATCCGCACGAGCAGCTACCCATTCCCGACAACGGCCGCTACCGGCTGCGGAATGAGATCGATGACTGCATCGTTTGCGACAAGTGTGCTAAAGTTTGCCCCGTTGACTGCATCACGATTGACGCCATCAGAGCCACCGAAGAGGTCGGACGGGCATCCGACGGTTCGCCGATTCGGTTGTATGCCGCCAAATTTGACATCGACATGGCTAAGTGCTGCTATTGCGGCCTTTGTACGGTAGTATGTCCGACCGAATGCCTAACGATGGACAAAAAATTTGACTACAGCGAGTTTGAACTGGGCAAGTTAACCTACAATTTTTCAAATCTGACGCCAGAGCAGGCCGACGAAAAGCGGGTTTTGTATGAACAGTTTCTGCGTGAGAAAGAAGAGGCAAAAGCGGCTCAATTAGTTGCGGAAGCGACGGCCACACCCATTGAAACCAGTGCCGATATCGCCAGTGTGCCCCCTAAACGGCCCCTGTTCCGTCCGACACCAAAACCGAGTGCGACGCCATCTCCGGCCGAACCAGCCAATTCGGAAGGCTCAGCCATTGACCATCCGCTAACAGATGCTACGCCCGACGAAATGCAGCAGATTGCTCAGGGAGGTTTGGAAACAACCAAAAAGCCGGTTTTCAGGCCGACTCAGAAGCCCATAACGCGGGTGCCGGATGCGCCAATCGAAGCGAAGCGACCTGAACAACCACTATTGTCAGACCTGGCAGCCCCGGCAGTTGAGCCAACCAAACCAAATCCCGCACCATTCCGGCCCACGATGAAACCGCCAAAAGCGGTCGAATCAGACGAGCCGGTTGTTCCAGCCGAAGTACCTAAACCGAAACCAGCCGGTTTTCGGCCAACCATGAAACCGGCTGCACCGCCTAAACCAACAGATACAGACGCCAAAGCAGAAATAGAGACTTCGGCTGCTGAGACCGTTGAAAAAACGGAAAGTCCTGCTGCCGAAACGCCAGCGCCCAAACCAGCCGGTTTTCGGCCTGCGATGCGTCCGAAGGCGAAACCTGATGAGGAGAAATCATGAATTGACTATCGTTTTTTTAATGTTTCCTTCGTCAGCATGACAAAAAACTGCCCTAATTCACCAATACACGTATGATTCAAGCTGCTTTTTACGCCTTTGCTGCACTTAGCCTTTTTGGGGCACTGGCTGTCCTGCTCACCCGCCATGTGCTTTATGCAGCGTTCTTTCTGTTGCTTACACTACTTGGCGTAGCGGGCTTGTTTGTGCTGGCAAGCGCTGATTTTCTGGCTATTGCTCAACTTATGATTTACGTGGGTGGCGTATTAGTGTTGGTCATTTTCGGCGTAATGCTCACCCACAAACCTAACCAATCTACCGAGTTCGGTAGTCAGCAGCCAAACCCTATTTTACTGCTCAACCGAACGTCGTCATGGGTGGGGTGGGTCGTGCCTGTAGTCGTGGCGGGGAGTTTGTTCATTGTCTTTTATTCAGTACTGGCCCGCGCTAACTTCGCCCTGTTAATGCAGCCCGCTGGTTGGCAAAGTACGGTAAACACAATTGGCAGGCAACTCATGACCGAATACATTGTCCCGTTTGAATTAGTTGGTATTCTTCTGCTGGCTGCCCTTGTGGGCGCCACGTATTTAGCGTCGCCATTGGCTAAATCGTCTCGTCATGCAACCCGTTGATACTCACTTATTTCTCCTTGTCGGTGCTGCCCTGTTCAGCATCGGGCTGGCAGTGGTGTTGCTCAAGCGTCATGCCATTGTTGTGCTGATGGGCGTTGAGTTGATGCTCAATGGGGCTAACATCAACTTGGTCGCGTTCAGTCAGTACGACCCCGTCCGTTTACAGGGTCAGATGCTGGCTCTTTTTGTTATGGTCGTAGCTGCCGCTGAATCGGCGGTAGCGCTGGCTATTGTGTTGCAGGTATATCGCCATTTCCGCACGGCGCAGTTGGATGAGTTGACCGAATTAAAACAGTGACCCATTTAGTGGAACCCATCATTGAGGGCATCCTGGCCGAAGGATATGGTCTTATCGACAATTTTCTAAGTCCCGCTGACGTAATGGCCCTTGCCACTCGCTTGCACGAGCGTCGGCAGGCAGGTCAATTCCGGCTGTCGGCTATTGGTAACCAGAATGTTACGCTTGAAAGTGCCATTCGGGGTGATGAGATTTTGTGGATAGACGAAGCGACGGCCACACCCGACGAAGCCAATTTTTTACAACGCATCGGTGAATTTGTTCAGTACGTGAATCAGACCTGTTATCTGGGGTTGCGGGAGTACGAATTTCACTATGCGCTGTACCCACCCGGTGCCTTCTACAAACGCCATCTTGACCAGTTTCGCACGGATTCGCGTCGGAAGTTGTCCGTAATCTGCTATCTCAACACCGATTGGCAGGAAACCGACGGAGGGCAGTTGGCGCTCTACCTGCCTGATGCTGAAGCTGAGCGACAGGTACTCATTACGCCAACGGGCGGTCGATTGGTTTGTTTTGAGAGTGGCCAGTTGGAACACGAAGTCCTGCCTGCTACCCGCGAACGACTGAGCGTAACGGGCTGGCTAAAAACAGCCTGAAAGCCGTTTGTTTCCCCAGCGGAGAATGGGGATATTTGCGGCCTATTCTGACCGACCACGAATGCCCGTTGCTCCCCAGCTTATTCACTACCTGACTGCCACCGTTTTAGGGTTGCCCTTTGCCGGATTTCTGGTCCTGACCAGTGCAAATCGCCGGACAGCGGGAAGGATAGCGGTGCTCCTAACGGGGGTCGGGTTAGTGCTATCAGTAGGTCTGGCCATGCGTTTACCCGAACAGCCAATAACCCTGCAGGCCAACTGGGCCAGCGTGTCAGGCGTTTCGTTTCCCATTAGCTTTCGTCTTGATGCCCTTGCCGCACTGATGCTTGTGCTGGTGCATTTTGTGTCGTTACTCGTTCAGGTTTATTCGCTTTCCTACCTGCACGATGAACCGAAGTTACGCCGGTATTTTGCCTATATGCAATTATTTATCGGGTCTATGCTGGGCATTATCCTGGCTGGTAATTTGCTGGTAATGTATGGCTTCTGGGAACTGGTTGGACTGACATCCTATCTGCTTATTGGTTTTTATGCCGAACGCCCGGCGGCCTCGAAGGCTGCCAAAAAAGCATTTTTGATGAACCGCGTCGGCGATATTGGCTTTCTAATCGGTATTTTCCTGACGTATTATCAGGTCGACACCCTCGATTTTGCCGCATTGACTCTGAATAAAGCCGACATGCCTACGACGACGATCCTGGGTTTATGCCTGTTTATGGGGTGCGTGGGCAAATCGGCGCAGTTTCCGTTGCTGACCTGGCTCCCCGATGCCATGGAAGGCCCCACACCCGTTTCGGCTCTGCTTCATGCGGCCACGATGGTAGCCGCCGGTATTTTTCTGCTCGCCCGCATTCACCCCTTATTCTCGCCCGATGCTTTAGTCGTGATTGCCTTAATTGGTACCATCACAACACTTTGGGGCGGTTATTCAGCTCTTTATCAGACCGACATTAAGAAGGTACTGGCTTTCTCAACGGTTTCCCAGTTGGGTCTGATGGTGGCCGCTATGGGTACCGGAAACGTGAGTGGAGCTATGTTTCATCTGCTAACGCACGCCTTTTTCAAAGCGGGCCTGTTTTTAAGCGCCGGAGCCGTAATTCACGCCGTACATACGCAGGATATGCGACACATGGGCGGGTTGCGGAAATGGCTGCCCACTACATTTATAACCTATACTATCTGCGCGGCTTCGTTGGCTGGCCTGCCCTTTCTATCCGGATTTCTCTCGAAGGAAGCTATTCTGGGCGGAGCATTCAAGTGGGCGAATAACCAGAGTAGCGGCATTTCTTATCTCGTTCCAGGGCTGCTTTTAGGCTCATCGGGGCTAACCGCGCTTTACATGGCCCGGCAGTGGCGGCTTACTTTCTTTGGAACGTATCGAAACCAGGCTGCTCTGGTAACGCAGGCGCACGAACCCAACTGGCTGATGCGTGGGCCAATCGTCATGCTGGCCATGTTGTCGATTTGGTTTTGGTTCGCCTTAAACCCACTTTCAGCTCATGAAAGCTGGTTTTTCACCATACTCCCAGTACCTGAAGAAAATTCGCTGGGGTGGTTAGTTCCGGTTTCCATCGCTCTGGTGTTGATCGGTGGCTGGCTGGGCTTCCGGATGCCCGAACCACGGGCTAAATCCAGCTTTGTTCGTCTTTCGGTTGAGTATGGTTTTCTGGATTTTTTTTACCGGGTTCTGTCCATCAATCCAACGCTTAAACTGGCTGCTATGCTCAATCGGGCTGACCAGCGAGTTATTGATGGCTTCGTCAATGGCGCAGGGATTGTTACCGTCGTACTGGCGAACTTCGCCCGTGTGCTTGACCGCCTGGGTATTGATGGGTTGGTGAACGGGATTGCCTGGCTGGCTGGGCAGTTGGGTCAACTTACCCGCTCTGTGCAGAATGGCCGGGTGCAGTCGTACATTACGGCTGCGGTGGTTGGATTGTTAGCCGTACTTTGGTGGTTGCTTTGACAGCCAGGTATGAACACGAGCCTTTGATAAACGCGGGTTGGGCGGAAGCCCGGTTCCTATAGACTATGATTCTTTCGTTACTTATATTTCTTCCGTTACTCGGTTCGATTGTCGTGGCCTTACTGCCCCGGAGTCAGGCAGCTCGATTTCGATGGATTGCTTTAGGCGTCACCATCACTGAAGTTGTTCTGGCCGCAACGGCCTGCGCGGAGTTTGAGCGAACGGTTGCAGGCTATCAATTGCTCGAACAGGCCAACTGGATTACACTACCACTGGGTGGCTTAGGCATTGCGTCCATTGATTATTTGGTTGGCGTCGATGGCATTAGCCTGCCATTGGTTGTGTTGTCGGCTGTAGTGATGCTGGTTGGTGTTGTCGCATCATGGCGGCTAAATCATCGGCTCAACGCTTATTACTCACTCTATCTGTTGCTGACGGGGACGATAATGGGCTGCTTCGTGGCCCTCGACTTCTTCCTGTTTTTTCTGTTTTTCGAGTTCATGCTCCTGCCGATGTACTTCCTGATTGGTTTGTGGGGTGGCCCCCGCCGGGAATATGCGTCGATTAAATTTTTCCTCTATACCCTGCTGGGTTCATTGCTAATTCTGTTAGTGATGATTGGTCTGTATCTGTCCGTCATGGACCCGGTAAGCACGGCGGTTGCGGCTGGCTTAATCACCAATCCCTTAGAAGCGACTGACGGCGTAATTCGCAGTGTTCAGGCGTACCTTCAGAATGGGCAGATAAACCCGGCGCAAATGGTCCACACGTTCGATATGCGCTATTTAGCCGACGGCGGCAATTATCTGCCCGATGCGTTCCTGAACCCAGCCTCCGAACCGATTATTCTGGGCCTTCCGGCGCGATTGCTGGCCTTTTGGGCAGTATTTATTGGGTTTGCCATCAAGCTACCCATCGTGCCTCTACATACGTGGCTACCCGATGCCCACGTTGAAGCACCCACGCCGGTATCGGTCGTGCTGGCGGGCGTGTTGCTCAAAATCGGCGGCTATGGCTTCCTTCGAATCGCCTGGAATTTCTTTCCCGATGGCGCAGCCGAATACGCCCAAACGCTGGCCGGTCTTGGCGTCTTATCCATTGTGTATGGCGGACTGAATGCCCTGGCACAAACTGATCTTAAAAAAATGATTGCCTATTCGTCGGTGTCGCATATGGGCTTTGTGCTGCTGGGTGTGGCTTCCCTAACTGCCGAAGGAATTAATGGCGCTGTTTATCAAATGGTTAGCCATGGTATTTTGTCGGCTATGCTGTTCCTGATTGCGGGGGTTTTGTATGATCGCACCCACGACCGCCGAATCGATTCTTACCGGGGGCTAATGCAGCCCATGCCGCTCTATACAACGCTGACAGCCATCGCGTTCTTTGCCTCGCTGGGCTTACCGGGCTTGTCGGGCTTTGTGGGTGAGTTATTTACGCTCATGGGTAGTTTCCAGTCGGAGTGGCTACCGGGCTGGCTCACAGCGTTGGCCACAACGGGTATTTTGCTGGCGGCCGCTTATTTCCTCTGGACGCTCCAGCGCATGTTTTTCGGGCCATACTGGTCGCGTCATGAAGCAACGACTACACTCCCCGACTTAACAGTCCGCGAAAAACTCCTGCTGATTCCTTTAGGAGCCATGTCATTAATTCTCGGCTTATTCCCAAATCTGATTTTCAACCTCACCAGCGCGACGGTAGGGCAGTGGTTAGTGAAATTTGCGGTGGAGTAACCTACATTACTGGCTACTTACCTGCTTTAAAATTAGCCATCAGGTCTAAAAAAGCTAAGCCAACTTCGCGTAGATATGGGTTGCCGTTTTTGGTAATCAGCGCACAGTGATAGAGTAGCTCTTCATTCGTGTCTCGGAAAGAGTCATCCATTCGCATGTAATCTGTAGCCGCAAAGTGGTCGTACCAGCGATTAAATTTTCGCCATCGGGCTTCGTGTTTTCGGTCGGCGGTGTCGCAAATGAAAATGGTGATTGTCAGGCTGCTCTTCTGGTAGAAATCATTAATAATGGCAGCGACAGTTGGGGCAATAAGCGAGTCGAGCGGAGGACGGCGACCCGTCGGATTATCAAGGATTTTGATAACTAATTCAACGATTTCGTCAGCCAACACAAAATCCTCGCCAAATAGATAAGGCGTTGGCTTGAATTGAATTTCGTAAGTAATACCTTTTAAAGTAACGAAGAAGTAACTATTGTGAATGCCGCCCGCAAAATTGAAGTTATAGGCGGACAACGGGTGTTCCTCTTCGCTCATTTTCTTCTTTAAGTTTAGCAACAGCCGCCTGAATCAGCGGGTCTTTACGGAAATTCTCAACCATGTCTTTCTCCGCCTGTCGCTTATCGTCGACTAATCGCTTCATGATGGCTACGGCTCGCTCGTGTCGCTCCTGTGCAGTAAGCTCAGGAGCTATTGATGCAGCAGTCGGTGGCTGGTTCGTTTTCATTAGTTGACCAATTATAAAGTAAAGATACATTAATCAATTCGAAAACAGGTAGTGCTTTGTCTTCGTTCAACGCCCATACCGACTGCGCCTAACTACCTGCCACACAAGTCCGACAAGTCCGACCAACGCCAGCGGTCCTACCAGGTTGAGCAATTGCCAGCCGGTTCTGTTGGCATCGACCCGAATTTTGTCCAATGGGCGTAATGTTACAGTGCGGTTGCGGGCGGCAATGACGCCAGCGGGGTCAACTAAATAATCAATGGCGTTTAACGCAAAATCTTTGTTAGCGTAGGTGATGCGTGTGAAGCGGTCGAAGCCGAGCGGATAGGGTGTATTCCGTTTGTAATCGACATCGTTCACAATCAAATCGCCATCCGAGCAGATCAGCACCCGCGACGCCACGCCCCCAGCCCTGAAGCCTTTGGCGCGGGGGTCGCCGGGCAAAATCCGATTGGCAAACAGCGACTGAAATTTCCCTTCGAGCAGGCAGCCAATCAGGCGAACACCACCCGTATACGTTTGCGGATCGGGTTGCTGCCGGGCTTCGTTGTACGAAATCAGAGCCGGAGTTTTCAATAGTTGCGTGTAGGGTGAGGTTAGCAGCAGCGGAGTTTTTTGAATCGGTTGCCCATCGGCACCCGTTGCCCGAACGGTATCGAGTGTACTCACAAATCGTCCCAACACCCGATCCAGGTTACGCACAATGGGATTACCCGCCCGGAACGCCGACCCAGACCCAAAGTTATTGAACAGGGGATAAAACCGCCACGGAAGCAGTTGAATATTTGGTTTGTCGCCGAGGTTGCCCACGTTGAGCGGGATTGAAGCACAATACAAATCCTTCAGCACATCGCGATTGACACGGATACCCCACCGAAAAAACAAGTCGTCGAGGTTCAGGCTAAGGGGTTGAGCATACGTGCCTTCGTTACTAACGCTGTCGACGCGCTGACCATCCACAAAAAACAGGGCGCGTCCACCATTGATCACAAACTGATCGAGTTTAAAAATTTCCTCTTCCGAAAAGGGCTTGTCGGGTTTGGGCACCAGCACGAGATCAAGCCCGGCAATGGGGCCGGGCTTGGTCATATCAATAAAAAACAGGTCGTAATTCTGCTGGACGGAGGCCAGCAAATCGGCGAAGCGGGAAGGGGGCACCTGCGTATGGTCGTAGAGTAACCCCACCCGCCTGCGGTTATCTTTCGGTTGGGTCAGTTTCCGAATGGCCGAAGCTAATTGAAACTCAACGCCTTCGTAAGACTGATTTAATTGTTCTTCGGGCGAAGACGCTTTATTTCCCTTCAGGAGTTGAACGGCGGTTTCCTGCCCTTTATAGGAAACGATAGCTCCCGGAAATACTAATTTTTCCGTGCGTTTACCGCCCTCATTCGCAAACAGGTTAGTAGGCAGCAGACCCCGTTGCTGCAATTTGTCAATTAGTTTATTTTTCTCGTCGGGATTGGTCGTCTCGTCAGGGTTTATAAACCGATACGTGACGGAGTTACCGGCTTCCGCCTGGAACTCATCCAGCGTTTCGCGCACGGCGTTTTCGAGTCGTTTGAAACCGGGGGGCAGGTCGCCCGTCAGGTATACATCGACATGCACATCATCGGGCAGGCTGGTCAGCAGGGTTTGCGTCGCTTCAGTGAGAGTATACCGTTTTTCCTGAGTCAGGTCGAGCCGGAAAAACACAAACGCCGACAATACATTGATGGCAATTAAAGCAGCGAGATAAAGGAGGGTACGCAGGGTAGCCGATTTCATACGGGACTATAACGAAAAATCGCCATGCACTGTGTCCATACAGAACATGTTCGCTTAATTCAACCGCTGTTCGGGAATATGGGTCAGGTTGATAGCCTTCGCGTCGTCCTGCGCGGCCTGGGGCGTGTCTATGTTCGCTGGCTCGATGCCGATTTCTTTCATGAGCCGATACTGCCGGGCTTCAATGTAGGTCAGCCGGGCCATTATCTGATTCATTTTGGCATCCTGTTCGTCCTGCCGGGCCAGCAGATAAGCCGTTTTTACTTCCAGTTCGTCAAGACGTTGTTTATCGCGGTCGGTCATAGGAGTTGACAAGGAGAATCGGGGCGGCAAGATACTCTTTTTTTATCATTGCGCCAGCGGTTTATGAACGCCTAACGCCCATAGAAGCCGCCACTATCATAGAAACTCCGGCGACGGCTCAGTTTAAGCTCCTGAAGAATGGATGATCGTGCCCGGAGGTCGAACGAATAGTTGCCGGAACGGAAGTTGTTACCAGCATAGGGCGTCCAGTTAAAGGCCATTTCCCAGCAGTGCAGGTCGCGGTTGATGCCAATGGTGGTTAACGTGGGGCTATGAAACTGGAAATCATAGCCCGTACTGAGCGTAATTTTCCACTTGGGTGTCAGGCTCAGGTCGCCCGTTAGGGTTAGGGCCTGCACCACCTGCGAGCGTTCGGGGGTTAGTTTGGTGAGCCCGAATGTGTAACTGACGTTCATCGACCAGGGAATAGTGAAGTCTACGTACAACTCCGGGTTGTTGTTAATAGCCTTGAGGGTAGCGTCCGTTGCGTTCGGGCTGGTTTTGGGTTTGTCGGCCTGTTTAGGGGCAAACCGGGCACTCACGTAAGCCTGCACGTTCGTTAATCGCAGTAATCCTTGTCCGGCCTGAAGTGCATACAGGTTTGGCACCCGGATAAACTCCTGGTCAGTATAGGGATCGTCGGCTCGCAGCGCCTGAATCAGGGGCGAATAGGCGAGTGGCGTGAGTGTCGATGCCGTTGTGGCAAAGTAATACTGGGCCGTTCCGCCATACGGCCGGTAGGCATAAGGGTCGAAGGTGGACGAGAAATTGAAGCTTATATTCTTGAAAATCTGCGTGTTGGCGCTCAGCGCAATGGGCGATAGCTGGTAGTCTGGGGCCAGCAGGTTATAACTTCCGTTGATACTCAAATTGTCGAAAATCGGAATCTTCTTGAACTCCTGCCCCGACGAGTCGTTGCGGGTACGAACTTTCATTTCCAACTGGTTCACAATACCGAACGAGATAAAAGCCGACTCCGTACTCGATGCGCTCCCTCCGCTGCCACCCAGCCCCCTGAATACCGACAGGGTTCGGCGGTACAACGGCAAATTGGCTAAGGGGCCTTCGGCGGGCAATACCTGAAACTGACCAAAGGCCGGATTGGTGAAATCGGGAACGTAACTGAACGAGATCGACGGGGCGACGGTGTGCCGTATGGCCTCGATGCGTTTGCTGCGAATGAAAAACGTTCCATAGAAGCGCGTGTTCATGCTGGCATTGACCGAGAAATTATACGAGGGAAAAAAGCCCGGCATCGTATCGACTTTCACTGCCTGTTGGCTGGCAATGTATTCGTAGTTGAGCTTCTTTGTATAAATATCCCCTTGCAGCGAGAAGCCTGGTGTCACATTAATGTAACGCAGCAGTTTGATGTTCGGTAGGGAAATAGGGATACTGTAGCGAGCCTGCACCACCCGGTTTCGCCAGATGCGGTCCGAGTTAGCAACGCTGAACGCAATCAGGTTCGGGTCCGATTCGACAATGCCCAGCCGCAAATTGTTCGACCGCCGAAGGCTGTCTTCAATCCGTTGAAGTGTGCTGATGGTCTGTATGCCCGTCAGAACGGGGAAACCTAACCCAGTTGTATCGACCTGACGGCGAATGGTGTTGCTCACGCTAATAGACCCACTGATGTCTAAACCCACCCGGAAACTTTCAAACCAGCGGCCCGTGCCGCCTTTAAGCGCGAAGGGCGAAATCTGGTTGATACCCAGGTTGAAATCTGAGGATACGTCGGTTTTGCCGTTTTCGCGAACACCTGTACTCTGATTGACCTGACCGAATTGCTGATTGACCCGGATATTAGCCCCAGCCCGAACATACTGCCCAAAGGTACGGCTATACTGCACCGACGACCCCGCCACGTTGGAAATATATTGCTGTGTGTTGAAGGAGTTGAACTGATTGTAGCTGTTGCTGCTGACGTTCACATTTGCCGAGAAACTTCCCCGACCGCGCGGAACCGGCGAGTGGGACCAGGTAAATGAAAAGTCATTCCGGGGCGTTTGGGTCGTATCGACACGGTCGCCGGAGCGGTTGCGGTTGAACTGTAAATTAACGCCCCCGCTAAACCGATACCGTTTGTTATACGCCGACGATAAGCCTACGCCCCAGCTACCTCGTGAGTAGATTTGCCCCTTAAATTGCAGGCCAAGATTTTCGCTAACAGCCCAGTAATAGCCGCCATCGCGCAAATAAAAGCCCCGCCCGTTAGGTTCTTCGCCATATTGCGGCACAATAATCCCCGACACGCCAATTTCTTTCCGCTTCGGAAATGGGAAAAAACCGAAGGGCAATCCAATTGGTAACGGTATTTGGTTGATAACCAGATTGAAGGGGCCGGCCACAACCTGTTTGTTGTGAATAATTTTCAGCTTACTGGCATTGATGTGGAAGTGGGGCGTAGCCAGATTGCAGGTCGTATAAATGGCTTTGCCGATATAGAGGTTGTCTTCGGCATCCTTCTTAACGGTTTGTCCGCGAATATTGCCTTCGCCCTGCTGCGTGATGACGCCCTGAATCCGCCCTTTTTTCGATTTGAAATTGTAGCGAATCTCTTTTGCGTCATAATTCCCTTCGCCGTCCTGAAAGACGGGTCGCCCAATGAGTTTCTGGGTGGTTGAGTCATACCGCCCTTTTGCATACACCTCATCGGTCAGGTAATTGAGTCGGATGTATTCGGCTTTCAGGGAAATGTCGCCATAGATAACGCTGGCCTCACCAAATAATTCTACTGTCTGACCATCAGCCGCATAGATGGTTGAATCTCTCGCCTGGTATTTGACCGTTGTTGTAAAGGTATCGGCAGTTTGGGCCGAGTCTGTTCGGGCCGAATCAGTAGCTGCTACCCGCACGGAATCGGCCCGGCCCGGCCTGACCTGCGTTTGTGGCTGCACAATTTTAGGCGACACAATGCCCGGCTTTGTTTGGCTGGGTTGCACCGGTTTGGGCTGTACTTTAGCAACCGGATTGGGTCGAACGGGTTGCACTGGCGTAGCCTGAGCGGAGTCTTTACCGGCAACACGAGCCGAATCAGGCGGGCTGATGCGTCGCACTGGTGCCAAAGGTCTCGGTAAGTTGAGCGGTCGAATGATCGTCGGTGATAGAGCGATTGGTTGCGTTCTGCGTAGCAGAACACGTTTAGGTTGCAGCCGCGTCAGCGATATAGGTTTAACAAATTCGGTCTGCACAGAATCACGGATAGCAATTCGGGCCGAATCAGCGTTACTAACAGGAATACGCAAGGGCCGGACGATAGCCAGCGGAAGACTACGTGGCACTGGTTTTCCCAGCCGGATGGATGTAGGCTGCAATCGGGCAATCAACTTTGGCCGGACGAATTCGGTTTGACCGGAATCGCGTCCGGCAACTGCCTGCCGCGAACGGACCGTATCGGGTTGAGGTGTATTGAGCGGTACTGTATTTCGTCGTGATGGTGTTGGCCCTAAACGGTTCGGGGCTGAATATTTCTGATTAAGCTCCCGCTCCAGTTCACTTTCCTGACCGGCTGCGGTTGGTCTTGTCTGCGAGTTAGGCAGCGTGATGGTTCCCGACGAAGGGCCAATAATTTTTTTTCGTTGCGATGGCGGTACACTGTCGGAGCGGGTGCCTGATGGCGCATTCGGCACGCGCTGGGCGGGAACGGTAGCCGGAGGTAAGCCGCCTTTTGCGGGTTGCTTAGGTAACGACGGGCTTTGTCCCAACGCGCTGAACGTCCAGAGTAAGCAGATAAGGCTAAATAAAGCTTGTAGCCGTATCAGTCGTAGAAGCGAGAGCCGCAAAATAAAGTGTTCTTTTTTCAGGATTATTAAAAAAATTATATTTGCCAAAAGACCGTTAAGTCTATGACTTACAAAGGTATTCACGAACAGTTATCCCACTATCGCTTTGAAACGTTTTTGGCTGTTAAAAATTATTAAACCCATGGGTCTTCGAATTTCATCTTCGGCTCCCGGAATAGTGACAACACTGGCCGTAGTGGTGCTGCCACTCCTCGCCCTAACTACGCCCACCATACTATCACCCGACTTAATTCAGGATACGGTTCGCCGGGCCGGGTCGCAGGAGACTGAAACCTCCGCGCCGGATAATGAGGCTCCCAATCAGGTTCGCACGGTTGTGCTCGATGCGGGTCATGGCGGCAAAGACCCCGGTACACACGGTCGGTATGCCAAAGAGAAAACGATCAATCTGGACTTAATTCTGCAACTGGGTCGTAAAATTAAGGCGAAGCACCCAAACATTCGGGTGATTTATACGCGGGCTTCCGACCGCTTTGTTGATTTATATGAACGGGGGGCCATTGCCAACCGTAACCGGGCCGACCTGTTTATTTCCATCCACTGCAATGCCAGTCCATCGAGCAGCCGGGTCTATGGCACCGAAACCTATACGCTGGGGCTTCACAAAACGGAACGGAACCTCGACGTAGCCCGGCGCGAAAATGCCGTAATTTTACAGGAAAAGAATTACCAGCAGACCTACAAAGGGTTTGACCCCAACTCACCCTTAGCTACGATCATGCTGGCCAACTACCAGCACGCCTTCATGGGAAGCAGCATTAATTTTGCCCAAAAAATTGAGCGTAGTTTTCGCTACAATGCCGACCGAAAAAGCAATGGGGTTAAACAGGCCGGTTTTATTGTGCTTTGGAAAGCCACCATGCCCAGCGTTCTAATCGAAACCGGGTATTTGACTAATCCAACAGAAGAGGACTATCTGAGGTCGGATGAAGGGCAGGAGGAAATGTCGACGGCCATTTACAAAGCCTTTGTGCAGTATAAACAGGAAATAGAAGCCGAAGGGTGAAATGAGCGCAGTGAGTTGTGTGAGTGGACAACGTTGAATAGAGAAGTTAATAAATCACACCTGTTCAACACACGTTCCAACGTCACTAACGCCACTAAATTCACCGGGCTTTGGGACAAATGGCCCCGAATATTGGTTACACAGTCAACTAAATTGGTTGGCGCGGCCTGCCAGGCTGTTCACCTTCACACACGCATGAACGTTTCAAAGGAAGTAAAAGTAGGTCTGTTGGCTGTCGTTGCGCTGCTGATGCTCTATTTTGGATTTCGATTTCTCAAAGGATCTGATTTCTTCTCCAGCACGCATAAGTATCAGGTTGTTTATGACAATATTGATGGCTTAGTGGCTTCTAATCCGGTTAGAATCAATGGCTTATCAGTTGGCCGGGTAAAGGATATCCAGATTTTACAGAATCAGGAAAATAAACTGCTGGTTACCCTGGAACTCAACAACGACATTCTGGTGACGAAGGGGTCCCGGGCGGTTCTGTCCGATGATGGTCTGCTGGGCGGGAAAGAGATTCAGCTAAGTATAAACGCCAGACAGCCGCAACTCGAAGAAGGCGGTATGTTGGTATCCGTGAAAGAAACGGGTTTGTCGGCCCTGATTCGGGAGAAAACGTTGCCGGTGCTCAATAATGTGGACTCGCTGACTTATCAGCTTAATCGGGTTGTGGCCCAGTTCGATCAAACGGGAGTAATGCTCAAACAAACGCTTCAGAGCGCTAACTCCGGCGTTAAGACCCTCGATTTGACCATTGCCGAAAACCGCGCGGGGTTGAAGGCAACTCTTGCCAGCGTGAACCACCTGGCGACTTCGCTGGTCGAAACCGAACAGCAACTCAAGCCCATTCTGGCTAAGGCCGATACCTTTGCCGACTCGCTGCAGGGACTTCAGCTAAAGCAAACACTGCTGACGGTCAATAAAACGGTGGATAATCTGCAGCGCATTCTGGCCGACGTCAACAACGGGCGCGGGTCGCTGGGTAAACTAACCTCCGACGAAGCCCTCTACACCAACGTCAATAAAACGACGGCCAGTCTCGAAAAGCTGCTCACCGATTTGCGCGAAAATCCGAAACGCTACGTGCATTTCTCGCTCTTTGGCCGGAAAGATAAACCAGGTTCCACAACAGCTCAACCCGCCAGCACAACCATCACGGCCTCAGCCGTTATTCCAGCTTCGCCAGATTCAACGAAAAAGTAGCCGGGAAACGGATTGTTTTTAAGCCACCAATAGCGTATTTTCAGGAAAGCAAACTCGCCAGAACATGATAGCGGTCGAAAAGCGCATGATTAGCCCGGAAGAGTACTTAGCCGCTGAACGGCAGGCCCTCGACAAAAGCGAATTTTTCGACGGCGAAATCATTCCTATGGCTGGCGCAACCCGCAACCACAATCGCATTCGCGATAATATTAATGGCAGAATTATTATGCATATTGAGGAGACTGATTGTCAGTCTTTTTCGTCGGATATGCGCGTTCATCTGCCCGCTACCGGTCTGTATGCGTATCCTGACATTGTGATTGTATGCGGTGAACCCGAACTACTGCCCGGTGGCTTCGATAATCTGCTCAATCCGGCTGTACTGATCGAAGTAATTTCTGAGGGTACCGAAGACTACGACCGGGGGCGGAAATTCCTGCGCTACCGAAGCATTCCATCTTTTCAGGAATATGTACTCATCGACTCGCAGCAGGTAGCCGTAGAGGTCTGGCGTAAAAACGACCTCGGCCAGTGGACCCTGATGGAGCAACTTGCCGAGCCGTCCGGCCAATTCACCATTCAGACCATTGGCCTAACGCTTTCGTTGGCTAAAGTTTATATTCGCACAACGGGGTTAGTGGAGAATTGACGTTAGTTTTTTTCATCGGCTAACACCATACAACCACACTCCACCCACTCCTCCATGCAACCACTTCTTGACGAACTTACCCGGCGAACCACGCAAACTCAGCTTGGTGGTGGCCCGAAAAAAATTGAGGATCAGCACCGCAAAGGCAAACTGACCGCCCGCGAACGCATCGCGTACCTAACTGATGCCGGGAAGCCGTTTGTTGAAATCGGGTTGTTCACGGGCGAAGGTATGTATGCCGAACATGGCGGCTGTCCGTCGGGTGGCGTTGTGGTTGGCATTGGGTATGTGTCGGGGCGGCAGTGCGTGATTGTGGCCAACGATGCTACCGTGAAGGCTGGGGCCTGGTTTCCCATAACAGCCAAGAAAAACCTCCGGGCGCAGGAGATTGCGATGGAGAACCGCCTGCCTATCATTTACTTAGTCGACAGCGCGGGGGTTTATCTGCCCCTGCAGGACGAGGTATTTGCCGATAAAGAACATTTTGGTCGAACATTCCGCAACAACGCGCAGCTTTCAGCAATGGGCATTTTGCAGGTGGCCGCCATTATGGGCAGTTGCGTAGCCGGTGGCGCTTACCTGCCCATCATGTCCGACGAGAGCCTGATTGTGGAAGGCACGGGTTCTATTTTTCTGGCGGGACCGTATTTGGTCAAAGCCTCCATCGGCGAGGATGTCGATGCAGAAACGCTCGGCGGGGCCACGACGCATACCGATATTTCGGGCGTGGTCGATAACAAATACCCCGACGATAAAAGCTGTTTGGACGCCATAAAGCGTATTTTTGATAAAGTTGGTCAGCCAGAAACGGCTGGCTTCGACCGCACCGAACCGGCTCCTCCCGCCAAAAACCCCGACGATATCTACCAGATACTCCCTGCCGACCGGGTTAAGCCCTACGATATGCAGGAAATTGTGGACAGGCTTGTGGATAACTCCCAATTCGACGCCTATAAACCCGGCTACGGGCAGTCGCTGCTATGCGGCTACGCCCGCATCGACGGTTGGGCGGTGGGGATTGTGGCCAATCAACGCAAGGTGGTAAAAGCGAAAGGCAGGACGGGACAACCGACTGAAATGCAAATGGGCGGTGTTATTTATGGCGATGCCGCCGATAAAGCCGCCCGCTTTATTATGAATTGCAATCAGAAGCGGATTCCGCTGGTGTTTTTGCAGGATGTATCGGGCTTTATGGTCGGGAGCCGGGCCGAACAGGGCGGAATCATTAAGGACGGAGCCAAAATGGTCAGCGCAATGGCTAATTCGGTCGTACCAAAATTTACGGTTGTGGTGGGAAATAGTTATGGCGCGGGCAACTACGCCATGTGCGGAAAAGCGTATGACCCCCGCCTGATGCTTGCCTGGCCAACGGCGCAAATGGCCGTTATGAGCGGGGCCTCAGCCGCCAAAACGCTGCTCCAGATTCAGGTGGCGGCCCAAAAAGCAAAAGGGCAACCCATGACACCGGAGGAAGAGCAGGCGCACTTGAAGAAAATAACGGACCAGTATAACGCGCAATTATCGCCCTATTATGCAGCCGCCCGGCTCTGGACCGATGCCATCATCGGCCCGTTGCAGACCCGACAAATTCTGTCGGAAGGAATCGCTGCTGCTAACCACGCCCCGATCACGAAACCCTTTTCAGTGGGCGTAATTCAAACATAATTTTTATTTGCCACATTCACCCTGTGTATACGTCAGAATACCATAGCCTTCGGCCTCGCACGAATTGCCATAGGTCTTCCCATTACAGCCGCATACAGGCTGGTAGATTTTGTTACAGATATGATCCTGCAAATACGGCTTCTCCGAACAATCCGGCTCAACTTCTTTAGAGCATCCGGCGCCTATACCGAGCCAAACCATCAAGACAATTAGTTTACGCATCGTTTTAAGTTTTTAGCGATGACCCAGAGTAGCAGGCAACCGTTGGAAAAGAAAAAGACCTATTTATTTTCGCCACTTCAGCGTAGTTAACAAATGCAAAATATCTTTACGAATGTACTGAATGACAGGCTGTAAGGAGTCGTTTTCGGTGGCTGTATTGAAGTACAATGCCCCCCGCAGAAAATGCGTCGTTGAGTCCGTCGTAACGAACTGCACCTGGCTGGGCACTTCGCCGGAAAGATCGATCAGGCTGGCTTCCAGGCCCGACTTTAACCGGATTTTTCGCTGCTCAATGGCGTAGGCTTTGATGTTGTGCCGGGCGGCCAGTTTATACGAATCTTCGAGCATGGCCCGCAGGCGGTTCACATCGTTCCGAATCGGTTTGTAGGTCAACTGAACGCTGGCCTGATAGGCCGGATAGTTGATAAAAATCCAGTCTGGCTCGGCTCGGGCGAAGGTATCCCGCAGAATTCGGGCAATTGTATTGTACTCGAACTGGTACGGGTGCGTCGGTTCGAGAAGCGTATAGCGGGGCGTAGGTAAGTCGAGACGAGGAAATCCCTTTGGTTTCGGAACATAGTTATCCGATGAGCTGTTGCCGCAGGCAGCCAGCAAAAGGCTCACAAACAGAAGGGTGGAATACTTTAGCAAAGTAGATTAGTCTTACCGTCAACTGGACAAAGAAAACAACGAAAAAGCCCGGCGGTTTGGTGCCAGGCTTTTGCTGTACGCTATAAATTCAGCTAAACGTTCACATTTTCGAGTTCTTCCTGCCGCACGGGTTGGCCCATCAGCGTAGCGAATCGGTTGATGTTGAACGTCGGTTCAAACCAAACTTCGCCCATGACCGGGTGCTTCACGGGTACATCTGGATTTTTCAGTTCGTTCAGCAATACGCCCGTTTCGCCGGTTGTATGACGTTTCACCTGCCGAACGGTGTAGAGTGTGTCGCGCTTGGGCGTTTGCACACCAAATTCGGCATAAAACGCCAGTACGGGAGCCGGGAAATTGTCATTCGTGCAAATAACTTCCATCAGTTGCTTCTCTTAATTGTTCAGAATGTTGGCTAGCCTGTTTAGCAGTATTTTTAATAGTATTAACTTCTTCACCAACTTGTATAGTGTTGTCAGTCAACTTTTTAATTTGCTTGTTGTGCTGTTTACCTGGCGATTGGTACGCATTCGTTTCATAAGTTCCGAGGAAATCCTGAATATGATAAACCTCATCGTCATCGTGGAACAGAATGATGTTTCCATCAGCGATATGATAATGACGTCGCTGGGCTGGGGACAACTGTACAATACCCGGAAATTGGTTAAGAGGGGCTATTACGCTTCGGCCATCTTCAAGATGGAGCGTAACAGCTCCCGCCTTTCGAAACGAATGAATTATAGCCAACGTTTCTCATCGCAAATGCAGCGTTTGTGGTTTCCCTTCAACGGCAAAGATATGAATTGACTTTTCGATACTGTCTTTATGATTGGCCAACAAGTTTAACGCTGAAGAAATTTCCTACTTTGTCAAATTTCCACTTTCAAATGCATCAAGCGTGTCTAACCATATTTTGGCTGGTTTACCCGAACGACTTTTCGTATTCGATACGTGAACGTGCATTCGCTCAACAAGGTCGTAAGCAAAAATATAAAAGACGAGATTTCCGTAAACAGCCAGTTTGGGAATAAACTATCATTCCAGCAGATTACCTAACTTACCCAGCACGGAGCCGCTTTCTTTATGACTCTGGGCACTGTAAGGGGCCAGCCGTTGTACCAGCTTGGAAATCGGCATCGACTGAATCCAGACTTTACCGGAGCCACTAAGCGTGGCCAGAAAAAGCCCTTCACCACCAAACACCATGCTCCTCAGGCCACCCGACCGCTGAATGTCGAAGTTGATACTGGGTTCAAAACCAACCACGCAGCCCGTATCGACCCGCAGGGTTTCGTTGTTTAGGGTTCGCTCAATCACCACGCCCCCGGCATGAATAAAGGCCATGCCATCGCCCTGTACTTTTTCAAGAATGAACCCTTCGCCACCGAAGAAACCGGCTCCCAAACGCTGATTGAAATGGATGCTTAGTTTTGTGCCCAGGGCCGCACACAGGAAAGCATCTTTCTGAACAATAAGCGTATTGCCCACTATAGTCGCCAGATTAACGGCCATAATCGTACCCGGATACGGGGCTGCGAAGGCCACCTTGCGCTTGCCAACCCCCCGGTTGGTGAAGTGCGTCATGAACAGCGATTCGCCCATAATCATGCGCGATCCGGCGTTAAGCAACGTTCCCAGAAATCCCTGATTGGGTTGAGAGCCGTCGCCCATTTTGGTCTCAAAGGTGACGCCATCTTCCATAAACAGCATGGAACCGGCTTCGGCAATGACGGTTTCGCTGGGGTCCAGTTCGATTTCCACAATCTGGATGTCTTCACCAATAATTTTGTAGTCGATTTCGTGAGAATACATGCTAAGAGTCGTTAATCGTTCGTGTTTAGTGAGCGAAAACTACGGAAACTCAGGCATTTGAGGAATGATTTTTCTGACGAACGGCACAAAAAAAGCCTGACCGGGCATTTTGTTGGGTCGAGCTTTTAGCGTTTTTCTTCTTCGTCCAGAGGTAAATCATCGTCCAGATTCAACTCATCGTCGGTCGGCTCGTCCGTTTCGTCAGCCGTGGATTCATCCGGCGTGGATTCGCCTTTTAGATTCAGGTCGGTGCGATGGCGAAGTTTTTTGTCGTCAACGGTTTTGTTCAGAAACTGGTTGATGCGGTCAATATCAAAACTCGTCGTGATTTCGCCGAACGAATTAATCTGAATGTCAAACCCTTCGAGTTCCTTATGAACACGGGGCTTGTCGTTTTCATCGGGGTTTGGTTTTTTCTTTGCCATAAGGTTCGCGTTTGAAGCTGTTTGGGTGTTTAATTTCCCTCTTGAGAATAGCGATTTAGGAATTTTTTTGTTATTCCGACGAAGCGGGGCGGCCCAGGCCGCCCCGCTTCGTCGGAATAACAAAAACAAGCTTTTTGCCAAGCATAGATACCCGTTAAGCCGCGATAGCGACAAAATGTTTAGGCTGGAATTTTTAATGTCGATAAAGCTTGCTCCAACCGCCGGACTGTCTCTTCTTTACCAATGATTTCCATGGTCAGCATCAGGTCGGGGCCAGCACCAGAACCCGTTAGGGCTAAGCGCATCGCCTGCATGATTTTGCCCTGCTTGATACCCGCCTGCTGCATCGCGTCCGACAAGGTATGTTTGATGGTCTCGGCCACAAAATCACCGCTGGCTGATTGAAGCGCATCGCGGAAAGCTGTCACAGCCCGCGCGGCATCGTCGTTCCATTTGGCGATCGCAATGGCTTCATCATACGTCGCTGGTGCGTTGAAAATTGTTCCGGCTTCGGTGAAGATTTCGTGGGCGAAATTAACGCGGCCTTTCAGCAGCGCGACAATTTTTTCGGCTTTCTCTACTGAACAGACAAGCCCGGCAGCTTCGGCCTGTTGCTGCACGGCCGGGGCCAGTTCAGCATCCGACCGCTGCCGAATATACTGGTGGTTGAACCACTGCGCTTTCTGAATATCGAACCGCGCTCCAGCCTTGTGAACCTGCGTGAGGTCGAAACTGGCAATCAATTCATCCATCGTAAATAATTCCTGCTCGGTGCCGGGATTCCAGCCCAGCAGCGCCAGAAAATTAACGGTCGCTTCGGGCAGATAGCCATCTTCGCGGAAGCCCCGCGCCACCGCACCCGTGAAGGGGTCAGTCCATTGCAGCGGAAACACCGGGAAACCACCTAAATCGGCATCGCGTTTGCTAAGTTTGCCGTTGCCTTCGGGTTTAAGCAACAGCGGCAGATGAGCGAACTGCGGCATAGTATCCTCCCAACCTAAGTAGCGATACAGCAGCACATGCAGCGGTGCCGAGGGTAACCATTCTTCGCCCCGAATGACGTGTGTAATGCCCATCAGGTGGTCATCCACAATGTTAGCAAGGTGATACGTTGGCAGACCATCAGATTTCAGCAGCACCTTGTCGTCGATGGCCGACGAATGCACGTTGACCCAACCCCGGATGAGGTCATTCAGACGAACTTCCTCTTTTCGGGGTGTTTTCAACCGAATCACATACGGTTCACCGGCATCCATACGGGCGCGAACATCATCAGCCTTCATGGTCAATGAGTTACGCATCTGCATCCGGGTGATAGCGTTGTATTGAGCCGCTGGCGCGTTGGCTTCTTCGAGCCGTTTCCGCATGGCGTCTAATTCATCGGCGGTATCGAACGCGTAATATGCTTTGCCTTCTTCGACTAATCGCCGGGCTTCTTTCTGGTAAATTTCCTTACGCTCCGACTGGCGATAGGGCGCATGCGGCCCGCCGACACCCTGACCTTCGTCGATCTCGATGCCGACCCAGCGCAGGCTCTCGAGAATGTAGGCTTCGGCTCCCGGTACAAACCGGTTCTGGTCAGTATCCTCGATACGCAGAAGCATCTTGCCGCCCATCTTTCGGGCGAACAGGTAATTATAGAGCGCGGTACGCACTCCGCCAATATGCAGCGGGCCGGTGGGGCTGGGCGCGAAACGAACGCGAACGGGAGTTGGCATGAGAGAGTAATAATTCTGAATGATAGAATGAGCGAATGAGCGAATAGCTGACGCATGCAACTATTTACTCATTCACTCATTCTATCATTCTATCATTGAATGGCTATAACTGAAATTTCAACGTTAACATCTTTGGGTAAGCGGGCTACCTCAACGGTTTCGCGGGCGGGTGGCTCGCTGGTGAAAAATTGGCCATACACGTCGTTGATAGCCGCGAAATTATTCATGTCTTTCACGAAAATGCTGGCTTTCACTACGTTGGCATACTCTAAACCGGCAGCGTTCAAAATTGCCCCGATGTTTTCCATTACTTTTTGGGTTTCGGCTTTTATGTCGCCTTGCGGGGCCAAATCAATCGCGACCTGACCCGAAACGAAGAGCATGTTATTAACTTTAACCGCCTGGCTATAGGGTCCGATGGGTCCGGGAGCCTCTTCTGTATAAACAATTTGTTTGTGCATGGTTTTTACTTGTGGTTTGCACTATCGACTCCCAAAGTTACCACTAAACCGTTTCACTATTTACGATGACCTCCTGGAAGGAACTACTCATCAATGCCTCAGCCGGTGCCGAAACTCAGTTTGACCACCTTAAAGAACGACTGTTTGGGCGGCTCGATGCCCGAAAACCGTATCGGATTATTTATTATCGCGGTTTTGGCAGTATGGCTGAAGTTTGGCTCAAAGGGCGCGTATTGCGTCAGCGTGACCTAAGCACCCCCAGCGACCGGGATACATTCTGGCAGAATCTGCTGGCAACTTACGAACGATTCGAGAGCGACGAAGTGCCGGGCGTAACGGTGCGCGTTGACGCCTTTGGCCAGTCCCATACGGCTGTGACGGATGAGGAAGGATATTTTGAGGTGACCATCAAACCGCCGTCTGAGTTGTCGCCAGGGCGGGCGTGGTTTCCGGTCCGCTATTCGCTCGATGGTATTGGCCAGCCCGATACGGAGGAAACCAGTGCGAATCAGCCGGTTGTGAAAGATGGCTATCTGATGATTTCACCACCCTTTAGCCAGTTTGGGGTTGTCTCCGACATTGACGACACGGTGCTGGTGACGGGCGCTACGAATCTGCTGCAAACGGCCCGGCTGACGTTTCTGGGCAATGCCTATACCCGCCTGCCGTTTGCCGGAATAGCCGCTTTTTATCGGGCCTTGCAGAGTGGCCCGGTCACGACCCTGTTCAACCCAATTTATTTTGTATCGAGCAGCCCCTGGAATTTATATGATTTGTTAATCGATTTTTTTCGCATTCAGGGCATTCCAAAAGGACCCATTCTACTCCGCGATCTTGGCCTGAACCGTGAACTGTTGTCATCGCAGGGGCATCACACCCATAAATTAGCCATGATTCGGAAAGTGCTGGATGTGAATCCGCAGTTGCCCTTTGTGCTCATCGGCGACAGCGGTCAGCAGGACCCCGAAATCTACGCGCAGGTTGTGCGGGATAACCCCGGCCGGATTCGGGCCGTCTATATCCGCGATGTATCCGAAGACCGGCGCGACGAAGCCATCCGGGAGCTTATTCGCACAACGGACGCCTATAAAGTGCCCATGCTGCTCGTGGCCGACACCGTGGCTGCGGCAGAACACGCGGCCTCGCTGGGCCTGATTGACCCCGATACAATCCCCGAAATCCGGGCTGACCGGCGGGCTGATAAGGAAACCTGAAAAATTTCAGACCTCACGCAACCCTTTATCAAAGCGCTCCGTATTGACGAACGAACCGGTTCAACTGTTCTCTTTTTCACCCTAAAAACACAGTTGATAATGAAATCGTCCTTTTGGGCCACGCGCCTGCCTGTAGTGGCAGCTTTGCTGGCCATTGTATTGGTTAGCTGCAACGAGGAAAACCCCACTACCGTAACGGATGTATCGGTAGCGACAACTTCACTGGGTAAGGTAATCACCGGCGATGGCGGTAAAACACTCTATTTCTTTGCTCCCGATGTAGCGGGCGTGTCGAGCTGCACCGGCAACTGTACAACAGTATGGCCAGTCTTCTACAAAGAAAATCTTACGATTGGCGGTGGGCTGAAAGCGACCGATTTTGGTACCATTGCCCGCGCCGATGGCAGCAAACAAACAACATTCAAAGGCTGGCCGCTCTATTACTACCAGAATGACACAAAGGCGGGAGATGTGGCTGGCGAGAACGTTAATAATGTCTGGTCGGTTGCTAAAGCGAATTATACGGTTATGCTGGCGTCGCGTCAGTTGGTTGGCAATGATGGGAAGAACTATACGTTTGATACCAAAGAAGGTACGGGAAATTCCCTATTTTTGGTTGATAGTATCGGGCGAACGCTCTATGCATTTGCGCCCGATAAATTCAACAAAAACACATACACCAAAGCCGATTTGAGTAACAACCCGACCTGGCCAATAGCCGAGACGTCGTCAACTATTGGCGAAATTCCATCAGCCCTGAAGCGGTCAGATTTTGCGACAATTACGGCGGTTGGTAAAACGCAGCTTACCTATAAAGGCTGGCCGCTGTATTTTTTCGGGCCAGATAATAACCAGCGGGGTAGTACAAAAGGCGTAAGCGTACCCAAACCGGGCGTCTGGCCAGTTGTGAATAACACGTCGCCGATAGCACCCAATTAGTTAGTTTGTGGTTAGGTTTACAACGTGAGGCTACGTGCACGTAGCCTCAACCTACAGGCAATCAGCTTTAATCCTAGATTGAATTACGTTGTCCAACGCGCCTAACATACCGGCTTTATCCGACATTCTGGCGGGTTGTCTACGCAACCACCGGCAAAGTCAGGCCTTGCTTTACCGGCAATTCTACGGGTATGCCATGAGTGTTTGTCTGCGCTATGCGCCCACGCGCGATGGGGCGGTGGAGGTACTGAACGACGGTTTTCTGAAAGTATTTACCCGCCTGGATCAGTATGATGCGGCTCAGCCATTTAAGGGCTGGCTTCGGCGAATTATGATTAATGCAGCTATCGACCACTATCGGCAGGAGGTTCGGCATCGACACGACGACATTGAGCAGGTCGAACAAACGGCGGTTACAGCCGCAGCGGATGGATTTAGTCAATTGGCGCACGAGGATTTGCTGGGACTAATTCAGCGCCTGTCGCCCGCCTATCGGCTGGTCTTTAATTTGTATGTTATGGATGGATTCACGCATGAGGAAATTGCCGGGCAACTCGGTATTTCGGTCGGTGCATCCAAATCCAATCTGGCTCGGGCACGGGAGAATCTACGCCTGTTATTGAGGCACTTAAACAACGATGAGTATGTCAGAGCTAACCGATGACCAATTGGACGGGCTCTTCAGAAAGTCGGCTGAAGAGTTTGATCCTCCGCTCGATCCGGCGGCCTGGCAGGACATGGAAGCCCGCTTAGACGCCCACGATCGCCCGACAACCGGCGGAATACCGATCTGGAATAAGCTGCTCCGCTGGGGACTGCCTGTTGTGCTGCTTTTGCTGCTAACCGGTGGGGCGTGGTATACGTACACAACAGGCCGCTCTACTACTGGCAAGACCGAATCAGGCGTTGTACCCGGTAGGGAAAAGGCCGTCGCCCAAAACGAAAACCAACGGCAGCCGTTAGCCCGCTTATCCGATCGTAGAACAGGAAGACCAACCGACAAAAGTTCGCTGAGTGCTGAATCTGATAACGAAACGAAACCAGCGAATCTGCCCGAATCATTGGGTACCGTCAGTGAACCTGAAAAGACCGCTGGCAAGTCAGTAGGAACGGCAGATGCAACGGGCAGACCCACTGAAGCAGCCACCACGAAACGACCGGCAACAGCGTACAGACCACCATCTGAACGTGACCGAACCAATCCTGTGCGAGTTGAGGCTACATCGACTGAAGTCCGTAAGTCCGACGCGGTCAGGAATCGTCCGGCGCGAGTGAGTCGTCTGGCGCGTAATCTATCAACGCAGAAACTCCGTAAGGTGGTCCGAAACGTTGGTCGGTTAACTTTTTCACCGACGGCTAATGCGATACCAGGCGGGTCTTTGTTAAGTAAACGCCGGGTGACAACTGAGCAGCAGGCGTTGCAGGCCGATGGCCTGACGGCATCCATGAACACAACGTTGCCGAATTCAGTCAGGACCGCCCCGGACGAATTTTTGCCTATTAATGAACTGGTTATCAGGCCGGGTCACTGGCCTGATCCCTTGCTGTTCAGCGGGCGGGACGTTGTTGCTCAACCGGATACGGTGGCACAGAGAGCCGTTTCGAAGCCAGCCGCCATGCGGGGCCTTAGTGTTCGATTCGTTGTATCGCCAGACTTGAGTTCAATTGGGTTGAAAAACTTTTCCCGGCCCGGCACCAATGTAGGCCTTATGCTGGAGTACCGGCTTGCATCGCGCTGGAGTGTGCAGGCGGGGGTGATTCAAAGTACGAAAGTATATAAGGCTCAGACGGCAGACTACGGAGAAGTACCCGCTTATTTGCTAAATCAACATGCAAAACTCGAACGGATTGACGGGCGATGCAACATGTTCGATATTCCAATTAACGTGCGTTATGACGTTTTCCTTCGGTCCCGATTGAATGGAGAGGCACCAAGTCGCTGGTTTATCAGTGGTGGTGTAACGTCCTACATCATTAAGCAGGAAGATTATAAGTATAAGTACTTGAATGACGCAAATATTTATCCAGATACGCCCTTAGAAAAAAGCGCCAGCACGGGTGGGTATGGCTTTAGCCAGTTAAACATTTCAGCAGGCTATGAACGGGCGTTGAGCCGCCGGTTATCTTGGCAGGTCGAGCCCTTCCTAAAGGCACCACTGCGGGGGGTTGGCTATTTTAAGGTAAATCTGTTAAGCACTGGCGCATTCTTTTCGTTGCGGTACAAACTTTAAAACAGGCGTACTTGATACTCTGTAATGGAAGTCTTTTGATATTTCTGCTTCTACCCCCAACCCCCTGAAGGGGGCTTAGGTTGAGAATAGTCAAGCTTTAGCCCCCTTCAGGGGGTTGGGGGTAAAACGCCAGAAAACTGTAAAACAGGCCTACTCACTGGCCTGATTCTGGGCTAATTGTTGTAAATACACGTAATAACCGAACGATGAAAACCAATCCAACTACCGACCAGATGAAACGCGGAGAATTCCTCCGCAGCTTAGGCATGAGCAGCGCGGCTCTGATGGCTTTTTACTGCATGGGCACGGGCCTGACCGCCTGCTCAAAAAGCGATGATCCGACACCTGCAACGCCTACCCCCACGCCCAGTACGGGGATTACGGGCAATGCCGATACCTCGAAAGGAGCGATTAGTTTCACACTTAATCTGGCTGATTCAAACTTCAGTAAGTTGAAGACGGCGGGACAATACGTCCTGGTCGGCAGTTTGCTGGTTGCCAAAACAACGGGCGGGCAATACATCGCTCTTTCTAAAACCTGTACGCATGAGGGCACGGAGGTCCAGTATCGTTCCGGAACGAATGATATATTCTGTCCGAATCATGGCTCTGAATACACGACGACAGGCTCCGTAAAATTGGGTCCGGCTGCCAAAGCATTGACTCAATATAAAACGGCGCTCAGTGCAGATGGAAATACCCTGACCGTCACCGCCTAATCACAGGGCATGACGGGGTGCTCCTAACTAATCAGGGTAGTTGGGAGCACCTATACACCTAATCGCTAAATTTTGCCAGATGAAATACGTTTGTTCTGCCCTACTGCTGTGGATTAGTATGGGTTCGCTGCATGCTCAGGATTCTACTGCCGTGCGTCGGGATACTACCATTACGCCGGTCACGGCTTCAGATACCTCCACTGCCGATCTGCTGGCTGGTCTAACCGACTCGACCGAAACGATTTCGTTGCTGCCGCATAAAATGCTGTTTACCCAGCGGGCCTTCTGGGGTCCAAAAGGGTTGCTGCGGACGATGAAGATAGCCCCCCTGACTTCTGAAGGCCGCGCTCACGAGTTGAAAGTCCGGCGAACGATGCTGGTGACCCACCAGATTGGTGGATTTGTAACCTTGGCGGGATTTGTCGTGCAGGGGTTACTCGGCGCGAAATTGTACAATGCCAAAGGTCAGGATTATGTCGACACGAAAGTCTGGCATGAGCGGTCGGCTACGTTTATCAACATTGCCTATGGCACCACGCTGGCCCTCTCACTCACAACGCCACCGCCGATAGTGGGGACCAGGAAAGGATTTACAACCATAAAACTGCACAAGTACCTCGCCATTGTTCACCTGACGGGCATGGTCGTAACGAATATCCTGGCTCGTAAGATTGAGGATAACTCTTCGCTGAAACCATACCACCGGGCGGCTGCCTACACCACATTTGGGGCCTATGCGGCTTCGGTACTTGCTCTAACATTTTAACGCCATGAAATACGTCATCTACTCTGGCTGCTGGCTGGCAGTCTGGATTCTGTTTGCCTTTACGTCGCCGATGGCTAAGCGCAAGCTGGTGGCCGACAAAGCCTTGTCGACCGTTTCGTATGCGGCCAAACACCCGCTGCATAACTGGGAGGGCGTCAGTAAAGAAGTTAACTGCGCCATCATCTACAACGACGATACGAAGCAACCCGAAAATGTAGCTGTTTCCCTGAAAGTGGCCTCGTTCGATAGTGACAACAATAACCGCGATTCACACGCCATCGAAGTACTCGATGGGCTGAAATACCCAAACGTAACCTTCGTTAGCTCGGACATTAAAGCGGGCGAAAATGGAGCACTAACGGCCAAAGGAACCCTCACGTTTCATGGCGTGGCAAAGCCTGCTACCTTGCAGGCTACCCGCAAAGATGCAGGCGGTAAAATGACGATAACAGGCGAATTTCCGGTGAGCATGGCCGACCACAACATCGAACGCCCGTCCTTGATGGGGCTAAAAACCGAGGACGGGATGATCCTTCGATTTAATGTGGTGTTCACGCTTTAAATTGGCTCCGTAGAAACAGGTTCCGGCTGACGAATTCCACGTCGTTTAAACCCACGCCGGGCCAGGGCGGCACTAATTACCACTAAGATTGATCCTAAAAAATAGGGCGCTCCCGGTAAATAAACCGGCGCTTTGGGCGAGGTGAAATACGAGAACAGGTTGGTCATAATAAGCGGGCCGAAAATGGCCGTTGTGCTGGTCAGACTGGTTAGGGCGCCCTGTAGTTCGCCCTGCTCATTGGCTGGCACCTGGTTTGAAATGATGCCTTGAATGGATGGTCCGGCAATGCCCCCCATGGCGTAAACGGCCATGAACGCAAACATCATCCAGCCCTGATTGGCAAACCCGAACAGGGCAAAGCCAATTGCACTGAACATCAACCCGACGTAGACCGATCGTTGCTGCCCTAATTTCGGAATAATAACCCGGCTCAGGCCGCCCTGCACAACGGCGAAGGATAAACCAATGGCGGCAAGCGACAGCCCGACCGTTTTCTCATCCCATTTAAATTTCTCCATTGTGTAGAACGTCCAGGTTCCCTGCACGGCGAAGCTGGCAATATACACCAGCACTAATGAGGCCACTAAGCCCAGAATAACCGGGTATTTGCCTAAGCGCATCAGCGACCCGACGGGATTGGCACGGCGCCAGTCGAAGGGGCGACGGTTTTCGGGGGCGAGGGATTCGGGCAGGATAAAAAAGCCGTACAGAAAATTAACCATCGTTAGCCCGGCTGCTACGAAAAACGGCACCCGCGGACCATATTGCCCCAGAAAGCCACCAACGGCGGGTCCCAGAATAAAGCCTACGCCGAATGCCGCACCAACCAGGCCAAAGTTTTGCGCTCGCTTTTCGGGGGGGCTAATGTCGGCAATGTACGCGGTAGCGGTGGTGAAACTGGCCCCCGTAACACCGGCCAGCAACCGCCCAACAAAGAGCCATTCAATGGTGGGCGCAAATCCCTGAAGCACGTAGTCGAGACCAAAGCCAAAGAGTGAGAAAAGCAGCACCGGTCTGCGCCCGTAGCGGTCGCTTAACCCACCCAGTATGGGCGAGAAAATGAATTGCATGGCCGCATACGAGAATGTCAGCCAACCGCCCCAACTGGCCGCCTGGCTAATGTTACCATGAATCAGTTGTTCAATCAGTTTCGGGAAAACCGGAATAATAATCCCCAGCCCCGTAACGTCAATCAGCAGCGTAATAAAAATGAAAACGAGGGCGGGCGCAGTTCGTTTGCTCATAATGATGAATGATGAATGATAAATGATGAATGACACCGTACTCAGGCAATCAGTCATCATCCATCATCGCGCGGGCGGCCCCGTCATTATTCTTTTTTAAGCGTAGGTATTCAACATCACCGGCATGACCAGCATCAGGATGTCTTCGTTTTCTTCTTTATCAGCCGGAATAAGCAGACCGGCGCGGTTTGGTGCCGACATTTCGAGCGAAATCATTTTGGCGGTTAAATTGCTCAACACTTCAGCCATCAGTTTGGCATTAAACCCAATCTCCATCGGCTCCCCGTCGTATTCGCAGAGGAGTTTCTCATTGGCTTCGTTGGAGTAGTCCAAATCCTCGGCCGAGATGGTCAGCGAGTTTGGTTTCAGCGATAGCCGAATCTGATGCGTAGTCCGGTTGGCATAAATCATGATCCGCTTCAGCGAGTTGAGCAGGTCGGTCCGGCCAATGGTCATCACATTCGGGTTGTTCGTCGGAATCGCATTTTCGTAGTCGGGGAAGCGCTCATCAATCAACCGGCAAATCAGTTGCGTTGGGCCGAACGTAAACGACGCATTCGACTGGCTGAACTCCGAGATGACCGGTACGTTTTCGGGCAGCGATGCTTTCAGCAATTGCAGCGCCTTACGCGGGATAATGATGGAGGTGCTACCCGACCCGCCGAGGTCAGTCCGGCGGTAGCGGATGAGCCGGTGGCCGTCGGTCGCTACGAACGTCGCATTTTCGTCGTTCAGTTGCAGCAGGACCCCCGTCATTGCCGGACGCAGGTCGTCGGTGCTGGTGGCGAAAACGGTGTTGTTGATGGCGCTGAGCAGCACATCGGAGGTCATCTCCACCGACATCGTTTTTGTAACGGTTGGCAGCTTCGGGAAATCAATCGGGTTTTCGCCGGAAAGTTTATACCGGCCATTGTCGGTCAGGATTTCGGTACCGAACGTTTCGGTGTCGATATTGACCGTAACGGGCTGTTCGGGCAAACTACGAAGCGTATCGAGCAGCAATTTTGCCGGAATGGCAATGGCCCCATTTTCGCTCGCTTCCACCGGAACCTGGGTGGTCATGGTCGTTTGCAGGTCCGAGGCTGTCACCGTCAGGTTCCCATCTTCAATGCGAAACAGGAAGTTTTCGAGGATTGGCACAATCGGGTTGGTTGCCACAACCCCGTTGATATGCTGAAGGTTTTTTAGGAGGACGGATGAGGAAACAATGAATTTCATGGGCCAAGTGTCTAAGGCGGTTCGTAATCAGATATACCAACAAAAGTAGCAAAAAAAGCCGACAGCCTGTGCATGGCTGGTAAGAACCTTTCGGGGGCAAATCGCCGTTGTAATGCATACTGAATAATGAACCCTGAGCAGTTATCCGCCTTATACATTGTTCATTATTCAGTAGCCATTATACAATGAAACGATGGAAGCTGAACTGATTAACCGCGTAGCCGGCAGTGGCCTGATTACCCTTGATTTAGAGGACTATTACCATACCGGTGAGCGGGTCGTCTATGACCTCAAAGAGAACCTCTACATGGGGCTGATTCTGAAAGAGAAAGACTTTCGGGCATTTTTGAAAGAACACGACTGGAGCCAGTATGCGGGCAAAAACGTAGCCATCACCTGCACTGAGGACGCCATTGTGCCGACCTGGGCCTATATGTTGCTAACGCTCCAGCTTCAGCCCTATGCGAATACAGTTGTCTTTGGCAACCTGGCCGACCTCGAAGAGAAACTCTATTTCGATGCCATCGCCCGCATTAACATTGACGAGTATCGTGCTGCCCGCGTGGTCGTGAAAGGCTGCTCCAAAGTGCCCGTACCCACAGCGGCCTACGTCGAAATCACGCGGGTGTTGCGGCCCGTTGTGCAAAGCCTGCTCTTTGGTGAACCGTGCAGCACCGTGCCGCTGTACAAACGCCCGAAGGGGTAAGAGTGCCGTAAACGCAATAGTTGCCTCTTTCACCCCGGTCTGTGTCCTCACAGACCGGAAAGTCCCCCTTTTGATTCAACTATGCTGACGCGGGCGGGGTATGTGAAGACACAGACCGGGGGATACCGTGGACTGTTTTATAGTAGATTAGCATTTATTTGCTTTTCAATTTCTAATCCTGATGCTCGACTTCCGTCTGAATGTTTTCTACACCGTCGCCAAACGGCTTAGCTTCACCAAAGCAGCCGCTGAGTTGTATGTTACCCAGCCCGCCGTGACGAAGCACATTCAGGAACTCGAACACCATTTTGGCACCGCCCTGTTCGACCGCCGGGGCAACCAGATAAGTCTGACCACTGCCGGAAGTACACTCCTCCAACATGCCGAAACTATCATGGCAACCTACCGCCAGTTGGAGTTCGATATGAACGCCCTCAAGGGGAAGCCGGGGGGCGCATTGCGGGTTGGTGCCAGCACAACCGTGGCGCAGTACGTAATTCCGCCCGTGCTGGCCCGCTTCCATGAGCAATCTGCCGATGTGACCATCGCGCTCCTGAGCGGCAACACCGAACATATTGAGCAAGCCTTGCTTCATAACGATATTGATTTGGGTTTGGTAGAAGGCCGAACTCACCACAGCGACATCCGCTACACCTCTTTTGTAAAAGACGAACTCGTGCTTATCTGCCGCGCTGATCACCCCCTGGCCGACCGCGATGAAATTACGTTAGCCGAACTGAGAACGGTACCCATCGTGCTCCGTGAACGCGGTTCCGGTTCGCTCGAAGTAATCGAGCATGCGCTTCGGGGCGTAGGGTTGCGGCTTACAGACCTGACGATTGAGATGCAGTTGGGCAGTACGGAAAGCATCAAATCCTACCTTAGCAGTTCGCGGTGTATGGCGTTTGTATCCGTCTTTGCGGTGCAGCATGAACTCCAGGCGGGGAGCCTTAAAATACTCGACGTGCAGGGCCTGTCAATTCAACGCGATTTCTACTCCATTCAATTACAGGGCGTTAGCGAAGGACTGGCCGATACATTTATGCGCTTTGCCCGGCAACATTATAAACGAGGGTAAAACGCAGGGGGCTGGGGCGCGGAGCAGGGATTAATTAGCGCATCCCTGCTCCGCGCCCCAGCCTAATTCACCCGATACAACCACACGCGCCAGTAGCTTTCCGGCTCATCGAATATTTTTTCTAAGCGAAGTTTATTCTCGGCAGCATTACGAATCGGTACGGCTGAAATGATGTATTCACCACCCAGCGAGGCCAGGGCATTTGTATTAATTTGCAGATGATTGACTGCCCGCTTCTGCGTTTTTCCGAACAGATAACTCATGCCTAACTCAGCCGTGTAGAGATATGCCCGGCAGGCGTAGGCATCGTAATAAACCCGCATCCGATCACTGCCTTTGGCCAGTTCGGTCTCAATAATTTTTCGGAAGGCGTGTTTGTAGAGAAGAGGATAATTATTCTGGTAACTATCCAGCGTATAGAACCCGTTGAATTGAGCAACGGCTGGGTGCATACCGAGACAGATTACCCGGTAATCGGCCTGTGGTTCATGGATATAGTCACGGATTTGGGCGAACTGTTTCTCGGCAAAAAATGCCCGAAACGACGGATATTGAGCTTCAGTATTGTAGCCCGTCAATTTTCCGACATTAATTCGCCACTCTTTATTGGCAGTGATCATCACAACAAATTGCCCCGCCAGAAACAAGCGGTTCCAGCGGCCATTGGCCTGAAACTGACGCAGGGCCAGTGCAAACAGAATAAACCAAAGCGTTGGTAATAGAAAATAAAAACGGTCGAACTGAAACGCCTGCAGAAATGAACCCCGCCCCAGCCAGGTGGCAGGAAACCAATAAAAGCCGGTTAGTAAGCAGGTGATAGCCACACAGCCTGTCAGCAGAACTATTGGTTTTAGGGCTGTCCAGTGCCTGTTTCTATAGTCCCGTATGCCAGCCAAACCAACCACAAACACGATCCATAGGGTTATAAAGGCACCGGCATGATATTGAGTCTGGACGAAAAAATCATAACTCTTACGCAGGCTGTTACCGACACTAACTGGCAGTAACCGGGCATAATCGTATTCGGTGCGGTGGGAAACGTAGGTTTGATTGATAAATCCGTAAATCAATTCCCATTCGCTACCCAGATACAGAACTGACAACAGGCTTAGGCCAGTCAGGTAGGACCAGTTGATGCGTCGCCAATGAAGCATGTGCGCCAGACCAAGTATGCCCAGGGCTACGCAGATAAACAGACCAGCCCAAACGAAAAACGAATAGAATGGAAACACGGCGGTAATAAACCAATCGCGCCAGTCGGAACGGTGGGTCAGCAGATTCAGAAAAGCGAATAACACGAGAGGTTGCCCACTCACCGATGCACCGTGATTGATATAACACGGCACCAAAGCAAACAAAAACGCCAGTGTCACCCGCGTCAATGCCCAGCCCGGCTCCGGCAAAACGTGCTTCCTGAGGAGTAGGTACATACCCACAAACCCAATGCCATGCACAGCCACGAAGTTGAGAATTTGGGCCGTGTAAGGCGGCAACACCCAAAACGACAGCACCTCAAGATTCAACCCCGTGCGGAGTGCCGAACGGGGAATGCCCCGAAATAATACGATGGCATCCCGACCACTGCTCATCATGTTCGGAAGGACGGTGTCCAGGTCGAAAGCGAAGGCAGTGCGCGTAACCCTGAGCAGGTGCAGGTAGATAAAATCGCTGTCTAAATTGTCGTGAATGGTGAGGTATGCGCCCTGACCGAGCCAGATGTAAGGGAAAACGTAGAGCGCCAACAGTCCAATGGCAAGGAGCAAATACGTTTTTTCGGAGACTGAACGGGATTGAGCGGTTATTGATCGTGAATGAGGAGGCATACAGAAATAGCAACGAAACTTTGTGCTTGGGTCGCTGAAGCAACCCGGTCTACCAAAGCGAAAGTACTCAAATTCAGTCATCCAACCCGGTGGTGAGCGAACAGTTAGGGTTTTTCGTACTTTTACACGTCAACTTAATCAACATGCAAACGAAATTTGTACGAATCCTATTGGCCGCCTTCATGCTGACCGCAGGACTGACACAGGCGCAAGTCCGACCTGCTAAAGCTGCAACCAAATCCACTGCATCCAGAGCGAAACCGCCTGAGTTCATGCTTACCCGTGCTGAGGTGGAAGCACATACCCGATTTTTAGCATCCGACGAGTTGCAGGGGCGCCGAACGGGTGAGCCGGGCAACTGGACGGCGGCCCGCTACATTGCCGAACAATTCCGGCAGGTTGGCCTGAAACCTGCCGGTGATGCTGGTGATTATTTTCAGCGCATCAGCCTCGAAAAGGTCCAGGCGGCTACAACGGCTACGATGCTCGTCGGAAAAGATACGCTCCGGTTAGGCAAAGAGCTGGTGGTAATGGCCGGTAATCCAACAACTGTTTCGGGAGAGGTCGTTTATGTTGGGTATGGCCTGACGGATGGCGACGATGGCTACAAGGGCCGCGACGTGAAAGGCCGAATCGTAGTGGCGCAGGGCGGCTCGCCCGACGTGAAAGGGCCAGGCGAACTGGTTCGGGCATCGGCCGAAAAACGTAAACTGGCAACTGAAAAAGGAGCGGCTGCACTCATTGAACTTTATAGCGAATCCGTTCCGTGGGGATTTATTAATTCTTATTTCACCCGTGAACAGATTGCCCCTATGGTTGCAATGGGAGCTAATGCGCCGGTGGCCCATCTGTGGGTCAATAACGCCAACAACCAGTATAAACAACTGAAAGAAGGGGGGCAAACCGTTGCCCTTCGCACATCGGGCCGCTCACGAACGGCCCTGTCGTCGGCCAATGTGGCGGGCGTTGTCGAAGGTTCCGACCCGACTTTGAAAAATGAATATGTTATCTTATCCGCGCATTTCGACCATGTTGGCGTTGGCAAACAGGGCGGAAGTGCCTACCCGCCTACCGATAGTATTTTCAACGGCGCCCGCGATAACGCCATCGGTGTGGTGGCCCTGCTGGAGTCGGCCAAAGTGCTGTCGCTGCAACGGCCCAAACGCTCGGTTCTGGTGCTGGCTCTAACGGGCGAAGAAGTCGGCACGCTTGGGAGTCGTTATTATGCCGAGCATCCGTTAGTACCGTTGAAACAGACTATCTTCGACCTCAATACCGATGGCGCGGGCTACAACGATACAACCCTTGTGTCGGTTGTTGGACTGGAACGGACGGGTGCAAAAGCCGAAATTGAAGCTGGAGCGAACGCATTTGGCCTGAGTGTCTTTGCCGAACCCTCGCCGGAACAGGGCCTCTTCGACCGGTCCGATAATGTTCACTTTGCCCTCAAGGGCATACCGGCTCCAACCTTTTCGGCGGGATTTAAATCCTTCGATGAAGCCATTCAGAGGTATTATCACCAGGCTATCGATAACCCCGAATCACTAAATTTTAATTATGTTCAGCGATTTTGCCAGGCTTACGCCCATGCGGCCCGCCTGATTGCCGACCGCACGACCCGACCACAATGGTCAGCCGGTGACAAATATGAGCCTGCTGCGAAAGCACTGTATGGGCAATAGTACTTCACCAAATTGGATTCTGTCGACTTTCTGGATTCTACTGCCCTGATTGTCAGCCACAATAGCATCAGCAGAGTCGATAGCAACTAAAGTGGACGAGGATTAGTAGAGTTGGCCTGAATATGCTTTTACAGGTAAGGGACCTTCGCCGGTCAACCCGAATAAAAACCGCCTGACAAAACAGAAAACTAAACGGCCTAACCGAACGTTTATTCTTATATTAACGACAGCCAGACATGCTCTTCAAATATCTGTTCATCCTCTCGCTTATTATCCTGTTCGTGCCACCGGTACGCCGATTTGTATTTTACCTCTTAGTTGGCAGGCAACTGGTGAAAGAGCAAAAACAGAATGGTACTGTTCGTGGCGGTAGCCGGGAAGGCGAAATTCGGGTTGAGAAACGCCAGACGAAAGAAGGTAATTCTCCCTTCAAAGGAGGAGAATACGTTGATTATGAAGAGGTTAAATGATACTATTGTTGCTAACTAAGGATGGTCGCTTAACGTTGAGTTAAGCGACCATCCTTAGTTTACGGCCGTCTCGACCTCTTTTTTATATTTCACGGCGAGGCCTTTCATCAGATAGCCATTATCGGTTGTGGACGTGTAGTAGGTATAACGGACATCCACCAACGCATCAGCACCGAGTTTTTTGGCCTGCATCGTTAAGCGGGCCAGTAGAATTTCTTTCTGTTGCATATCATTTCCCCGGCTCAGCATCCGATGATTCCCCGACTGCCGCTGTGTTAGTGGCAGTTCCCCCTTCACTTCCAAATCCTGCAACGGCGTAAACGGCTGGTCGGGCCGTTGGTTGTCGTAGAATACATCTACCGGATAGTTGGGCGAATTTTGCAGGTAAATAATCGGCTTAAAGCAACCCGTCAGGCCCAGCAAACTTGTGCCCGCTAAAAAACCTCCGATAAGTAATTTTTTTGCATTCATCATTTCATTAACATTTCGGCTATCACTCGTGGATAATGTTCGTGTTCCAGCGCCTGTACGTTCCGGGCCACGTCGTCGGGCGAATCGGTCGGTGAGACAGAACAACGAGCCTGAAAAATGACCTGCCCTTCGTCGTACCGTTCGTTTACGTAATGAATTGTAATGCCCGACTCCGTCTCTCCGGCGGCCACTACGGCCTCATGAACGAAATGCCCATACATACCTTTGCCACCAAATTTAGGCAGCAGAGCGGGATGAATATTAATGATTTTATTTGGAAATGCCCGCACTAAATCGACTGGCAACAACCACATAAATCCGGCCAGCACAATCAAATCAACGTTCTGGTTCTGAAGAAGTTGCGTAATTCGGCTTGTGTCGTAAAAAGTTGTTCGGTCGAAAAGCAATACCGGAACCGGCAACTGCCCGCCGAATCCACGACGTGCCCGCTCAATAACGCCTGCTTTTGGGTTGTTTGAGAGAATTAATGAAATCTCCACATCGGCATTACCGGCGAAATAGCCCGCGATTTTCTCGGCGTTCGAGCCAGAACCAGAAGCAAACAGGACGATACGTTTCAAATGAATAATGGATAATGCCTAATTTACACTAACTAATCGAGTCGTAAAATTATTCATTATCCATTCTACATTATTCATTACCCATTCAGCCTGCCACAACTTTTGCCTATTTTTGTGGCTACTTGACAGAATCTGATGCTGGCAACCCACCAACTCACGTTTGAATACGGCCCTGCGAAACAGTTTACGTTTCCCGATGTGCAGTGTGCCAACCGCGAAGCGCTCCTGATTCTGGGACGGTCCGGCACCGGTAAAACGACCCTCCTGCATTTGCTGGCTTTGTTGCTCAAGCCCAAAAGCGGCTCGGTCGTGATTGACCAAACTGACCTCACCCAACTCGGCCCGGCTAAAACGGCTTCGTTTCGGGCTAAACATGTGGGCATCATCTACCAGAAGCCCCACTTCGTTAGTTCCCTGTCTGTGATGGATAACCTGCTGATGGCAAATTATTTAGCCAACAAACTGCAGAACAAAAATCGCGCTCGTGAATTGGCCGGTCAGTTGGGTTTTGGTGAGCAGCTAAGCAAAAAAACACACCAGCTTAGTCAGGGCGAACAGCAGCGGGCGAGCATTGCCCGTGCTGTGATGAACCAACCCGGTGTTATTCTGGCCGACGAGCCAACATCCAGCCTCGACGATGAAAATACCGACCGTGTGATAACCCTCCTGCGTGAACAATCGGAGCAGATTGGGGCTAGCCTGATCGTAGTTACCCATGATCAGCGGCTGAAAGATGCCTTTCTGAATCGGATAGAATTGTAAATGCTGTTGCGTCAATAAAGACATATGCGAAAACTCCTGATACTCTTCCTGCTGATTCCCTGTAGTTTACTTGCTCAAAATCGAAAGAAAAAAGACTACCTCGTCTCACTGACGACTCCGTTTGGAACCATGCGGCTCGTGTTGTATGACCAGACCCCCAGGCATAAGGAAAACTTTATTAAGCTTGTCAATCAGAAATTCTACGACAGCCTTTTGTTTCATCGTGTCATCCCAATGTTCATGATTCAGGGGGGCGACCCAAACTCGCGTAAAGCCCAAACGGGCGAACCACTCGGCAACGGTGATGTGGGTTATAAAGTCCCGGCAGAAATTCTCCCATCGCTTTTTCATAAAAAGGGTTCGCTGGCGGCTGCCCGCGATAATAATCCCGACAAGGCATCCAGCGGCTGTCAGTTTTATGTGGTGGAGGGGCGTGTCTGGACGGATGAGGAACTACAAAAGCAAATTGAACGAGGCCGCGCCCGAGCCCCTGAGCGGGTATTCACCGACGAACAGAAACAGACGTACAAAACCATCGGCGGTACGCCACATCTGGATGGCAACTACACCGTTTTTGGCGAGGTAATCGATGGACTGGCCATTGTGGATAGTGTAGCCAAACAACCCCGCGACGAAGTTGATCGCCCGAATAAGGACATTCGCATGACGCTGACCGGTGAATGGATCAGAAAAAAGAAAATTACAAAACAGTACGGCTATAAATACCTGTAGCGACGCAATCCGTGGCGTCGCTACATGAAACCTATGAAAAAAATCCTTCTCACCGGCGCCAATGGGTTGCTTGGCCAGAAATTAGTTGCCCTGCTGACCCAGCAGGCTAACATCGAGTTGGTTGCTACCGCACGGGGCAACAATCGCCTGCCGTTTTCGGAGGGCTATAGTTACCGTTCGATGGACATCACCAACCGGAAGCAGGTGCTGGATGTAATCGGCGAGGTGCGCCCGAATGTGGTTATCCACGCAGCCGCCATGACGGATGTGGATAAGTGCGAAATCCAGAAAGATGCCTGCTGGGCGCAGAATGTGCAGGCCGTGGAATCCATCATTGATGCCTGCCGGGCTATTAATGCCTTCCTGCTCCATGTTTCGACAGACTTTATTTTCGACGGAGCCGATGGGCCTTATGACGAAACGGCCGAAGCCAATCCCATCAGTTTTTACGGGTGGAGTAAACAGGCGGGCGAATCGGCGGTACGGCATTCGCCGATACGGTGGGCTATTGCCCGCACCGTACTCGTGTACGGCATCGCCCACGACATGAGCCGCAGCAACATTATTTTGTGGGTGAAAAAATCGCTCGAAGACGGCAAAAATATTAAAGTGGTAACTGATCAGTGGCGCAGCCCAACCCTGGCCGAAGACCTGGCCATGGGCTGTTACCTGATTGCTGACAAAGAGGCCGAAGGAATTTTCAATATTTCGGGTAATGAAGTGCTGACGCCCTATGACATGGCCATCAAAACAGCCGACTATTTCGGTCTCGACAAATCCCTGATTGCCCAGGCCGACGCGTCGACGTTTACGCAGGTGGCCCGCCGGCCCCCGCGCACGGGCTTTATTTTAGACAAGGCCCGGACGGTACTGGGGTATAACCCGCACAGTTTTGAGGAGGGAATTGCCGTGCTGGCGGGCCAGCTCAACTAACCGCAATGACGCTCCATCTGAAAGTGAAGCCCGGCACCAAAGTAGACCAGCTATTCTATGATGCTGCCGGGCTGCTCACCGCCAAAATTCGCGCTCCGGCGCAGGATGGCAAAGCCAACGCTTACCTGATCGAATTTCTGGCGAAACAGGTAGGCGTTGCCAAATCGGGTGTAACGATTGTAGCCGGATTAACGAATCCGCACAAACGAATTGAGATTAATATAACGGAAGAAGAGTTTGCTCGTTTTCGGGATCGGATTGGTTAATAGATCTGGTGCGCCCAATTCCAGGGGCTATATCCTTGCAGACCGCTCGCGTTAATCCTAACTGAATCACCAGGACGGTGAGGACACCGACCGGGGCGAGAGAAACAGGAGTTCATTATAGCGAATTTCAACGGCTATACTTCGTTTCCATCGAATCCAATCCTTTTTCCAGCCAGTTGCCTGCGCCAATTCTAATTTATAGGCAGCAACCACCTGCCTTTTCAGTCTATACTGTATACCCTGCCTTCTTGAGGAATAAATGAGACCTGTTCGCATCTTTTCGCGGGTATATACGTGGCTATACGTTAAGCTGTCACAAAAGACCAGATTCTATCCCGACTGTATCACACCCCAACGGGCTCTTCGACTTTCTTCATGCCTTCACGGCGGGGGATGTAGTGCCGGAAGAAACTGCTGATTTTCATTTGCAGCACCCCAAAAACCGCTTCCTTAAAAATTTTGGAGGACATTTTGGAAACACCCCGCGTGCGGTCGGTGAAAATGATGGGCACTTCCTGAATGCGGAAACCGTACTTCCAGCAGGTAAACTTCATTTCGATTTGAAAGGCGTAACCCACGAATTTGATGGGGTTGTGCAGGATAACTTCCAGAACCTCAGCCCGGTAGCAAACGAACCCCGCCGTTGGGTCCATAATCGACATACCGGTGATGAACCGAACATACACCCCGGCAAAATAAGACATAAGTACCCGCCCCATTGGCCAGTTGACCACATTAACGCCCTTAATGTAGCGTGAACCAACAGCAACATCAGCGCGGGCAGGTCCTTCGACAGCACAGGCGTGGTAGAGTTTGATCAGGTCGTCGGGGTTGTGCGAGAAGTCGGCATCCATCTCGAACAGATACTGGTACCCCCGCGATAAGGCCCACTTGAACCCGTCGATATAAGCCGTGCCCAAACCAAGCTTACCCCGGCGTTCGAGCAGATGAAGCCGCCCCGACGGACCACGTTTTAGGGTATCCTTAGCTGGAAATTCGTCCTGTAAATCGCGGACGCGCTGAGCCGTTCCATCAGGCGAGCCGTCGTCCACAATGAGCACATCGAACGGTTCGGGCAGGCTGAACACTTTCCGAATAATGGCTTCGATGTTCTCAATTTCATTGTATGTTGGAATAACGACTAATCGCTCTTTCACGGGACATCGAATGGGTTAGTAGAGGGAGCTATTTGTAGAACAGCAAAACACCTGTAATTTATCTAAAAAAATCATTAAAAATTGTTAATCAGCGATGATTTCAAGGCGAGTTGTTGGGCCAATTCCCGCGCCTTCTTAATGCAATCCGACAGCGACACGCCCCCGGACCAGTTCGCGCACACAAACAGCGCATCGGCCTGGGCAGCTTCTGCCGGTTTTTTCACGGCCACGATGCTGGCATCATACTGCGGAATGGCCCGTTCCCAGCGGTAGATAGCCCGAAAAACCGGCTCGCTGGCCGATATACCAAATCCGTCGGCCAGTTCCAGATGGACGTTTTGAGCCAGTACGTCATCGGGAAGCCGGGCGTTGCGTGCGCCTGCCGTTCCGCCCACAAACGTAGTGAACAGCACTTCATCGGCGGGGCAGCGAGCCGACGGCAGCGCTGTTCCGAAAATTGAACTGCTCCAGATATGCCCAGCCGCAAACCGACCTTCTACGGTTGGATTTAAGCCGCCAAACCCGTTGAGTGGGTGCCTGACATCGGCTCGTTTGTAGGCCGAATGAACCGCAGTCATGGGCGGATAGTTGATGCTACGCAGCGAATTGGCGAAGTCAGGATATAAGTCCTCCACCAACAGAGCGGCTGCCCCGGCATCGACCGTCAGCACCAGTTTATCAACAATTTTCAAACCACTTTTCGCTTCCACCTGCCAGCCTTTATCGGTTTTGCTGATTCGGCTGACTGCATCATTCAGCGAGAGGTGCAACAGTTGAGCAGCCAGAGCATTCGTCAGCGTTTGCATGCCATCCCGAAAACTAAACGATTGCCGCCGACCACCGGCTGCCTGGTTTTTCAGCAGGCCACGCAGCACCGAGCCGTGCTCCCGTTCATACTGAAGCAGTACCGGAAACGTCTCGGCTACAAGCAGTTGTTCGGGATCACCCGCGTATATGCCTCCCACAAATGGACCGAGTGCATAATCAACTAATTCGGTGGTGAACCGACGACGGAAAAACTGCGCCAGTGTTTCGCCCGGCGGAGACAGGGTTTTGTTTGTTCGCTCGCGCAGGATGGCAAGTTTCGTTTTCCAGCTAAAAAAACTGCCGAACACCAGCGACAGGGGACCAGCCGGTAAAGGGCGGTATTGCCCGTCCCGAAAAATATAGCGGGCTTTGCTGACGGGCTTGCTAAAAGTCAGTTCGGGCGTTAGGCCGAGTGCATCGAGCCAGCCCAGCAGGTCGGCATCGCCGAGGAGCGAATTTGGTCCCAGTTCGCGCAGGTACTGCCCGGAGCCATCTGAAGCGCCGGAGCCTTCCCGCCTTGACCGGATATAGCCGCCAGGCTGGTTAGCCGCTTCCCACAGATGATAATCGACACCACGCTGTTGCAGTTCATAGGCCAGTGACAGCCCCGAAATTCCCGCACCAATGATACCAATTGTCATGAGGGTTTCGGTTTTGGGGTGGGGGCTTCGGTTTTTTTCTTCAATTTCTCGGTAACCTTCTTATACACACGCTCCATGTCGCCAGGATGCGAGGAGTAGAATATATAACTCTTCCGGTAAATGGCCGTATCGACCCTGAATTTTTTAAATAGCTGACTCTCTATGTGTTTATAGGCCAGATTCGATGAATCAATGGATCGTAAACCCAAGCGGCTGACGCGGGCTTCGGCGATGTGGATTTCTGTCAGAAGTTCTGCCATCTGCTCCTCGTCAATCAATCCTTCCGGTGGTTTATCTTCCGGGTTCGTGCAGGCAGCAATCAGCCAGCCACTCAGCAGCAGACGCCAGAGGTACGACTGAAATCGGTTTCGGTGCATACGTTAAAATTTGGATAGCTTTGTAAGCCAATCCCACCCGGCAAAGTTCGGGATTGGCCGTTAAAATACTATAACGCCAGCATGGTATGGACGAGTTCTTGGCCCGGCTTCGTAATTTCGATATTCGCATCCGCAAGGCGGTGAATGCCCAGATGCGCGGCAGTTTTCGGTCTATTTTTAAAGGAACAGGTTTGGAATTCAGTGACTTACGCACGTATCAATATGGCGACGACGTGCGGGCCATCGACTGGAACGTATCGTCGAAAGGGCACGGCACGTTCGTGAAAGTGTTTCGGGAAGAGAAAGACCAGACCGTTTTTTTTGTGGTCGATGTGAGCGCGTCGCAGCAGGTTGGCCCCAGCCACCGCGATAAATTAGTGGCTACAAAAGAGGTATGTGGCGTGTTGGCCCTGTCGGCCATTCGCGAGGCCAGTCACGTTGGGTTGTATTGTTTTTCGGACCAGAAAGAACGGTATATCAAGCCGGGGAATGGACTAAAAACGGGCTATCAACTCATTATGAGTCTGTATAAACTTCAGCCCGAGTCGACCCGGACCAGCATTGCCGATGCCTTGTTGTTTACCCTCAATGTGCTTAAACGCCGGAGCGTCGTGATTCTGCTGTCCGATTTTATCGACCTGAGTTACGATCATAATCTGAAAGCGTTAGCTAAAAAACACGATTTAGTCGTTATTCATCTGTACGACCAGCGCGAAGTGAAGCTGCCTAAATTAGGCATTATTCCGGTACACGACACCGAAACGGGCCGAACAACCTGGGTCAACACCTCATCGGCATCGTTCCGAAATCACCTGCACGATACGTTCCGCCAAAATCAGAGCCGCCTGGAACGACTTTGCAAGCAATACAACGCCAGTTACGTTGCGCTCGATTCGCAGGAGGATTTTGTTCCCAAACTCGTTGAGTTGTTCAGAGTCAGAAAGTACCAATGAAATCGTTCGCCTATTTTTTTTGGGTAATTTACCCGTTGCTGGCCGGTTTGGCCTCGGCGCAACCGCCGGTTCGCTATAGGCTGAAAGGTCAGTTTTTAACCGACACTATCGAAATTGGCCGCCCGTTTCAGTATATGATGACCTTCCGGCATCCGCCCACAACGGATGTACTTTTCCCGGATACAGCCCGGCACTTTGCACCCTATCGGGTTGTGAAGATGGCTATTTTTGCCACCCAGACTACCGGGAATGAAGCTATGGCTGTTAGCCGCGATAGCGCCGTGTATACCCTGACGTCGTTCGAGACGGATTCAGTGCAATTGCTGACTGTGCCCATTCGGATTATCAACGAGGCTGATTGTACGGTTTACTGGACCGGTGCGGATACCGTTTTTCTACAATCTAAACTGCCCCCGCGTCTGGCTGACTCGTCTCGTCAGTCGCTTACACTGGCCACAGAAACCACCCTGGCTCCGCTCCGGCAGCAATTCAATTATAGAGCGCTGGCAACCGGTTTTCTGGGTGTTAGTGTTGCTGTTGGCCTGTTGTATTTCTTATTCGGACGAGCCCTTCGGCGGCAGTGGCGGCTGTATGGGCTGACTCGGCAGCATAATTTTTTCCTCCGTACCTATAACCGGCTCAGTGGACAGCTAACTGCCTACACGGCTGCCGAAACAGCTAATCAGGCCATTGTTCTCTGGAAAGCCTACCTGGAACTCCTTGACCCACAGCCTTATTCTTCGCTGACAACGTCTGAAATTGCCGAGCGTATGCACGATGAGCGAATAGCCGATGCACTGCGCGAGGCCGACCGTATGATTTATGGAGGTGCGTTTTCTCCCCAATCTGCATCGGCGTTGCGGGTCTTGAGCGAGGTAGCTTCGCAAACCTATCAGCGTCGGCGAAGCTTGCTGAAACGGTTGCCCGATGAGGTTGCCCATAGGCCGAATGCCGGTGATTCTGCCCAAACGTCCCCATTTGTCTGACCACATGACTCCCTGGTATTCACCTTATTGGTTCAATCCGACGCAGTGGCAGGCATTTCACTTCGCCCAGCCGTTGGCGCTCTACCTGATTCCGGCGATTCTGCTTTTCTTTCTACTCCGGTATTACCTGAATCGAATGGCACAGCAACGGCTCAACATATCGCTGGGGCAGCTTCGATCAACTCGTATCCGCGCTCAAACGACCCAGTCGTTACTTAGTTTGCTGCGGTATCTGTTGCCGCTGAGTGTATTTCTGGGGATTAGCTTTGTGTTGGTCGCCCTGGCTCGGCCGCAGATAGTGCGTGACCTGCGTCAGGAACAGTCAGAAGGTATCGACATCATGCTGGCAATCGATATATCGGCGTCGATGAGTGAAACAGATTTGCCACCCACCCGGTTGGCTGCAGCCCGGCGCGTGGCGCAAACGTTCGTGAATGGGCGCAAAAATGACCGGATTGGCTTAGTGATTTTTGCGGGTGAAGCCTTCTCGCTCTGCCCGCTCACCACCGACTATGCCCTGGTGAAGCAGTACCTCAGCGACCTGAACGGCCAGATGATACGGACCTCCGGCACTGCCATTGGCGACGCGCTGGCCCGCTGCATCAACCGGATGCGTGACCGCACCCGTTCACCAGCGGATACATCCCGGCCTGACGCCGACCAATGGGGGACAGGCCGGAGTAAGGTAATTATTCTGCTCAGCGATGGAGACAACACCGCCGGAAACCTCGACCCCATTACGGCGGCTCGCCTGGCCAAAGCGTTTAACATCCGGCTCTATACCATTGCCGTTGGTCGGGTGGCCGTCTCGTCGTCGCAGGCCGTTACGGTTGATGAAGGCATTCTGAAAACCATTGCCACGATTGGTAATGGCAGTTTTTTTCGGGCAACGGATGCCCGGCGGCTGCAAGCCGTATTTGCTCAGATTAATCGCCTGGAAAAAGCGCCGGTGCGGGTTCAGCTTTACGAAGACGTGCAGGACTACTACCGGATTTATTTATACTGGGGCATCTCGTTTTTACTGGTCGCGCTGTTTTTGAAAAATACAATTTTTAGTAATGTGCTCGAAGATTAACAGTTGTTTCAGAGGTTAATGTTCAGGTTGTGCCGATCTAAGCTTCACCCTAAACCCGGAATCTGAAACGTGGAACCTGAAACAATGCTTAAACCCTATTACAACGCCGACACTGTTGAGGCCGGGCTGGACGAGGTCGGGCGGGGGTGTCTGGCCGGGCCAGTGGTGGCGGCCGCAGTTATCCTGCCCAAAAATTATACGCATCCCGTCCTCAACGATTCCAAACAATTGACCCGCCTGCAACGTGAAACGCTTCGTATCGACATCGAACGCGATGCCATAGCCTGGGCCATTGCCGAGGTTTCGCACGAAGACATCGATCGGATTAATATTCTGAAAGCCAGCTTTCTGGCCATGCACCGCGCTGTTGATGCGCTGGCAATCAGGCCGGAACACCTATTAGTCGATGGCAACCGGTTTGTGCCATACCCCATGATTCCGCACACCTGCATCGTGAAGGGCGACGCCCATTTTCTGTCGATAGCAGCCGCGTCGGTGCTGGCCAAAACGTATCGCGATGACCTTATGGAGCAGCTTGGCCGGGTGTTTCCGGCCTATGGCTGGGCGAAGAATGTGGGGTATCCAACACCAGTTCACCGGGCAGCTATCCGGCAGTTCGGCCCGACGAAATACCACCGTATGAGCTTTCGACTACTGTGAAATCATGGACGCCTGCGTTTGTCAGAGCTAAGCGCAAGCGTCAACGATTCCACAAATTCGTCCAGTTAACTTTATTTTAGCCAGAAGCTATCTTCCTGCGCGACATCGGCAGAGAAAACCATTGCATTGACGATCTGCCCGTTTTCGACGGTGTAAACATCGATGTTGTCCACGTCCAGGATACCGCCGTTTGGCTGAACGGCTTTCCAGTGAACTAAGCACGCTACCTGGTTGCCATTGGCCGACACCGTTTTTACACTCGTTAGGGTCAGCGTCTTTTCGGCTACCTCCTGCATGCCGCCCGCCATCTGTAAAACATCGTCCCTCGATGATTTCTGGCCAGCAAACCGGTTTTTGCCCGGCTGATTCCACTTCACGTTCGGGTGAAGCAGGGCCACCATCTTTTCGCCGTTGTGGGTCTGTACGGCGGTTAAGAATTCCTGAACGACCTGCATTGATTTTGTTTCCATCGTTTGGGGAGTTAATTGGGTTATCGTTGATTGACGAGTTGGTTTGTCGCCCATTGGCTGGGCGTTTGTGGAGTGGCTTAAAGCGACTGCCAGCAGGATTACGATTGTTCTCATGGCGTTTTTTTGACAAAAGTAGGGGAGGCATCCGGGCGGGGTGTTATCCCAAACCGCCAATCCATTATCACTTCACGACAGCGAGAAAAGATGACCAACTATTTCGATACTTTTGCCCAATGCAAGATTATCAGAAACGGTTATCCCTTAATCTGCTGGCCTATGCTGTCCAGAAAAACCTTTCTGTAGAGCAGATTTGCCGACAATCGGGCGTAGATATGAACGCGTTGACGCAGGAGGCCACCGCCACCCTAACAACTCAGCAGATGGGTGCTCTTTGGCTTAATGCTTCGGAACTGAGCCACGACCCCCTGTTTGGGCTTCATTTCGGGGAGTCGTCGCAGGTGTCTGCATTAGGTGTTGTGGGTGAACTGGTCCGGCTCAGCCGCACCGTTGGCGAAGCCCTGACCCAGGCGGCTACGTTCACGCAGTTGGTAACGGATCTGTTCAAAATGGACGTGACGCGGTCGGGCCAATCGTTTACCATTCGCTTTATTCCCGACGGGCACCATCAGAATCAGTCGTCCTTTGTGTTTCGCCAGATAATGGATTTTTTCATGGCGTTTACCATCCATGAAGTTGATGGGCTGATTCTGCAAAAAATGCGGCCTACAGCCGTTTGGCTACCTATAGATGAAGCCAACCAGGTGGAGTACGAGCGCGTATTTCGCTGTGAATCAATCCAGAACATTGCCGACTATAAACTGGAATTTGCCGGACAGTATTGGGATGAACCAATCCTGACTGCCGATTATGAACTGCAGGGTGCATGGCTGCGAAAAGTGGCTGCGTTCAACGACGCCGTCGGCCACCCAAAAGCATACAGTGACCGAATTATTAATTTTCTGCTGGCAAATGCCTATCTCGGCGTGCCAACGCTCGATGCTGTTGCAGCCAACCTGAATGTAAGCAGCCGCAGTCTACAACGGAAATTGCAGGAAGAGGGCATAACGTATCAGCAACTGGCCGATTCAATGCGGAAGTCGCTGGCTTTACATTATTTGGACGCTGGCCAGCACCCCATTAAAGAAGTATCGTACATTCTTGGGTATAATGAACTGAGTGCGTTTCATCGGGCCTTCCGGCGGTGGACCGGCACAACGCCGGTTGCATATCAGAAGAGGACACATAAAGGCGAGTGGGTGGCTCGACGTGAGATGGCCTGAGCGTTGGACAGAAAATCAGTCAACTGATTTTCTGTCCAATTTTGATTGTTTATTTTATAGGGATACGTTGAAGAAGTGGTAGATTTGTTCTAACGAAACAATAAGTAGAACTATGGAAACGCTTCCAACCAGTTCGGGTAGATTAAATGATGTACAACTCAGCTTGTTACGACTATTTGATCGTCAAATGAGCTATGAAGAGTCTGTCGAAATCCGGGATTTATTAGTTAAGTATTATGCCGAAAAACTTTTTAAGGAAGTAGATAAAATTATATTTGATAAGAATATTACAGAAACTGATTATGAAAATCTGCGCTACAATAGCCATCAGCGTACCCCTGCTGCTCCCTAAATAATGCTATCTGTGCAAACAATAGTACGTCCGTCCGTAGTGATTGATACAAATGTTCTTATTGCAACAGTTAATCGCCGAAATGAAGAATTTTTTATTTATAAAGCTTTCGAGGCTAAACAATTTGATTGGATTCTAAGCACTGAAATCCTGGGTGAGTATGCCGAAAAGCTAACGTAATTTTACTCACGGCATACGGCTGATTATGTGCTTGATATTTTATGCAGTGCAACCAATGCGATGTTTCTTGAACCATTTTATCGTTGGAATTTAATAGAAGTTGATCCCGACGACAATAAATTCTCAGATTTAGCTCTATCTGCTAATGCACACTGTTTGGTGACTTATGATAAACATTTCGACCTCTTTAAATCCCTGGCGTTCCCTTCTTTGCAAATATTGAATCCGGCTGCATTTAAGCAGATTCTCAATCTTAAATAGATAATACGTTAATAGCTGTGGTCCTCCAGCTTCACCTTGCCGCGAAACGTCCAGAACATAAACAGGGTGTAGGTCACGACTAACGGCATGCCGATGGCCGCAAACAGCAGCATGGTTCGCAGGGAACCATCCGACGATGCGGCTTCGTAGATGCTGATGTGGCCGTTGGGGTCAACATTCGACAGCACTAAATTCGGATACAGGCCCATCGCAAACAGGATCAGCAGTAGGGCTGTTGTAGCCGACGACGAGACGAACCCCCGCCAGTATTGCCGCTTTTCGATACTCCGCCGAATGTTCAGCACAATCAGGACAGCCGCAACGGGCAGCACAAATAATTCAGGGTGATTCTTGAAAATGGCTGTCATGTGTGGCACATAAATCAGGGTTGCCAGCGATGTTGCCATGAAGCACAAAATGAAGAATTTACTTGTGTTATTGGCAATAATGGTGAGTTTGGCATAGAGCCGATCCTCGGTTTTCATGAGCAGATACATGGCTCCGTGCATCATAAACAGCGACAGCACCGTAATGGCAATCAGCCCGGCGTAAGGGTTGAAAAAGTCGCTCAGCCGCCCAACAAACTCGTGCTTCGCATTCAGCGGAATTCCCTGAATCAGGTTGCCCAGAATCAACCCCAGCAATAAGGCAATCGCCGTGCTGGAAACCGCATAGCTAATGTCCCACGTTTGGCGCCACCAACTCATTTTCTCTTTGCTCCGAAATTCAATCGAGATGGCCCGGAAAATAATGGCGACCAGAAACAGCATGAACGGCAAATAAAACACCGACAAAATGGTGCCGTAGACGAGTGGAAAAGCCGCAAACAACGACCCCGCTCCAATAACGAGCCAGACTTCGTTGCCATCCCAAACCGGCCCGATGGCGTTGAGCGCAATTCGGCGGCTTTGTTCTTTCCGAAAAAACAAGTGCAGCGCGCCGGCACCTAAGTCAAAGCCATCCAGAATGCCATATCCGCTAATGAGCGCCCCAATCAGCAGAAACCACCAGGTAGGTAAGTCAATTCCAAGGATCATAAGTTAAAGAGTGAAAGAGTAAACGAACGACAGTGTGAAAGTAATGGGCCAGCCTTTTCGCTCACTCTTTCGCCTTTAATTAAGAACTGGATTCATGCGCGAGGATGTTTCCCCAGCCGGGGCCACATCCGGGCCATGTTGAATTTTCTTGTTGAGCAGATAAATAAACAGTCCGAACAGCATCACATAAATCAGCGTGAACATCACTAAGGAAGCCAGTACGTGTTCCGCTTTGACCGCCTTCGACAGGGCATCCGACGTGCGGAGCAGGCCATACACGACCCAGGGTTGCCGACCTACTTCGGCGGTGTACCAGCCAACCTGATTGCCAATCTGCGGCAGCAACACCGAGAAGACAAAAACCCCCATCAGCCAGCGCGTTTCAAACAGCTTTTTTCGGTAGAGCAAATACAAACTGAACAGCGTCAGTCCAATGAGCGTCATGCCAATGGCTACCATCAGGTGATAGGTCTGGAAAACGAAGTTAATGGCCGTTGGGCGATTTTCGGGTTTAATGCTATTGAGGCCGGGAATGGCTTTTTTGGCATCCTGATGCACCATAAACGACAGCCCGCCGGGAATTTTCAGTCCGGTTGTTCGCTGATTCTTCGCATCGACCCAGCCTATCAAATACATATCGGCGGGCGCCAGCTTCTCGAAATGACCTTCCATGGCAGCCAATTTCGCGGGTTGGTATTTGGTGACAACTTCGGCGGATTTATGGCCCGTAAACAACTGCCCCAGGGCCGACACGGCCGCTACCCATAACGCAATTCTAAAGGCCGCCTGAGCATGAACGAGGTATCTCTTTTTCAGGATGTACCACGCACTAACGCTCAGCACCAGGAACGAACCCGCCAGAAAAGCCCCAATCAGCACATGCGAATAGCGTTCGATGGACGACGGATTGAACACCATCTGCCAGAAGTTGGTCACGATGGCGCGGGCCTGCATACCCTGCCCCTCGATGCGATACCCCGACGGTGTTTGCTGCCACGAGTTGGCCACCACAATCCAGAGGGCCGAAAAAATGGAGCCGAGCGCCACCAAAACCGTTGCCATGAAGTGTACGCCCGGACTAACGCGGTTCCAGCCGAACAGCAGAATACCCAGAAAAGCCGACTCCAGTGCGAAGGCGAAAATGCCCTCTGCGGCTAATGCAGAACCGAAAATATCGCCAACATACCGCGAATACGTTGCCCAGTTGGTGCCAAACTCAAACTCCATGACGATGCCCGTAGCCACGCCGATACCGAAAATGAGCGCGAAGATGTTCACCCAAAAACGGGTCAGTTCTTCGTAGACTTTGTTTTTGGTTTTCAGATACAGCCCTTCCATTACTACCAGACAAACCCCCAAACCGATGCTCAGGGGCGGGTAGATGTAGTGAAATGCAATGGTGAACGCAAACTGAATTCGGGAGAGTAATTCGACATTATCCATAACCGGAACGATAGCCGAAACGGGTCGCCGAGTAGCGCAGACAGGCAGTGCACAGAGGGCGAACAAGGCGAGAGAACTATCGCCCGAAAGGTACAACCGGAAGTTGAAACAGCGGATACTATCGCAGCAGATTTTAGCGGCTAAATAGGCTGTAGGTAGTTATCCCAATAGATATGCTTTGGTGGGTTATTATGCGGTAAAGCCGTGTAGAATGGGGTCAGGGCTTTAGTTCGATCTACGGATAAGATAAGGGGCTATAGTTAGAAATTCATGCAAGCCAGGCTATTATCGGTTAGTACAAAAGCTATATTGTTGGGTTTGTTCCTGTCAAAATTCGACAAGGAAGGACTTACTATTTTGGGTTTTAATGGTTTTTGGGAAGCTTTTAACGCATTCGCTTATGCGATTGGCGTGAAGCCAGCGACGATAAAAAATTATAGAGATGAGTTTGACCCATATTTTCAAAACCCGCGTAGAGGCTGGCACGGACGACAAATGAAAGGATACTGCCAACCCGTTTTTGATGAATTTTCAGCCTTATCTATTAACGAATTTTTTGGTTTAGTAAAATACATATTAGCGTCAGAAAATTATCCGAATCGGGAATTTACAAATAGTGCTAAAGAAAGCCAATCTGAAAGCGTGGCTAAACGGTTAATAACGGGAAAATCGGCAGAAGAATATTTTAAAATAAATTATCGGTCTGTTCCTGATTTTAGCGAACATGCTATAAAAGATACGACCCTAATGGCTTGTGGGTATGATTTTGAGATTACTGAAAATGGATTGAGGAAATTTTGCGTTGAGGTTAAAGGGTTAGCTAAACATTCTGGTACTATTACACTTACTGAAAAAGAGTACTTTGTTGCTGAGGAGCTTAAAGATGAATACTGTTTATTCATCGTATTTGATTTTGATAAGAAACCTCGCCATAATTGCTACTTCAATCCATTGTTTAATCAAATGCATTTTAAACGGATTGAGCGGCAAATAACGCAGGTAAATTACACAGCCAGTATTTAAACAATGAACGAAGATAGTTGGGAAGCGGATAGTTGGGTATGCCACTCATGTGATCACGAAGATTTGTTTGAGAATTTGCCAGGGGGGTATTTAGGCAATTTCCATCCAATATGTCATAATTGCGCTAACTACATATTTTGGATGGGTGATCTGGTTGATTATAGAAGATTGACCTATCATTACCATTACGGCGACTTAATACAAATTGGTAACTGCACTTTACCTTATTTGTGTAAGAATTGAAGCGCATCGCTATTTTCGCGGATGGCTGCTTTTGGCACGGGCATGATTGTAGAAATACAAAGCCGTCAGCTAATAAAGCCTATTGGGATAAGAAGATTGAACGCAATAAGAATAGAGATGCTTTAGTTACAGAGCGGTTAAAGCAACGAGGGTGGACAGTCTTCAGAATCTGGGAATGCGATATTAGCAAGAGGAATATACCGATAGAACTCTTAAAACTGTTGCAGATACCTACTACTTAGCCCTATCTATGAGACTACAATTCGTTTTATGAACAACCTCCGCATCAATGGTCGTATCTGGCTCGAAACGACTACCCCTGACAAAACCGAGCGATTTATGGGCATTGGCCGACTGGAACTGCTGGGTCATATTCAGCGTACCGGCTCCATCAATCAGGCGGCTAAGGCCATGCGTATGTCCTACAAACGGGCCTGGGAACTGGTACATTCGATGAACACGCTGGCCGATGCACCGGTAGTGACAACCCAAACCGGGGGCGAAAAAGGGGGCGGGGCTACCGTGACCGAAGAAGGCGAAAAGTACCTCAGCCATTACCAGGCCCTCCACGAACGATTCCAGCAATTCCTGGCCAGCGAGCTGGCCTATTTGCCCGCGTAGTTTCCTTTTTGTCAGGCTGATGCAGGAGACATGACAAAAAAATGGCGTTGTTCCTGAAAGCAGAACCGTTCGTTATCTTTGTCAGGAAATAACGATATGTATGAAATATCTATTTACTCTTTTACTGGTAGCGAATGGGCTAACGAAGACTCAGCCAGCCTCCGCCCAACAAAATACATCCCCTGTACTGACCATTACCGGCGAAGTAGCTAAACCCCTAACGCTACAGGCCGCCGAGTTGAAAGCCCTGCCGCATACCGACCTGACAACTACTGACCGCGATGGTAAAACGCATCGCTATTCGGGGGTGCCCTTAGTCGACCTGCTCAGACAGGCGGGGGCCACGCTGGGCGGTGAACTCCGGGGTAAAAACCTAATGAAGTACGTCGTTGTGAAAGCTGCCGACGGTTACGAAGTGGTATTTGCCCTGCCCGAAATTGACCCGGACTATACAACGCAAACGATTCTGCTGGCCGACAGCGCCGATGGTATGCCAATGAACGCCGGTGTCGGACCCTACCGGCTGGTCGTTCCGGGTGAGAAAAAGCCCTCCCGCTGGGTGCGGGCCGTGCAGGCTATTGAGGTTCGGTTTGCTAACTGAGCCATAGGCACCTGCACCTGTTGCCTGCGCTGAGCGTATGGCCTGCCTGGGCGTATGAATAACCGTTTTAAGCAGGAATTTACCCTCCAGACCCTAAACTATTGACTGTTGACGGGTATCAAAGCGGGTCTTTCTACTTTTCGGGTATATGACTAAATCTGTTGCGTCAATTATTCGCCAGACTGCGACGTTATCGTTAGGCTGGCTGCTGTCGGTATCCCTCTATGCCCAGAGTAACTTACCGGCCGTTTCACTTTCACAACTAACCCGACCGGGCGGGTGGCAGTTGGTTGGGTCAGTATCGCCGACCGCCGATGGATCGGCAATGCGCTCCCAGCCGGGCAGCAATGTACTAACCGGCAGCAACCAGCCGCTAACCCTGCTGACGCCAACCGACGATTTTCGGCTGCGGTTCGAGGTCCTGCTATCGCCCAGGGCAAACCTCACGCTAACCTTGCCAACGGGTCAGGCTATTTCATTTGCGAATTCGCCCGACCTGGCTCGCCTGATGAAATCCCCCGGCTTATGGCAAACCGTTGAGATATGGTACAAAACCGGTGGTAGGAAAGGTCCATCCATGCTCGAAAAACTCGCCCTCAACGGCGTGACGGTCCGGGAGGGCTATACCCTGACGAACAATACGTTAGGGCCGCTTACCGTACTGTCTCCGCAGGGCACAGTGGCCATCCGAAATGTTGGGTATCGGGTTATGTCGCCCCGCAATGTAGCTCAGTGGAGCAGCCCCGTCAGTTATACCATTGTGGAAGGCGGCTACATTCAGGACCCGCAGGAAGCTACCCGCCGGAAAATTCTGAAACAGGATACAACCGCCCAACTGAACTACGAAGTGTCGTATGGACAGCCTCGCCAGTACACTATTTTGTTTTCGGGCAAACTAAACGCCCTGCTGGCCGGGGAATATCAGTTTGAATTAAATCAGGGGGGCGTAGCCGGCGTTTGGATAGACGGGAAAGAAGTTATTCCAGCCAGCCACCGCGAACTGGGCCAGGCAAGTACGGGTCAGGCTACGCTAACCGCCGGGCCACACGACGTGCGGGTTTATTTCTCCCGGTCGTGGTTCCGGCCGGGCTTAGGGTTATTTGTCTCGCAGGCTGGCACGCGCCCACAACCCCTCCACGCCCTGGCTTCGTTGCCCGACCCCGACCCTGTGGGGGTTCTGAGCGTAAAAGCCGACCTGAAACCGCAGCTTATCCGGTCGTTTGTGCAGCTACCGGGCGAGAAAAGCAAACGTACTCACAGCCTGTCGGTTGGGTCCCCAACGGGCATGCACTACACCCTCGACTTAAACCAGATGGCCCTGTTGCAAGCCTGGAAAGGCGATTTTGCCGACGTTACCGAAATGTGGTATGAGCGGGGTGAACCACAGGTTCTTACCCCTTTGGGTGTAACCACGCGCCTGCCTGCTCAATCGGTGCTGATGATTATGACGAATGAAAACACGCCCTGGCCTGATAGTGTTGGCGAAAATGTGCTTCAATACAAAGGACTGACGATCAATAAAGAAGGTTTTCCAACCGTTGAATACGGGCTGGCTGGCATGGCTGTTACAGACGCAGTTCGTCCGGGAAGCGATGGCCTCGATCGCACACTGACGCTAACCGGCGCCCCCGATGGAACACCCTATTGCCGGGTTGCCGCCGGAGCATCAGTTGAGGAGGTAAGTAAAGGCCTGTATGCCATTAATGACCGTAGTTATTTTGTGCGTTTCGATCCGAAAGCCAGCGTGAAATTGCGGCAGAGCAACGGTAAGCAGGAGTTGTTACTACCCGTTGAGCTGAAAAACGGTACGGGGGCGGTGCAGTATTCGATTGTATTTTAAAAATAGGAGTGGCATAGTTTTTTTTGTCAGCATGACAAAAAATGATTTTACAGAGATGATCAACTGGGCTGACTTTGAGAAGATTGACATTCGCACGGGCACCGTAGTTGCCGTTGACGCTTTTCCGAAGGCCCGAAAACCAGCGTATAAACTGACAATTGATTTTGGCGAACTGGGCATCAAACGTACATCGGCCCAACTAACCAGCTTATATCAGATTGACGAATTGATTGGCAAACAGGTCGTTGCGGTGGTTAATTTCCCGCCAAAACAAATTGCCACGTTTATGAGCGAATGTTTGGTACTGGGCGCCGTTACCGACGAGGGCACCGTAACACTGCTCCAACCCGAACGCCTAACCCAAAATGGATTACGCATTGCCTAAAAAACTAATGTAGAATGAATAATGAACAATGTAGACTAAAAACGCTGCTACCCTCTGCCGCGTTTCTTTTCGCTCTCTCACTCGTTTACTCTTTCGCCAATTCTGCCCTGGCCCAGCGCCCGGCGGCCGAAGAAGATTATTACCGAATCGTTACCCTGCCCATCCCCGAGGACATCAAACTCGAAGTAGGCGGCCTGGCCCCACTTCCCGACGGGCGGCTGGCGGCCTGTACACGCCGGGGCGAGGTCTGGCTTATTGGCAACCCCTACATGCAGGGCAGCCGCGTGCCGACCTACAAAAAAATTGCGTCGGGTTTGCATGAGCCGCTGGGTCTGATGTGGCATCCTAAAGGCTATTTTCTTTGCACCCAGCGGGGCGAAGTGACTAAATTAGTGGATAACGATGGCGACGAGGTAGTCGATGAGTATCGCTCGTTCTATAAATGGCCGCTGTCGGGTAACTACCACGAGTATAGCTACGGCCCCCTTCTGCTGCCCGATGGCGATATGGTTATCACGCTCAACCTCGACTGGATTGGGTTTGGCGCCAGTCTGGCCAAGTGGCGGGGCTGGATGCTTAAATTAAACGAGAAAGGGGAGATGACCCCCTGGGCAACTGGCCTTCGCTCCCCCGCAGGATTCGGTGTATTTCACGATGGCAGCATCTTCTACACCGAAAACCAGGGCGACTGGGTCGGGTCGGGTCGGATGACCCACCTCGAAAAAGGTGATTTTGCGGGTAATCCGGCGGGACTTCGCTGGTCGGGCGAAGCAGGTTCTCCCCTGACCCTCAAGCCCGAAGATGTTCCCAGCACGGGTAAACCCATGCACGAAGTAGCCAAAACGATTAAAAATCTGAAAGTTCCGGCTATCTGGTTCCCGCACACACTGATGGGCATTTCGACGTCTGATTTTAAGGAAGATACGACAAAAGGGGCGTTCGGTCCGTTTGCGGGACAAGTATTCGTAGGCGATCAGGGGCACAGCAAAATTATGCGGGTGGCCCTGGAAAAGGTAAATGGCGAGTGGCAGGGGGCTTGTTTCCCATTCCGCGAAGGTTTTCAGTCGGGCATTATCCGCACCGTTTGGGGGCAGGATGGGTCCATGTTCGTGGGTATGACGAGCCGGGGCTGGGCCGCTACCGGGAAAGATTCCTATGGCATTCAGCGGTTGGTCTGGACGGGGAAAACGCCCTTCGAGATGAAAACGATTACCTCGAAACCCGATGGATTCGAGGTCACCTTTACCCTGCCGGTTGACCGCAAAACCGCCGAAAATCCAGACAGTTACAGCCTGAATAGCTTTACCTATAAATACCACAAAACATACGGTAGCCCAATTGAAAATGCCCGGCCCGTGCCCATCCGGGGAGTGCTCGTCGCGGCCGATGGCTTAAGTGCCCGCCTTGTGGCTGATACGACCCTGCGCGAAGGCTATATTCATGAGGTAAAAGCCGAAGGGGTTCGGTCGGCATCAGGTAGTTTGCCCTTACTTCACCCAACCGGCTACTACACGCTTAACGCCATTGCCCCCGGCGAGAAAGCAACCGTTGCCGCCCGGCCAAAACCTGCCGCCGACCATAACCACGCCGAGATGATGGCTACGGCATCGACCAAAACGATGCCCACAACCGCAAAAGGGAAGATGGGAAAAATGGCGGCAACTGCCCCCAAAGCCACGAAACGCCTAACCGAGCAACCCGCCGACTGGACCAACGGCCCCGACCAAACCGTAACCATCGGCACGAAGCCCGGCCTGAAATTCGATGTGGAGAAACTGGAAGTAAAAGCCGGAAGCCGTGTGAAGCTTGTTTTCAACAACAACGACGACATGCTGCACAACTGCGTCATTACGAAACCTGGCATGGCCACCCCCGTCGGCGATCTGGCCCTGCGGCTCAACCTGAATGGCCCCAAAATGAACTATGTGCCCAACACGCCCAGTGTGCTGTATCACACAAACATTCTGCAACCCGAAACCGCCGAAACGATCTTCTTTGTCGCTCCCACCGAACCCGGTGATTACCAGTTCGTTTGCACCTTCCCCGGCCACTCGTCATTGATGCAGGGAACGCTGAAAGTGGTGAAGTAACGTAACGCGGCCGGAAAGCCAGCCCAGTGGACAACCCCTGTCCTGGAAATCTTGTTTAATTATCAGAAAAGGCGCGGCCGGGTTAAAAGCCCGTTCGGGCCTTTTCTGATTTTGAAATTAATCTGAGTTTTAGTACGTTTGTAATTACAACGTAATCACTATATGTATGCGTTTCGCTATCGTTTCTATAGGCAATTCAAAAGGCATTCGTATTCCCAAAACGGTTCTGGATAAATATCAGATTAGCAATTCGGTGGAGGTTGAAATGCGGGAGGATGGGTTGGTGCTCAGACCCGTTCGCAATCCGCGCGAAGGCTGGGAGGACGCGTTCCGTCAGATGCACCAAAATGGTGATGATCGCCTATTGATTCCTGATGTATTCGATGATGAGACATGGGAGGTCTGGTAGTCAGCCAATATGATGTTGTGCTGGTAAATCTTGACCCAACTGTTGGCAGCGAGGTCAGAAAAACCCGCCCTTGTGTGGTCATTTCGCCAGATGAGATGAACCGGCAAGTCAATACCGTAGTTATTGCTCCCATGACCTCAACGTCTAAAATTTACCCTTCCCGTGTTCAGCTACAGTCTGGCGGACGAAGCGGTTGGGTTATGCTTGACCAGGTACGAACAATTGACCGGTTACGGATTACAAAAGTGCTTGGCCACCTATTAACGGAGGAGATTGAGGAGATTAAACAGGTAATCAAAGAGATATTTGTCGACTGATTTATTTTGAAACCATTCACACTACTTATCATTCTGCTTGCCGCGTTTTCGCTATCGGCACACGCCCAGCGTCGACGCGACGATGATACCTCGCACTACCGAACGGTGCCGGTTCCGGCGCACCTGCTGCCCATCGAACGGGCTTTCGGGTCATCGTCGCTCGGCGGTGTTTATTATTACGGTGGGAAAAAACTCTCGTCGCCCTACTCGCTCGAAATCCCCTTCTACGAACTCAACGACCCTACCGTAAGCCACCATTTCAAGGCGTTCCGCACCATGACAACGCTCAGCCGCCTGACAGCGTTGGTGCCATTAGCCTACATTATTCTAAGCAGCAATCGGGCCAACGGCGTCTATTGGACGGTTTATGGTGGCTCCATTGCCGCTTCGTTAACCCTGTCGATTATTGGCAACAGGCAGGTTAACAAGGCCGTAACGCGCTATAATGAAATGCTCCGGCAACCACGCATCGGCTTTTCGGCTGCACCAGTCTCACTTACGGGCCGAACGGCTGTGGGTGCGGGAATAGCCTGGTCGTTCTGAGCGCTTTAGGACTGATAAATAGAAACGCGCAGGCCCTCGGTTTGCGCTTTTTTGGTAGCTTCGTTAACTCAATCATCAACCAAACCTATGCAACTGAAAACTACCGGTCTGCTGCTCATCGTTTGCTTTCTCTTTTCGCCACGGCTAAACGCACAAACAGCCATCCTTACTCGTGACCCGCAAATTGCTGAGTTAATCAATCAGGTCTCGGCCGATAGCCTGCGGGCGCACGTCAACGGATTGGTCAGCTTTGGTACACGCCACACCCTGAGTGTGCCTGCCGACGCCAGTGCACAACCCGCTAAAAAAGGACTCGGCGCGGCCCGGCAGTGGATTCTGGGGAAATTTGGGCAATATGCTAAACAATCGGGCGGTCGACTAACGGCCGCACTCGATACCTGGACACTCCAGCCCGACGGCCGGCGGGTCGATAAGCCCGCCAATATGGGCAATGTGATGGCAACGCTGAAAGGCACCGACCCGACGGATAACCGGGTTTTCATTGTGCAGGGCCACATGGACAGCCGCGTAACGAACGTGATGAACCGCGAATCGGACGCACCCGGCGCCAATGACGATGGTTCTGGCACAGCCGCCGTCATTGAACTTTGCCGCGTGATGAGCAAATCGTCATTTCCGGCCACCATTCTGTTTGTTACCCTAACGGGCGAAGAACAGGGCTTGCTGGGAGCCGAACATCTCTCGGAACGGGCGGTAAAAGAAAACTGGAACGTGGAGGCCGTGCTGAATAACGACATCATGGGCAGTAATCAATCCAATGAAACCCGCATCATGGACAATACCCGGCTGCGCGTTTTCAGCGAAGGTCTGCCCGCCGTTTTGCTGAAAGACACCACCGGGCGCGTCGGGCAGATTCGGCAGTTTGGCAATGAGAACGATGGCAAAGCCCGCACACTGGCCCGGTACCTGAAAGAAATTGGGGAACGCTATGTCGAGAATCTGGAAGTCGTGATGGTGTATCGGAACGACCGCTACCTGCGCGGGGGCGATCATACGCCGTTTGTGCAGCGCGGGTTTGCCGCCGTGCGCCTGACCGAAATGAACGAAAACTACGAACACCAGCACCAGGATTTGCGAATGCAGGATGGCATCGAATACGGCGACTATGCCAAATTTATGGACTTCGACTACCTCCGAAAAAACACGGCGGTTAACCTCGCCACGCTGGCTAATCTGGCTAAATCACCAGCCATACCGCAGCAGGTAACGGTTGATGTTCGGAACCTGACTAATTCCACCGCGCTCTACTGGCAGGCCCCGAAGTTTGGCAAGACAAAAGGCTATTACGTGCTCATGCGCGAAACATACTGGCCCTTCTGGCAAAAGAAATTTTATACCACTAAACTGGGTATGACACTGCCCTACTCGAAGGATAATTATTACTTCGCCGTGCAGTCGGTGAGTGATGATGGCAATGAGAGTTTGCCGGTATTGCCCGTGCCAAACCTGCGGTAGAAGCGCTGATTATGCATAAAGGCCAGTCATTTGCATCAATCAGACCAATTTCCGCGTAGAGTGCGTATCACACTATTTGTTTTTTTCGTAGCTTACGAACGCTTGTCCTATTTTTGATGTCAATCGCTAAAATTCAACTGATTATGAAGCGTTATGTATATGTGCTGTGCCTGCTGGTTTCGTTTGCCGGGCTAAATTCCTGTAAGAAAGAAAGCGACCCCCAGCCTGAACCGGTGGTGGGTAAGTGGTCATCTGATTACGTGCTGTGGAGTGGCCTTACAGGCGCTTTTGCGGCTGGCAACGGCCAGAAAGTTAATCCGCTCGTTTATGGGATTAATGATAATTATGAGATTAAGGCTGATAAAACATTCATACTTACTGATCGGTCCGGTGCCGTAATTACACCTTATCCCGGCACCTGGGATTATACGGGAACTGTATTAAATTTAAAGTATGATGATGGTGACCAGGCCAAATTGAATTATGATGGGTCTACCACTACGCCACATTTAACGAGTGACGTTATCGCCGTATCAGACTCATTAACAAACCCAACAACGAAAAAAACCGAATTAGTAAAATTTAGTGTACAACTTGTTTATAGCAAGCAGTAATTAGATAGCTGGCTCACCAGAGCGATAAGGTATACTTGACAATGACCGATGGGCATCCATCGGTCATTTTTGTATTTCAGGTAACTGAATTCTAAAAATACGTCTAAATACAAACAGCTACAGTTCTCGAACGGAGCAACTCGCTGCGTTCGTATATTCTTGTTTCAGGCTATAAAATTCCACAAATTATCTAACTACCAGGGCCATTAGATAACTGGTTGCCCTGCTGAAAAAACTACCTTAGTTTATTTTGTAGCTTGCCAGCACTCATCCTCTTTTTAATCATAACCCATAAAATCAACAAACTATGAAGCGTTACGTGTATGCCCTGTACCTGCTGGTTTCGTTTGCCGGGCTGAATTCCTGTAAGAAAAAAAGCGACCCCGAACCCGAGGAACTTGTCGTAGGAAACTGGTCAACTGATTATGTTCTGCGGAGTGGTCTTACCGGTGCTTTCTCGACGGTCAACGGCCAGAAAGCCGACCCTGTCCTTTATGGCGTTAACGATAGTTATGAGATTAAGCCCGATAAAACGTTTTCATTTACGGATCGCTCTGGAACATTTGTTTCAACGTATTCCGGCACCTGGATATATTCCGGCACTGCGTTAAATTTAACCTACGACAATGGTGACCAGACAACGCTGAATTACGATGGCTCGGCTACACCCCATTTGACCGGTAATATTATTGACATAGAAGATTCATTGATGAACCCAGCAACGAAGCAAAATGAGTTAATGAAATTTAGTATACAATTTGTTTATAGCAAGTAGTGCCAGAATCTAAGCGTTTAAAAAAGGTCGGTGTTCGCGCAGACCTTTTTTAGTTTAGTGGGTGATAAAATACCCGTTCGTCTCCTGAATCGGAAACGGATCGCTTAGTCTCCCCGCCGACCACCCAACGCCCATATACCGTTCGCTAAATGATTCGCTAAAGGGAATTTAGGTATAAAACGAGAAATTTTATTCTAAATAGTTGGTTAATGCAGTAGAATAATTTGGTGATTTTATAAGATAGCAGAATTAATTTGAGGAATTTTTGCCCTAAAGGCAGCTTTTTTGTTGGCAATAATTCGTACTTTCACAAAACCCTATCTACTAAGGAGTTATAGTTATCTTTAGGCCTATTTAATCCAGAATAAATACAAAAACTATGTCTTCACAACTAACTCGCCGGGACTGGCTTCGTGCCAGTGGTCTTCTGACAGCCGGTTTCGGGTTGAGCCGATTTACGCCCGCCCAAGCCAGCCACCCCAATGCTCCATTCGTTTCGGGGTTCACCAATGAGTTTGCTTTCGCCGATGATCCGTTTGAGAAACTGCTGAAACTGCGAACCCGTCTGTTCGCCAATGAGAATCCGCTGGGTATGTCGCCCAATGCGAAAGAAGCCCTCGTCAAAGCCGTCGATAGTGGGAATCGCTACGCCATCCTGGAGTTCGCGCAGTTAAAATCGCTGATCGCTGCTGACGAGGGTGTGAAGCAGGAGAACATTCTGATTTCGCCGGGTTCATCAGATATCCTGATGGCAGCCGCCAACTACTTTGCCAAAGGCGGTGGCACCATCCTGACCAGTGCAATGACCTACGACGATTTGCTCGAACGTTCGACACGGTTTGGTGCCAAAGTTGTGGCCCTGCCCATGACGAAAGACTACAAATTTGACCTCAAAGCGATTAAGGCCGCCCTTACGCCTGACGTCAAAATGGTTTACATCGTGAACCCGAATAACCCGACGGGTACCATCGTTCCAACGGCTGACCTCGAAGCATTCTGCCGCGAGGTAGCCCCTAAAGTGCCGGTATTTATCGACGAGGCCTACCTTGATTTCTACGAACCCGCCGACCGTCCGAAACTTGGCAAACTCGTAGCTGAGGGACTGAATGTAATTTTAGCCCGGACGTTTTCAAAAATTCACGGTTTTGCGGGCCTGCGCCTGGGTTATGCCATTGCACAGCCCGAGATGCTGAAATCCCTGAATGCCTACACCAACGCCGGATTTGCGGTGAGCATCACCACGCTCATGGCTGGCATTGCCAGCTATAAAGACACCGAATGGCAGAACCACTGCCGGGCCGAAAATGCCAAAGCCCGTGCTTATACAACCAAAGCCCTGACCGATATGGGCTATGAGGTGATTCCATCAGCGGCAAACTTCATTCTGTTTCCAATTCGCATGAAAACCAAATCGTTTGAGAATCAAATGTTTGGACAAAGTATTGGGATTCAAACCCGCGATTTTAATGGCCAGCCGTACTGCCGTGTCAGCGTCGGCACAATGGATGAGATGGCCACATTTATGAACGGATTTAAAAAGGTAGTGGGCTGAAAAATGGCTAATGGATAATTAATAAGGGTTTTACCCTGTCCTAATCTGCTCATTGTACATTATCTATTCTACATTGTTCATGAACTGAATGACTCGACGCGACTTTATCAACTCAACAAGTGCCAGTTATGCCAGCCTGCTGGCGTGGGGAATGCTGCAACCCGCTCCCGCGTCGGCCCTGAATTTGCCCGCCAATGGCCGGTCAAATGACGGAAAAGGGCGAAAAGTGGTGATTCTGGGTGCTGGCCTGGCCGGTATGGCAACGGCTTATGAACTCGGCAAGCTTGGCTACGACTGCACGGTTCTGGAAGCCCGTTCCCGTTCGGGAGGGCGCGTCTGGACCATTCGCGGTGGCACTAAAGAGACCGAACTAAACGGCGGTACAGCTCAAACATGCTCCTTTGAAGACGGACTCTATTTCAATGGCGGGGCTGCCCGAATTCCGCACCATCACCAACTGACCCTACAGTATTGCCGCGAACTGGAGGTGCCGCTGCAAATCTTCAATGGCAATAACGAAGCCGCCTATCTGTACAACGAGGGGGGTACGGGCGATTTCGCCAACCGACGGCTGCGTATTAAAGAGTATCATAACGACATGCGCGGCCACACCGCCGAGTTGCTTGCCAAGGCTCTCGACCAGTCGACGCTGGACCAGCAACTAACCAAAGAGGATGTTGAGAAACTAATTGATTTCCTCAAAAACGAGGGCGATCTGAACACCGCGCACCTTTACAAAGGCACCAACCGGCGCGGCTACAAAACCAAAGCCGAACCCGGCGCCGGATCAACCCCCGGCGACATGACCGACCCGTTTGGGCTAACGGATTTGCTGCGGTCGGGATTCATGCAGCCTGTGTTCTATAATGTTGGTGATTATATCTACGAGCAGCAAACAACGCTTCTGCAACCCGTTGGCGGCATGGATGCCATTCCGAAAGCGCTGGAGAAGAAACTGACCGGAAAGATTATTTTCAACGCGCCCGTTTGGGAACTACGCAAGACCGAAAATGGCGTTCGGGTTGTTTATCAGAAAGAAGGCAAACCGGTAGAAATCGCCGGTGAGTTCTGCGTCTGTACGTTGCCGTTGCCGATGTTGAAAAACCTCGAATCCGACCTGTCGGGTACGGTGAAGCGGGCTGCCGATTTTGTGCCCTACATCAAAACCGGCAAAATTGGGTTGCAATTCAAACGCCGGTTCTGGGAGGAGGATGATTGGATTTATGGGGGTATCTCGCGCACCAACATGGACATCAATCAGATTTGGTACCCATCATACGGTTTTCAGGGAAAAAAAGGGGTGCTCATCGGCTATTATAATTTCTACAGCCGGGCCGAAGCCGTCGGTGCCATGCCCGTTGCCGACCGCGAAAAACTGGCCTTAACGCAGGGCATTAAAATTCACCCGCAGTACCCGTCTGAGTTTGAGAATTCGTTTTCGCTGGCCTGGCACCGGGTGCCGTATAGCGGGGGCGGCTGGGCAACCTACGATGACAATACGCGCCGTAAATTCTATCCATCCCTGCTCGAACCCGATGGCAACATTTATTTTGCCGGGGAACACACCACCTATCTGACCGCCTGGATGGCTGGAGCCTTCACCTCCGCCCGCCGAACCGTCGAAGCCATTCATGCCCGCGTGGGCGAATACACAAAGAAGTAAATCTTGATCTATAACATACAACCATGATGAAAAACAATCTCCTGTCTCTCCTGATGTTTGTTGGCTGTGCAATTGCCACGCAGTTTTTCAGCCAGCGCGTCTGGGCGCAATCAACGTCGGGCAGCATGACCGCTGAACAGCTAACGGCTATCAAAGCCATCAAAATCGCTAACCTCGACAAAGACACCTACTTTAAATCAGGGGGCTTCATTCTGGACCGTTACGAAGAACGTCCGGCTTATGTGTTCACCTACAGCGATGGCATCACCCGTAAAATTTATCTCTACAAAATCTTTGCTGCCGAAAACACGAAGGAACTGGGCTTGCTGGCCCTCTACCAGAATGGCAAAACCAACGAAATAAAACCGTTCGTTATTCCCGGCGCATCCGCCGACCGCAAAGCCTGGGATGCTTACATCGACGACCTCAAGTACGTGGGCGAAAAAGAGCCGGGTCTGATGTCTACGCTGACCTTTGTGCTCTCGCGCGAGATGGCTGGATTATTGTCGGGCGGAGCGGGCAAATCTGACGAGGGCGGAGCGAAGAAAAAAGAAGAATATAACTTTTGCTTTGCGCCCGACGCGCCCGTCACGATGGCTGATGGTTCATCAAAAAATATCAGCCACGTAAACGCAGGTGATGTAGTGATGGGCTACAATGCGACAACGAAAACCCTCACGCCCACGCACGTAACGCGGATAGATACCCACTCAGGGGAATTCATGCTGGCGGGCGTATGGCTAACACCCGTCAGCGAACTCACTGCCGACACGCGACAGGCTCCAACTGCAGCGACCTTGCTGGAGGCTACAGCCAACCATCCAATGTTAACGCCTACCGGCCGCAAAGCGTTGGGTGAAGTAGAAGTTGGCGAAGTTTTGTATCGGGTAGAAAATGGCAAACTTGTAGCTTACCGGGTCGCACGCACTGAAAAAGCAGTACGCTCGGTGAAAACAGTTTATAATCTGGCGACAGAATCGGGCGCTTATCTGATTGGCGGAACGGTCGTGCTGGATAAATAAGGTAGGAAAATTAATTGTCGGGAAGGCTGAAGAAGTATGTATACTTCTTCAGCCTTCTTTCTTTTGGTAAAGAAATTATCAATTTAACCCCAACTCATTGCCCCGTTCAGCTTTTGCAGTACTTTTACCCGACTGAAAACCGTATGCGTGCATACTAATTTTTCGATAAACCTATGGCCGAAGCCTATATTTACGATGCCGTCAGAACACCCCGCGGGCGGGGGAAAAGCGACGGCTCCCTGCACGACGTGCAACCCATTCAACTGCTCACGAGCGTCCTGCGCGAACTCCGCGACCGGAACCAACTCGACACAGCTCTGGTAGATGATGTCATTATGGGTTGCGTAACACCCGTTGGCGAGCAGGGTGCCGACATTGCCCGCACGGCTGCTCTCGAAGCGGGTTACGACGAGTCGGTGGCGGGCGTGCAACTGAACCGGTTTTGCTCGTCGGGGCTGGAAGCCATCAACATGGCGGCTGCCTATGTCATGTCGGGGCAGGTCGATGCCATTGTGGCCGGGGGCGTGGAGTCGATGTCGCGGGTACCGATGGGGTCCGATGGCGGTGCCCTCTTCATGAATCCGCAGATTGTGGCCCGCCATAACATTGTGCCGCAGGGCATTTCTGCCGATTTGATTGCTACGAAATACGGCTACTCGCGTCAGGATGTGGATGCGTTTGCGGCTGAATCCTACCGTCGGGCCGTTGATGCCCAGGCTGCTAACCGATTCCAAAAAACGCTTGTGCCGCTTAAAGATGAAATCGGCGTAACCCTGCTCGACCGCGATGAAGGCGTACGACCCGGCACCACCGCCGAGAGTCTGGGCAGGCTTAAACCAGCTTTCGAGGCAATGGGGCAGATGGGGTTAGATGCCCTCGCTCTGCTTAAATACGCCCAATATGACAAAATAAACCACGTTCATCATGCGGGAAATTCCTCGCAAATTGTCGATGGGGCCGCTGGAGTTCTGATTGGCAGCAAGGAATTTGGTGAAAAATCAGGACTGAAACCCCGCGCCCGTATCAAAGCCTTCGCCATTGTTGGTTCAGAGCCAACCATCATGCTCACCGGTCCGGTGCCTGCCACGCGCAAAGTGCTCAAACGGGCGGGCATGAGTATCAGCGATATTGATTTGTTCGAGGTGAACGAAGCCTTTGCCGCTGTACCGCTGCTGTTCATGGACGAATTTAATGTGTCTCACAGTCAGCTTAACGTTAACGGCGGGTCCATTGCGTTAGGTCATCCACTCGGCGCTACCGGCGCCATCATCTCGGCCACGCTTATCGACGAACTCGAACGATCCGGCAAACAGTTTGGCCTCTCCACGCTCTGTATCGGGGGTGGCATGGGCATTGCAACCATCTTTGAACGAGTCAATTAACTAAATGAATACTTGTACAATGAATAATGGATAATGATGCTGGCGTGATGTCATTGACAGCGGAGCCATTAGTCATTTTACAGTATTCAGTATCCATTCAACAAATGATAAACTACACCGTTGACCAACACGTGGCCATCATTTCGTGGGCGATGACCTCGTCGCCAATGAATGTCCTTAACGACGAATCCATACCTCAATTCGAGGCAGCCATACAGCAGGCCTTTGCCGACGCGTCAGTAAAGGGAGTAATTATCACCTCCGAAAAGCCTGAGTTTGTGGCCGGGGCCGACCTGAAAATGATTTTGCGGAATAACGACAAAGATCCCGCCGAAATGCTGAAAGTGTCGTCGGAGTTGAACCGTATATTCCGTACTATCGAAACGTCGGGCAAACCGGTTGTTGCCGCCATCAATGGCACGGCGCTTGGGGGCGGCTACGAAATCTGTTTAGCTTGCCATCACCGCGTGGCGCTGAACAATCCTAAGACGCTGATTGGCTTAGTCGAAGTGACCATCGGGTTGCTGCCGGGCGGGGGAGGAACCCAACGATTGCCCCGCATGATTGGCATTCAGGCCGCGCTGCCGTTGCTGGTTGAAGGCAAAAAAGTTGGCGTTCAGGAAGCGAAAAAACTGGGTCTGATTGACGACATCGCCGACAGCCCGGCCGGGATGATGGCCAACGCTTTTGCCTGGATTGCCGCCAATCCGAACCCGTTGCAACCCTGGGATGAGGTAGACCGGAAGACCGGTAAAATCGTTGGGAAGGATAATTTCAAAGTTCCCGGCGGCAATGTGCAGAGCGTGACAGGCGCACAAACGTTCGGTACCGGAACGGCCATGCTGATGGATAAAACGAAGGGTAATTACCCGGCTCCAATCGCAATTATGGCCTGTGTGTATGAAGGTTTGCAGGTTAACATCGACCGGGCCTTACCCATCGAAGGGCGGCATTTTGTGAAAGTAGCCACGTCGAAAGTGGCTAAAAACCTTATTCAGACGATGTTTCTGGGGATGAACGAAGCCAACAAAGGCGTTAGCCGCCCGAAAGACGTTCCTAAAACCGATGTCAAAAAACTCGGTATTCTGGGTGCGGGCCTCATGGGTGCGGGTATTGCCTATGTATCGGCGCAGGCGGGTATTGAGGTCGTGCTGAAAGACGTGTCGGTGGAAGCCGCTGAGAAAGGCAAAGATTACTCGCGGGCATTGCTCCAGAAAGGCGTTGAACGCGGTAACGTTGACCCACAGAAAGTAGACAGTATTCTGAACTTGATTAAACCAACGGCCAATGTTCAGGAATTGCAGGGCTGCGACCTCATTATCGAAGCCGTATTTGAAAACCGTGACCTAAAAGCACAGGTCACACAGGAAGCCGAACCAATGCTGATTGATACTGGAATTTTCGGTTCCAATACCTCTACACTTCCTATTAGCGGACTGGCTCAGGCATCGGTTAAACCGGAGAACTTCATCGGCATTCACTTTTTTTCGCCGGTAGACAAGATGATGCTCGTGGAAATCATCATGGGCAAACAAACCTCCGATTATGCGCTGGCGGTTGCGATGGATTTTACCCGCAAGATTCGGAAAACGCCCATTGTCGTGAATGATTCGCGTGGGTTTTACACGTCGCGTTGCTTTGGAACCTACTCCGCCGAGGGCATGGAGTTACTGAAAGATGGCGTGAATCCGGTACTGATTGAAAACGGAGGGAAAGATGCCGGTATGCCCGTTGGTCCGCTGGCCGTGACCGATGAAGTTGCGCTGGATTTAGTCTATAAGATTACTGGTCAGGGTATCAGCGACGGTGCCGTGCGGGAAGATGATACAAGTTATCAAATCGCGAAGCAATTTGTTGACCTCAAACGGCTGGGTAAGAAGACCAAAGCTGGTTTTTACGACTATTCCGACGACCGAAGCAAGAAACTATGGCCGGGTTTGCAGGATTTGTTTCCGCAGGCTGACCAGCAACCCACGCTCGACGAAGTGAAAACGCGACTACTCTACCGACAGGCTATCGAAGCAGTGCGTTGTTTTGAGGAGAATATCGTTCGGACGAAGTTAGATGCCGACCTCGGCTCAATTTTGGGGTGGGGGTTCCCGGCCTATACCGGTGGCGCGTTGTCGTTTGTGGATTTTGTTGGTATTGACACCTTCATAAACACCTGCGACCGGCTGGCCGACCAATATGGCGAACGTTTCCGCCCAACGGCGAAACTGCGGGAGAGAGTAAGATTGAATGAATTGGTGGGATAAGAGGTTTAACGTAGCAAAGCCCGTTGTAGCGTTTTGACATTACGGCGGGTTTGTTATTCGTATTTGCGTTGGCTTAAACGCCCAAAAATGATAAATTGGCCTAAAAACACGAAGTATGGAGAGTCTGTTAGCGCGTATTACGCTTAACCCCAACGTTTGTCATGGCAAGCCCACCATTCGCAATAAACGCTACCCGGTCGAACTAATTCTGGATTTACTGGCTTCGGGTATGACTCATGAAGAAATTCTGGCCGATTATCCTACCCTGGAGGATGCTGACATTCTGGCTTGTCTGACATACGCGGCCAAATTAGCCCGCGTTAAAAGTATTCAGAAAGTGCTGGCATGAAATTTCTGGTAGATGCTCAATTGCCACCGTTACTGGCTATCTGGTTGTCAGAAAAGGGGTTCGATACGTTACACACCAACGATCTGCCGGACCGCGACGAAACCGAAGACTACTACATAAGACAGGTTGCTGCTACCGACGACCGTGTTGTCATTACGAAAGATTCAGACTTTTACGATAGTCATCTATTGCAGAACCAGCCTGCAAAATTACTCCTTATCACGACTGGTAATTTGAAGAACCGCCAGCTTTTAGACCTGTTTCGCAAAAAATTCCTGAGATAATCCGTCTATTCAATCACTATAATTTGATTGAGTTAACCAACGACGAAATCATTGCCCACGCTTAGTTCATGGGTCGCTCCCCGCGTCGCAGCGCATTGACTAAGTTATGCGCCCGGCGGGTGGGTTCAGGAATCCGATAGCCTCCGTCGCAGTGCAGCGTCAGTGAAATGGCGGTTTCCAGATCAATTAAATGGCCGGGCGAGACATACACCGGATTTACTTTATTTTTCGTTCGCAAAGCCGCGCCAATCACATCGCTGTAATGACGCATGGGCGACCATGAGCCTCTCTCAAGAGCCGGTTCGTCGTATTTACCCACCAACACCGATTTGCCGCAGCCAAAGGTGGGGCGGTTTAGGAACAGGCCTGCGTGGGAGGCAATCCCAATCCGGCGCGGGTGGGCCGTACCGTGGCCGTCGAACATCACCACATCGGGTTCGATTTTTAGTTTCTGCCACGCTTCGAGCAGTGACGGAATTTCGCGAAACGATAACAGACCCGGAATATAGGGAAACGGGGCTGTGCTCACCACCCCGGCTTCTTCGATGGTTTCCAGCGTATCGAGCCGCAGCACCACGATTCCGGCGTACACCGTTTCTTCAAATTTGTTGAACGAAATATCGCAGCCCGCAATGGTTTTGGGTGGCTGGTGCAATGGCTCAATCCGAATCTGCGAACGCAACTGCTGTTGCAGCGCGACAGCTTCGGCGGGGGAGAGGTTCCAGTCGTGGAGGGTTTGATAGTGAGCCATGCGTCAAATAGGTACGATATCAATACCTAACGAGCCGGGACCACCGAGAGTTCTAAACAGATTTTATAGCCAGCCGAAGCGCTCCATCAGCCGGTCTTTCTGCGCCCGTGACACGGGTATGGACTGCCCATTGGTCATAACGACATAATTTCCCTCGCCTTTAACGAATTTTTTGATGTGATTCAGATTGATTAAATACTGCCGGTGGATGCGCAGAAAATCCCGTTCTTCCAATAAATCCTGAATGTCGCGCATCGACTTTGTGGCTAAATAATGCTGTCCGTCGGCAAGGTAGAATTTCGTGTAGTTGTCGTCTGATTCACAGTAAAGAATGTCCTTCATATCCACAAAGGCCACCCCGTTCTGATACGGCAGCGCAAGGCGGTCAGGTAAGGTTTTAGTACTGTTCGTTAACTGTCCCCGGAGATGGCCGATTTGTTCGGGCCCCGTTTTCTGGCTTTTTTCTACCCGCTGAACCGCCTGAATCAGTTCCTGCGTATCAATGGGCTTGAGCAGGTAATCGACGGCGCTATAGCGAAACGCTTTGAGCGCAAACTTGTCGTAGGCTGTTACAAAGACTAACGAAAACGGTACGCCAGCCACCGCTTCGAGTACCTGAAATCCATTCATCTGGGGCATTTCAATATCTAAAAAAACGACATCGGGCTGGTAGTCGAGAATGGCCTGTACGCCTTTGTGGCTATTGGTGCAGGAGGCTACCACCTCCACCTGGGGGCAGTGTTGCGACAGGCGAAGGGCCAGCAAGCCTACGGCATTGGGTTCGTCGTCGATAAGAATGACTCGTATCATGATTTCCTGTGGATAGATAAATTTAAATGGGAATATTAACGAGTACTTTAGTGCCAGTTGCCATTCCCTGCTCATTAATCAAATCCTCGACCTGCACCATCGTTTGGCTATGATACAGTTGGTTAATGAGGTCGATGCGTTCGACGGTCATCTTCATGCCGAATGATTTTTGTTTGGTGGCCGATTTGCTTTTATAGTCAGCCGCTTTCTGACGGCCTATGCCATCGTCGGTAATAGCCACCCGTAGCAAATCGTTTCGGGGTTGTAGCACAACTACCCGCACTGTACCCCCTTCGTCTTTATGCATCAGCCCGTGCCAGATGGCATTTTCCACAAAAGGCTGCAACAGCAGGGGCGGAATCTGAATACGGTCAGTATCAATCGTGTCAGCTACGTCAATGGCATAATGGAGTTTTTGGGGAAAGCGCATGGCTTCCAGGTCAATATAGAGCCGCAGGGTTTCCAGTTCGTTGGCTAAGGTGACCTTCTCCGACTTGGAATTTTCCAGTACCAGCCGGATGAGCCGGGAGAATTTAGAGAGGTAGTCGGACGCTTTTTCGGCGTCGTTCTGAGCGGTAAAATATTGAATCGAGTTAAGGCAGTTAAAGATAAAATGCGGGTTCATCTGCGAACGAAGCCCGGCCATTTCGGTTTCAGCAATGCGTTGCTGAAACTGGTCAGTGATGCGTTGAACACGTTGGTTTTCAAGGGCTTTTTCATACTCAAGCTGTTGTTTGCCCCGCTCAGCAAGCCGGGCACGCTGGCTCAGGGCCAGGTTGAAGAAAGTGAGTTCAAACACGACCCCAACTCCATACCAAACGGTTGGGTCAGTCCAGAAATAGTCAAAATCGGTTTGTCCTAACTCATTTAGAATCGTACCCAGGCCAGCCATCACCACTAAGCCCAGCGAACCAATAATGAATAAATTTCGATTCGGTACTCTGGCCCGAACAATGGCTACTAACGCAAAGAGCAACAGAATTTCAGTTACGACGAATGCCTGGTCGGTGAGTTTAATGATCGGTATAGCCAGCGTGAGGTTACACCAATAACTAACCCCACAAATGATGGCCAGACAGTATACCGCTATCAGAATTAACCGATTCAGGTGGGGCATGTATTGATTCAGTTGCAGGAACGACCGCAAAAAAAGCAAATAGGCGATCACAATCAGGTACTGAGTCGGAATGATGAAGGCCGCAATCGTTGGCCCGGCAATCTGTAGGTCGAAGCCTAAATCGGCAGTGAGCAGAAAGAACAGAAAAGTAGCGGCCAGATAAAGCGACCAGTAGCCATACGTAGCATCGAGGGCATACACGGCCTGAACGCCGGCAAACATGCTTAGAAACAGGCATATCCCCATTATCAGGCAACAATACCCGAAATGATTGCGCTGAGACGCTACACGAGCCTGTAGGAATTGTGCATACCCGGCAGGCGTAAATAGCCGGGGAGTAATGGCACTGTAAAATATATACCCCGTCGTCTGAAACCAGACTGTTGCCGTTTGGCCAGGTAACACCTTGACGGGTAATGTAAATGGATCGGCACTGCCCTGGGCAGGCGGACCAATCAACCAGCCGTTATCCTGCGGAGCAGCCATCCGGTTTTGCATATCCGATTGGCCTAATACCCAGGAAAGATGATAGCCCCCAAAAAACAACCGATGCAGAGTATCGGTTGGGTGAGGGTTTCGGATCAGAAACCGCAGCCAAATGGTTGGTTGCCTGCCATAGGCTCTTAGTGGCCCGGCTGGAAATGGGGATAGCTTTGCCAGTTGGTCAACAGTGGTATACGTGGCCCTTGACGCGGTATCAGACCAGAATTGAGTAAATGGGCGCAGGTCCAGATTGTCGGCAGGTAGTTTGGTCGTCGGAATCGGCAACTCACTCGCCACCTGACCGGGCCGGGCAGGCTGTGCGGCTACCGACACCGTGAGCAGATACAGCCAGACGAAAAAAGTACAGGTGGCGCAGGAAGGAAACATGAGAACGGGTGTATGCCTCTAACCTACAACGTAAAGCTGATATTCTCAATCAGTCACCCGCCAGTTGCCGAAACCAGTGGGCCAGTGGTCGACTTTAGCAGGTTACTGGTTGCAACGATTCAGTGTATTATGTGCCATATGCAGCCTTACCGTTTACTTGCTTAACCTAAAAAAAGCGACGATTCGCCCTGAAAAGCCGACCACTCGCCCCCCCGCACTGGCATTGGCGCCGGTTGTTGGCTCAACTTAGTGGCGTATTCCCGATAACAGGGCAGTACGTGAAGCGCTGTTCACACCATTTTTTAAAACCAAACTAAGTATGAAAACCTCCTTCTCGTTTCTATCCACCCTCTTCTGCCTGCTGCTGTTGTGGGTGGTTTCCTGCAAAAAAACCGAAGATACGCCCGTAACGCCCACACCAACGAAAAGTTCGGAGAAGGCAATCTCGGCGTTTGCCTTTAGTGCCCTCAACCCTGCTGTGAATGCGACGGTCGATGCCGCTACAAAAGCTATTTCAGTTACTGTAACGGCTGGAACCGACGTAACAAAGCTGGTACCGACCATCACCACCTCGGCAAAGGCGACGGTTTCGCCTGCGTCGGGAGCAGTACAGGACTTCACCAACCCTGTTACATATACCGTTACAGCCGAAGACGGAACTAACCAGACGTATATAACAACCGTCACAAAATCCGCAGCCCTAAAAAGCTCCGCTAAGAATATTCTGACGGTATCATTTACTGGCGCAAGCCCGGCTGTAAAAGCCACCGTCGATACCACCGCTAAAACCATTACTGCCCTGCTACCGGCTGGAACCGACGTTACGAAATTAGTACCCACCATTATGGTATCCGACAAAGCGACGATTTCGCCAGCTACAGGTGTAGCGCAGGATTTTAGCAAAGCCGTTCCGTACACGGTCACCGCCGAAGATGGGAGTACAAAGGTGTTCAGCGTATCGGCCGCCACGGATGCCTACTATTTTGCCACCGTAAGAATGACCGTCAATGAAACCTCCGACCGATTGACGGATTCATGCCTGATCGACTATAAAACCGGAACGGTGTTCCAACTGAAAGATGGTGCTAAATACGCTGACCGTATTGACGGATTGTTAAATGGCTATTGTAACCTGGAAATGTATACGCCAGCCAATGTTATCCTGTGTGGGGGTAGTTGTGGCGTTGGCAAACTAAACGGGATTATTGTTGGTCAGAAGTGGAGTACCTATCGCAAAGGGGGTGTAGAGTTTATTACCAAAAATAGCGTCACTGCGGATAATGGATACACATCATCTGATAAATGGAATGAACTGTCCTTTAGCACTGACATTGCCGCCCTTGTCGACAAAACTAAACTAAAAGCAGAAGGTGGGGCCGCCGATTATACGGTTGTGGCTGATGATGCTGTTGGAGGAGCGAATTGTGCACCTTCTGTACTTTTCGACAAAGTTCTCTACCGGTTTATTACCCAGGATGGCAAAAAAGGCGTCATGCGGATGAAGCAATTAGGCAAAAAAGGCACCGGCTACTTCATCGTTTTTGATATTAAAATCCAGAAATAACCCCCTGTTTTGACAAAGGTCTACGCCACTATGATTCGGAATAAACCCTATCAATATCGTTTTTCAAAACCAAACAAACCAATGAAAACTTCATTCTCACTTCTCTCCACCCTTTTTTGTTTATTGTTGCTCTGGGTTGTCTCCTGCAAGAAAACCGAAGATACGCCCACACCTGCCAAAAGCTCCGAAAAAGCCATCAGTGGCTTTGCCTTCAATGGGCTTAATCCCGCTGTATCGGCTGCGGTCAATGCCACCGCCAAAACCGTAATGGCAACCGTCCCCTACGGTACCGACGTGACCAAACTCGTACCAAGTATCACCCTTTCGTCCAAAGCCACCGTTTCGCCTGCATCGGGCGTGGCGCAGGACTTTACCAAAACCGTCACCTACACCGTAACGGCCGAAGATGGCACCACCTCGGCGTATGCCGTTGCAGTGGGCGTGGGAACGGCTCCCAAAAGTCCGGCCAAAGACATCAAAACTTTCTCTTTCAACGGACTTAACCCGGCGGTAAATGCCACGATTGATGCCACCGCCAAAACCATTTCGGCCACCGTTGCCAGCGGCACGGACGTGACGAAACTGGTACCAACTATTACGCTATCTGATAAAGCGACGGTATCACCAGCCACAGGCACAGCGCAGGATTTCTCTAAGGAGGTGCTGTATACCGTTACGGCCGAAGATGCAAGTACGGTGGTTTATAAGGTGAATATGACGAAGGAGGCTTCATCAACTGTTGGTAGTACGGTGAACTCAGAAAATGTCATTTATTTAGTAAAATCTTCAAACGATATTCTTGTTCCTGCTTCTGGCAATACCGCTGCTTATTTAAAACAAACACATCGAATAGTTGCGATAGACCCTAATACGGGTAATGAACTGGCTATTTTTCCCAATGATGATAAAGGTTTTTATCCGTTTCCACTGTTTTTTACTAATGGCTCTTTGTTGGTTGGTGGTTATTATCCAGATGACCAAAGTAAAAGGAAAGTTGAATTAGTAGATGCAACAAATGCCAAACTTAAAGTTGCATTTGATTCGCAAGTGCAGGTAGATATCTTTTCTGTAATTGATAATGGTAATCTGTATCGATCTAACGTGGCAAACACAAGTAGTTTTGTTGCCAATGATCTGAATACTGCAAAAGAAAAATGGCGCATTGCAGAATACGGCAATCGTCCTGTGGTATCGAACGGCCTGCTATATTATATCAATCCGCTTTTACAGGATAAAAGAGGAATTTTTTGTTATGATGCTGCCTCATCTGAAAAGAAATGGTCAATACAAGGGCCAGAGAACGGATCGGTTGGTGATGTAAACCCTGTTGTTACTGATGGTAGTGTTTATTATGTACGCTCACCCAAAACAGGCGGAAACGCGAATGTAATTGCGGCTATTGACGCAAAAACAGGAAAATTACTATGGGAATACCCGGTAGAAAATGCGGCATCAATTAAGTCCAGCATGACCGTAGCAGATGGTGTGCTTTATGGGAGTGCAAAAAATGACGTATTTGCTATTGATGCAAAAACCGGGGCTAAGAAGTGGAATAAAACACTAACAGAAACCCTGACTAACGATGTAAATACGGGAGTCACTGTTGGTAACGGATTAGTTTTTTTAGTTTCGACAGGCTCTTCAACAAATAAAGTTATTGCCTTAGATGCCAACACAGGCGATACTAAATGGACTTCAAATCAAACGGCAGATTCGTTCAGAGCCATTATATATGCCAATGGAGTACTTTATACGGGAAAGGCTGCGATAGATGCCTCAACTGGTGGCATAAAGTGGCAGTTAAAGGATAATTCAGGCCCTTTCGGGTCAACAGACCCAACAAAATATTATAGTTACTATGCTGCTGGTTTTGTTTTAGTCGTAAAAAACAAAACATATTATCCTACATACAGCGGTATGCAGCAATAACCACCCCACACGACCATGAAAAAATTCTCACTCCTCCTCACCCTGCTGTTTTGGGTCGCTATCCTGGAAAACAGCAGGTCAGATTCAGCGAGCGAGAAGAAGTTGAACGAGTGGTTGATACCGCTCAAATTTCTCGTCGGCGGTGATGAAGATCAGGTTTTCTGACAGGGCAGTTGCCGCCAGAAACCTGTCGAATGGATCGCGGTGGTCATCGTAGAAAGGGAGATGCTGATAAGAAAAAAGCTGGTCGTTACTAATCGGGAGTAGCAAAAAGCCATCATCGAAAAGCTGCCGGGCAAAGTCGCTGACCCGAACGATAAAGCCGGGCAGCTTGCCTATCTGCTGTTTGATGACCAATTCCTGGAGACTAAACTGACTGATGAAAATCTCGTTATCAAGGTCTTCAAGAATATCACGGATGGGTGTTTTTAATCTGGGATTATTCTCTTTGGCCCAAATCGCAATCTGGGTATCAATCAGATAACGCATTAATGCATGTATTCAGTTAAGTCGTCTAAGGGTTCGTTAAAGTCGTCGGGAATGGTGATTTTGCCTTCTAAGCCACCCAGACGACGTTTGACTGGCTTAGAAGGAGCCGGGTCAACTGCATCAATTTCCTCCAGGAACGTAATGACCACCTTCGATTTTTTGCTGGTAGGAGCGCGTTCAAGCAAGGTAAGCTGCCCGTTTTCAAATAAGCCACTAATCGATGTGTACATAGGGAACAAGACTTTATGAAAGCAAGAAAACAAAGTTAACCTGTCAGCACCAATAGCGCAACTTATGGCGAAAGGGTGATTTTCGGCCACAGGATATTGGTATCAGGAACGACGCGTACCACGATTGTGTTCGGTTGTCCAATTAATCATATCCTGTTCGGTCAGTTGTTTCTCGTCCCAAATGTTGTCCATCGCTTCGGTTGCTTTCTGGGCGAAGTAGTTGCCAAGCAACAGCTTGATTTCCAATAGTTTTTGGTCGTCGATGCTGTTGGCGTAGAGTTTCAATAACTCAAGTTGAAGATTGCTGAGCGGTGCCATGAGTTCGCAATAGTTTTTACCAAAGTTAGCCAATTTCTGAACTACCGCATAACCAACAAAAGGCCCCGCCGAAAACCTGAAATCGAGTAGGCGTCAATTCTTCTATCTATATCAACATGAAAAGACTATTCAGACGGGTGGGCGATTGCCGAAAGCTGGGATTCCAGAGCAGTCAGATCGTTTTGAAGGATGTACCACAGTATTTGATAGTCGACGCCGAAGTAGCCATGAATAAGCCGGTTGCGAAAACTAATGACGTTTTATTAGGCTATGTTCGTATGAGGTTCTTGAAAGTCAACCGGCAGTTGATTGGCGGCTTCGCCGATGATTTCAAAATTACGTTTAATGATGTCGAAAAATTTCAATCCACACTATTTTCTAAATCACTTAAACTATGAACATTACCCGTTCTGTTACGGTATCGACCGTTTTTCTGATGGCGGTGTCACTTTTTTCGTGTCGCCCTATCTACTTATTGACGAATAACTTTTCTGGTGATGTAGTCTCCAGCCCACCCCTACATAACATTCCGGGTTCGCCTGTTGGCGATTCAGTAGCCTATAATTACGCCATTCAGGACAAATTAAAAATAAGCCTGGATGGCTCGAATAAGTGTCTGGAATATTCGGATGTGCCCATACGTGACAGCCAAATTTCGGGCCATTTGGATTGGCTGTCGTTTCGAGGGGTTACAACTGATTTGAGCAAAACAATAACATTCACCTGGACCGGGAAAATTGACAGAGGTGACAATGATTTGGTTGTATCAATTTCCGACGGGTTTGCCAACGCAATCGCTCGCTTAACAGTAAATAAGGCCGGTGAAATAAGGATATGCGATAGCCCATCCGATTACACCTATCGCGAACTCGTAGGCACCATAAATTATGGCAGTTACCATACAATTACAGTCATTGTTGATCCCTTGAAAAATACATATACATTAGGCGTAGTTGGTGCTGGTGTTCTTCGGTTATCTACAGATGATGATCCCCGAAGGCCAATTAATGTGACTCGGACAAGTTTGTCCGGTTTGATTGTGGTCGATAGAGAACAGAATATAATACCTAAACCACAACTGTCTTTTAATTGGTACCCAAAAAATTACGCGGGCCGGAAATACACAATCGCTTCAATTTATATAAAGAGAAATTAAATACCGAATGGTGCGTGAAGGCAGGAATGTAGCAGCTTCCAAACGTGCTGTCTAAGAAGTAAATAGCCAGCATTATTATAAAATAAATTCGTAAATAATAGGTTAGGTTAGTAGCATAGTTCACCGGCTGTCTGCTATTGTACAGCCGGTGACTTTTCTTTGTGGGTTTCCCTATTTGCTTCTATCCCGAATCAATTTCCTGACAAAATCTAACTGGCTGTCGGTGTGCTGAAGCAGATTGTCAATGGTAATCGGTACGGCATAGTCCGGGAGTGTGCCGCGTCCCTTTTGGCGTGGCTCATCAACGGCATTGTTATAATACACCAACGGCGTCGTTACCTGTATGCCTGAGTGGGGTAGTTCGAGATTTATAAAACTGCTGCCGTTACCCCCTTCGTAAGCACCCCCTGACTCTGTTCCCACAAATACGCCTACTTTATTCGCGTGGGCAACGGCCAGAAACTCCGACGCAGTCGATACACTTTCGCCGTTCATCAGGATATAGACCTTGCCCCGGAATCGGTTGGGTTTGGGCGAATAGCGTTTAGGGTCGCGCGTATCGCTGCCTTGTTTCAGCGTAAACGTACCATCGGCTTCGGGAATCAGTTCATTCTTTATATTTTTCCGGTCAGCTTCGGAGAGGTCAGAGAATTTCACAAAGTCAGAACTATCCGTTACGCTGTGCTGCCGGGCATAATACAAGACGGCTGTATCGGCTTTTGCTAAATAAGTAAACAATTCGATGCCCTGACTGTCCCAGCCGCCGGTGTTGCCTCTAATATCGACAATCAGGTTCTTAATGGCCTTCTTCTCTACCTGCGCCATTGCCTTGTCCATAAATGTCCGAAACGTGGTAATCGCCTGGTCAGCGTTTTTCGCGCCTTCTCCGCCAAACCCATCCAGCCGCAGGAAGGCCGTTTGGGCAAGTGTGTCGGGGAAATACAATCGCCACGGATGCTTCTGTTTTTTTGTTACATACCACGCCACCATCTGCCGGTTGACGGGGCGTTTTAGCATCGTTTTCAGCGAACCGCCGAACGGTTTGGCGGGGGCGGTAACCTGCACTGTATCGCCCGCCAAACTGCGGAACGTGAGCAAATACGTGTCGGGCTGACCGACAAACCAGTAGTAAAACAAGGCGAAAAATTCGCCCCGTATCTGGCTTTTCGAGGATTCGATATAGCCATCGGCCCAGTGATAGCGGTACAGTTGCCGACGGATGCCATCCATCGGCTGGCCGTTTATACGAAGCAGTTCAAAGCCGGGTTTGATGGTCTGGTCAGCCGTGCCATTGAACAGTACGTAAAAGCGATGCTGAACGGGCAGCACAAAAAATGGAATCGTTTTCAGCACACCGTTAAACTGCTCACGCCAGTTTTTTTGCGGTAGCGCATGGGTGTGGGCGCAGCGAATATCAGCCATCAGCCCGGACACAACCCTGAAGAACGCATAAAACGGCATCGGTTGGCTCAGGTTTCGGTCAATACTGTCCATTTTAGCCTGCATGGCCGCTTTGGGCGTGTAGCGATACAGGCCCGGATGCGTTTCTTCCAGCAACCGGCGCAGGTAGCGGAAATCGGCCTGCATGTCGGCAGGCTGGAGGGTTTTCGTTTGTAGCGTATCTGTTCCGGGTTGAGCGTACCCCCAGAGGGAAGTAAGTAACAGCAGGCAGGCAAAGGCTTTCATCGTGGGCCGTTTTTTAGCCCAAAACAGCCTAAAAATAACGGGGTAGACTACTCAAATCTGGATTTGAGCGGTGTTTTTTCCTGTTGACCCGCAAATTCTTTCGGCGAGACGCCCGTCATCTGCCGGAATGCCCGTTGAAACGTAGCCTGTGAATTGAACCCGCACTCGAACGCAATGCCCGTTAGGGTCAGATGCTCATTGGCCGGGTTAATCAATTGTTGTTTCACGGCGTCGATGCGATACTCATTGACGAATGTATTGAAACTTTTTTGGCGATGCTGATTCAGCACGAACGAAATGGTTTTAGGCGGTAGCTGCGTGTGCCGCCCGACTTTTTCAACCGTTAACTCCGGGTCGAGATAGAGCTTGTCGATTCGCATAGCGTTGCTCAATAAGCCAGCTACTTTTTCAACGGTTTCGGCGGGAATGAACGTGGCGCTGGGTTTACCGGTCACTGCATCGACCAGGCTGTTTCGGGAATGCAGATAGCCTTTTAATCCCAGCCAATATATTAAAACAGCGATGGGAATGTAAATCGGGTACCAGCCGAATTTGTCCAGCAATGGCCCCCGCAGGGCAGGAATGATATAAGGCACTAAGTAAACGAACCATATGCCCTGAAAAACCAGAAAGACGTTCACAAACTGCCGAAGCCACTGTAACGTCGGTTGCAGGCTCCCGGCATTCCCAACGTTGTCCGCCCGTTTACGCTGGTTTAGGAATTGCCTCGTCAGCACTAAATAAACTGTTACCGACAGCCAGCGCGGAATGTCCACGTAGGTATCGTATTCATTCATCATATGGCCCCAGGCCGGGCCTTCCTGCTCCCGAAAAAAACCGAGAAGTACGCCACCCATGAAAACCCAGCCAATGAACTTACTTCCCCAATCCAGCACCACTGGGTAGAAATGGCGTCGTTCACGCCAGCCAATGGTAAACGCTGGATTCAATACGGATTTTGTATAAAAATAGATGAGCGGCCCCAGGGGCATTACCATAATCAGGGGCAGAAAATCCAGTGCAAAGCTTATCCAGCGATTAGCAACGGGTATACCGACCGCCAGACTCATCAGCGCCAGCAAGCCAATTAATACAGCCAGTAACCGATTCGACAACGAATTGCCTTTGCGATTACTCCATAACAATGCAGCCAGAATAAACCCCTGTAGCGAGCCAAGCAGTAAGATCAGGTCGAGTGGAGCAATGGTCATAATCAGACGTGGATAATTACTTCTAATCCACAATCTTGACCCGAACCCGGTGCGGGGCCGGTTGATTACCCCCAAAATACAGCCCGGTGCTGTAGGCAAAGGATTTATCGTGCGTGAACGGCACCGCCTGACCGCCCAGGACCTGATACACCTTCCGATCATAATCAATCTTGATGGTCATGCGCGTCGGTGTATTCAGTGCTACTTCGGCTACTTTGAAGTCGGTGCGTTTGCCTTCAACGTAAATATACGCGCCGAGGTCAATGCGGCCCCGCTTTGGGTTCCAGCGCCAGCCCACACGGGCGCCATCAACCTGGTGTGGGGGTACACCACCCAATGCCTGATCTTTCGACCCGACAAACCCTAACCCAATAACCTTATTCCAGTCGTCGGCGTCGGTTGCTCCAACATCATAAATGCAGGAACTATCAAAAGTGACCTCTGCCGATATGGTGCCGGGGCTAATGAGCAGGCCGACTTTGCGCTTGGGGTTGGGTTCATGTTCGCCCGCTTCGATAACCACCCAGTCAGAGTCCGATAGCAAAAAGTCGGGTACACACGCGCTCATGAACAGACAAAGCCCAACAAGCAACGTTCGGGTTGCCAACCACGACACTTGTGCCGGTGAATCAAAAGGGAGCATATCGGAGGGGTAAGTGATACTAATTTTATACAAATAACGTGATTAATCGGCTGGTTCTTGTCCCGTTGGCTCAGGTGCAGGCTGCGGGCCGTATAAAGCCACTGGTATAATCAGCAACCTTTTCGTAATTTTCTGCATCTTTTTGATCAAACTCTCCCGTCAGCTTATCTATGCAATCGTCCATCCCTTCTTCACTGCAACCCCTTCAAGCCCAGTCAGATGGAATCACTATCGACTGGCGGCTGGGCATACCCACCTACATTTACGCCGTTGTTTTCTCGTCCTTTTGCATTGTGATGGGATTGCTCTGGGATATTATGTGGCACATGAGCATTGGCCGCGATGGTCTGTTTGCTCCTCCACACATGGTTATCTACGTTGGGGCGGTTATATCGGGTTTGTTCTCTGCCTACCAGATACTGAACCTCACGCTCACCAAAAATCATCCGGGCCGGTCGTCTGCCGTTCCGTTTTGGGGTGTTTTCTACGGACCGCTGGGGGCTATGTTCTGCGTATGGGGTGCTTTAGCCATGCTCACGTCGGCCCCATTCGATGACTGGTGGCACAATACCTACGGGCTTGACGTTCAGATTCTTACTCCCCCACACACGATTCTGGCCATCGGCATTATGACCGTGCAGTTTGGGGCCATGGTGGGTGTGTTGTCGCTCCAGAATCAGTATCGCACTAATACCATTAACCAATTGGCTGAGGGCCACCTGCGGTCTAACCGCCTGAAATGGTTGTTCGGCGTAGCGGCAGGGCTACTTTTGGTGATGCTGTATACTTTATTGTCTGAGTCGGTAGGAATGCGCGAATCACACCATTCCAGCTATTACGCTATATCGGCCATTATTTTCCCCTTTTATCTGCTGGCAGTGGGAAGGGCCTCGTTACTGCGCTGGCCTATCACCATCATTGCCGGTGTTTACATGCTGTCTATGTTGCTGCCAAGCTGGCTGCTTCAGAACTTTCCGGCAACACCCCGGCTTGGACCCGTGCTAAACCCCATTACGCACTACCAGCCATTTATGTTTCCGCTGTTGCTGATTATACCGGGGCTGGCCCTCGACTGGCTGATGCACCGGTTTGACACACCAAAAGCTGAAGGAAAACGTAAACTAAACGATTGGGTACTGGCCGGGCTATATGGTATTGCTTTTATGGTTATTCTGCTGGCTGTCCAATGGCCTTTCGGCGAATTCCTGACCACATCGCCCCTCGCCCGCAATGGATTTTTCCTCTCGTCTTCCTGGACGTATGACAGCCCGCCGGAGTGGGAATATCGCTACGCATTTCCGCCCTGGAACATCGAGTCGGTGGCTGATTTCTGGCTTGGTTTTGGGAAAGCCCTGCTCTATGCTGTCCTTTCCGCTCGTATTGGCTTGTTTTGGGGCAACTGGATGAAACGCATAGCGCGATAAGTTAAAGAGCGAAAGAATGAAAGAGCGAAAGAGTGAAACGTTTTTGCAATCAATACCTGGTAAGACAAGGAGTAAGATTCGGGTGAAATGGCTTGTGCTTTTTTATTCACTCATTCTATCCTTCAGTCATTCACTCATTGCAACCGCCCACGTTGGCAGTTCGGGGGTGATTGTTCAGAAGCAGGCAGGTAACTACCGATTGCTGATTAGCATAAATCCGCCCGACGTGGTGCCGGGAACCGCTAAAGTCACCGTATTTGTCGAGCAGGGGCGCGTGAGTAGCATCGGCGCAAGACCCATCTTTTTCCGTTCGGGCAATAAAGGCGCACCAACCCACGACGTGCTGGTGCCGGTTGGCGACAATCGCTACGAAGCCGATTTATGGCTTATGAGTTCCGGCTCGTCGAGTGTTGAATTAAGTATCGATGGCCCTGATGGCAAGCAGCAGGTTATCGTGCCGGTGGTGGCTGTAGCAACAGCGCTGCGGGATATGCCCGCCGGAACGGGCTGGGGCCTGGCGGCTATGGGCCTTTTGCTGGTCGTGATGTTAGTCACGATCATAGGCGCCAGCAATGCCGATGGAGTTTCTGCCCCCAATCAGCCTGCACCGGCAACGCTCCGGCGTCGGCGCGTCGTAGGCATGGGTGTTGGTTTAGTTGTAGTGGCGCTGATACTGGCCGGCTGGCGCTCATGGTGGAACGATACCGCCCAGGAATACCGAACCATTCAGTTATATAAGCCCACGCCTGTTCGCGCATCAGTGAAAATCACCAATGCCCAGCGGCAAGTCTCGATTCAATTCGACACTACCGGTTTTGGACCCCAACGGCGAACGTTTTTTAGCTTCCTGCTGCCCGACCACGGCAAACTGATGCACGCCTTTTTGGTCAGGATACCCGGCCTGGATGCGTTCGCGCACCTGCACCCAAACCGGCGCGACACGCTCAATTATGAAGCTACGCTGCCCCCGCTGCCGGGTGGTAAATACTTGCTCTATGCTGACGTGGTGTATCGAAGTGGCTTTACCGAAACCCTGACCGATACCATTGATGTGCCTTCGCTAAAAATTAACGCCGGGGCCGCTGCAGCCGCCAAGCCATCTGACCCTGATGACAGTTGGCTTGTAGTTGAACCGATGGGCGTGAAAGCGAATGCGGTAAACGTACCGCACTTAGATAATGACATGGTTGTTTGCGGAAAACCCGGAGCCAGTACCAAACTTGCCGACGGTTCAACGATGCTCTGGATGGATAAACCGGCACAGGTTCTCGAATCGGGCAAACTATATACGCTGAAATTCGCCGTTGCTGATTCGTTGGGGAAGGCCGCGCCGGTAGAGCCTTACCTGGGCATGGGCGGCCATGCGGTCATTTTACGTTCCGATGGCACGGTTTATATTCACCTGCACCCGGTTGGAACCTATTCGATGGCGGCAGAAGGCTCCTTCGTGAACCGCATCGCCGACACGGCCCGAACGTTTCATTATCCCGATGCGGTTCGCTTCCGCGATAGTATTGATGCGTATGTGGCCAAACTCAAAACAATGCCCGAACCCGAAAAAAACCGGTTGCTGGCAGCAGCAATGCCCGGCATGAACCACGCCATGAAAACGGCCAACATGGTTGAGTTTCCGTATGCGTTCCCACGTGCCGGTCATTACCGCATCTGGGTTCAGGTAAAGCGAAACGGGCGTGTTCTGACGGGCGTGTTCGACACGCAGGTGAATGATTCGCTTCTTTAAATCACAGCGTTAAGTTGTTCAGAATCAGTTTTCAATATGCGTTTGCCTAAGCAGTCTGAAATTTTTTTTAAGGGCAAAACTTGACATACGCCGAAAATAGCCTAAATTTGCATCCACAATTCGCCAAAACGCTGGCGCAATTGGTTTGCGAAAGTAGCTCAGCTGGTAGAGCGCGACCTTGCCAAGGTCGAGGTCGCGGGTTCGAACCCCGTCTTTCGCTCCACGATAAGGCACCGACCAACGGTGCTTTTTTCGTAACTACCGAAGTTTGACTATTGGTCGAATCAGGCAAATGCCGGGATGGTGGAATTGGTAGACACGCCGGACTTAGACAGATTTGAGTGCGCGAATGGAAATGTTCGCAGTAGAACCGCTTAAATTCGGGGAAACCTTATCAGGAAATTGATTGGCAATCCCGAGCCAAGCCCGCCAATGAAAGTTGGTGTGGAAGGTGTAGAGACTTTAAAGGCGGCACCTACGTTCTCGAAAAGGGGATACGGTGAAGAGAAAGTCCAGACCACAAATTGCTGCATTGGGCAGCAAGCAGCGAAAGCTGTAGTTGGTATGAAAATCCTGTGGGCCACAAGCCCGTGCGGGTTCGACTCCCGCTCCTGGTACTCAGTAAATGCCTAACTATCTCATTATGTGATAGTTAGGCATTTCTTATTTCTGCTGTGTACGGGCTGGTGTACGGAAATTATGTTTTTGATGAAGAAGACTGTTAAACTTTAGCTGATCATCTCCTTAGCTACTGCATTCAGTCAGTGTAAACAGCCATCCGTTCCCATTCCGGCTAATGCCACGTCTGCTCGTGACGACAACATGGCGATGGGCAATCCCGATAGTGCGAGACCCTCAGAATCCAGTCCGAACGCCTACCTGATTACCCGGCCTACGTATTCTCTTTCATATAACCAATTGACGGGTGTCGCCAACTGGTGAGTTGGCACCTCTCAGCCGCCTGTAAAGGATCAGCCAAGCGCTATACGGGCAACTTCATTCCCGACCAGTCGCTGCCTACTGGCTGGTATCAGGCTCGACACGCGGATTATACAAATACAGGCTTTGACAGAGGCCACCTCTGCCCGTCAGATGACCGAGATAGCACGGCGGAGGAAAACAGAACTACGTTTCTGCTAACCAACATCATACCCCAGGCACCTCAACATAACCGGCAAGGCTGGTTTCGCTTGGAAGAGTACTGTCGGGGGCTGGTTGCTCAGGGTAATGAACTCCACATCATTGCCGGAACGTGGGGCAAAGGTGGTGAGGGCGATAATGGCAAGGCTACGTCTATAGCCGCTGGCAAACTAAGCGTTCCTGCTCCTGCTGCGCTCTGGAAGGTGATTGTCGCGCTATCGGTAGGTTCGGACGATGTGAACCGGGTAAGCGCCCAGACGCGGGTTATTGCAGTCTGGATGCCCAACACCAATGCCACAGGTGAGCAGGCCTGGTCAGGCTACCGGGGTCAGGTTGATATTGAAGGTTGTTTGAGGCTTATTCAATGACCAGGTTGAGACGGTGACTTGCCAGCCTCGGTCAGTTCATAGATATTCTCCTCACCCACCCTGCCTGTATAACGTATTCTGCGCTCTGTAATTAACGCACTGATTAAGCGATTGAACAGCGGGTTAGGGATGGCAAGGTGACTCTTTAATTGGTTAGCTGTCAAGCTTTCCGTCGATAAAATGTTGATTATCCTATTTTTTGCTTCTGCATCATTCATACCCCTTCTATCATTCGTTAAGTAGTGATTAAATACCCTGCACCGGGTTAGAAGTTAAATCGTTGATCAGGGCGAAAACCAACCTGTGCCGCCTACCCAGTCATGTGGTTTTGGCCCTGATGACGCTCTTTGGACTTGAGTCCCATGAGTAAGTCACAACCAAGTCGCTTGCCAACTGCTAACCGCCCAGATAGATATGTAGGCATCGACCTGGTGAAATCTGACCACGCCAGGGTGGCACGCTTTAGTTAATAAGGCTTACTAGAAAATCCCGTCCATGAAGTGGCTTTTTGACTTATAGTAGTAACTATTTAGCGCAAGTCACTGGATTTCTTAGCTAATCCCCTCCGCCTTTTTCAGCCGCTGCCAGGTCAGTCGGCGTTATATAAGTCTCATTTCCAGCTCATAGGGTCGGTTGGGTAGTTCCCCCAGCCTTTTTTTGTTCACGTAATGAAAACGTTTTCTCGGCATTGCTTTTATCTTCTGGTGATTACTGCGCTCGACCAGTTTAAGCAACCATCAGTCCCCGTTCCGGCTAACGCCCTACCCGCCCGTGACGATAATATGGCGATGGGAAATCCCGATGGAGCGAGGCCATTAGAGTCCAGCCCGAACGCCTACCTGATTACTCGGCCAACTTATTCACTCTCCTACAACTAATCGATGGGAATCGCCAACTGGTGTGGTTGGCATTTATCAGCTTCTTGGAAAAGGTCTGCTTCGAGACATGTCGTAATCTCATTCCTGACCAAACATTGCCTGCTGGCTGTTTGGATAAAGTAAGTGAATCGTAGCACTTTTTTCCAGAATGCTTAGGGTACCTACCCGACAAAACCGACAAAAGGGGTTCTGTCGGTTTTGCCGGGTAGGTCACTTTAGGCTTTTTGATGGATTGTCGCTATTCTAAGTCTAATGCTAACTGCCCTCCTGGTGGGGTCGTTGATACAACTTGCAGGCTCGACAGAGCGATACCCAACAGACGAACGCCTTTCGGTAGGGGTAAGAGAGACGAGAGTATATCAATGCTAATCTGGGCCTACTTCGCTTGGTCAGCTTTTGGACTCAATGCGGTGTGACTACGCGTGATCTGCTGAAAGTCGGTATACTTCACCTTTTGCGTGACTGACCGCCCCAGACTGGCTTTATTGTGTTTCACTTACAAGCCTCCAATGCCATCAGCACCAGAAAGACGGCGGTACAGATCAGTGAGTTATCGTCGCTTCGTTGCCGTCCAATCATTTTTTTACGTCAGGTGATCCAGTAGCAGTATGCCTACTGTGAGCAACAACACAATCACAAACACCATAATCCCTGTGAGGCAACTGCCTATGCGGTTTGGCATTGGCCTAACAGTTTACCTTCTCAGCCCCTTTTGCGAGACCGGCATGGCCGAAATCGAATTGTCAGTCTTGCAACGAGATTGTTTAAACCGACACATCGCTACCAAAGACGAGTTGGTCCGGGAAGTCAATGCGTGGCAAACCAAACGCAATCATAGACAAGCCAAAGCCAACTGGCAGTTCACCAATAAAGAGGCAAGAATCAAGTTACACAAACTTTACCCGACCACTTAACGTTTAAAGAACACTAGTAAATATGGCTCTACAGCAGCCACCCAATAACCAGTAGGGCCACAGCTACTACCAACAGGCCAGTGACCAGCAGCAGTAGTGTCCAGGGGCCAATCATTGATGATTTCGAGTTCATAGCTTATCGGCTTCGTGTTACGATAACGAAATACTCATCAATGGCACTCAACGAATA